>JAATGH010000105.1 GCA_015654745.1 Enterobacterales bacterium
AACGGATTGCCGCTGGAGCCGTTCACTGTCCACGATCTGCGCCGTACCGGCTCCACGCTGCTTAATGAGGTGGGGTTTAACCGGGACTGGATTGAAAAGTGCCTGGCGCACGAGGAAGGGCGATCCTCGCGTTCGATGTAGGGTGATCCGGTCGGCAGACCAAACACGTTCATCCCTGATGAGATATTAACTATCGCGCCCGCCTTATTGGCGCGAAAGTGGGGCAGGATGGCCCGTATGACTTCCATTGGACCAAAGACATTTACTTCGAACTGCTCCAGCATTTTTTCATACGGGACGGACTCGAAAATGCCATAGAGGCCAAAACCTGCGTTGTTGACCACGGCATCGATTTTGCCAAAACGTTCGATACCCCGAACAATAGCTGAACTGATGCTAGCACGATCCTGAGCGTCGAGGCGTGCGACGAGTACATTGTCGAGCGCCGCGAGAGCGGTGCCAGCTTCTGGTTGCCGCATGGTTGCGACTACGTTCCAGCCGCGTTCGGCAAAAAGTTTTGCCACAGCGTTGCCAAAGCCCGATGAACAGCCGGTAATGAGTACAGTTTGAGACATGGTTTTTCCTTTTGATGAACTGAACAGCGTTTGCTCTGCGACTGGAAAGTACTGATAGCAGAAGATTGATATGACAATTAGCAATTTATTCAGGGAAGCTCACACCAGTCATCTGTTCACTGATCTCCCACAGGCGCGTAGCCGCTTCGCGGTCTACGGCATAAGGTGCGACACCATTGCTACGTTTCCCGGAATGACTCTCAAAAATTGAGAAGTCTTGCAGTTTTCAGGCATCAGCGGTGCGATATCCGAGTCGATGCAGAAGACGCCGCCCATGCCGTCGAGCATCGGACTAGTTGCACACCAGATATGTGTCGCCGCACCCTGCGGGATAGATTTGATGTCTTTGGCGGGATCGATCAGAGGATCACCATTGTCATCGATTACCCCCGCCGCTTTCAGATCCTCGATCGGGACATGGCGTTCCAGTCCGGTGCCCGGAATACCGCCCGGATGCAGTGAGAAAGCACGCACGCCGTCTTTTTTGCCGCGCTCATTGAGTTCAACGGCAAAAAGAATATTGGCGGTTTTGGACTGACCGTAACCTGCCCATGGGTTATAAGGCCGGCTCTGGAAATGAATATCGTCGAAGACAACGGGCGAAAAGCGATGCCCCATGGACGAAACCGAAATGACTCGTGCGTTATGGGTGCGCTTTAGCACCGGCCAGAGCCGAGCAGTGAGCTGGAAATGGCCGAGATGATTGGTGGCGAAATGCAATTCATAGCCGCGTGCATCCAATGTTCGTTCCGGAAGCGCCATAATGCCGGCGCTGTTGACCAGCATGTGAAGCGGCAGGCCTGACGAATTAAATCGCCTGGCGAAGGCATCAATGGACGCCGGGTCAAGCAGGTCCATCTCATCGATTTCTATAGGCCCAATACCCTCAAGCGACTTTTTCGCGCGCCCGACATCGCGCGCCGGCACAATAACGCGGGCACCGGCGGAAATGAGGGTCCGTACGGCTTCGCGGCCCAGTCCGGAATAGCCGCCGGTAACTATCGCGACTTTGCCGACCAGATTGATACCCCGGATGACATCAGATGTTGTCGACGCAGGTCCAAAGCCTGAATTAATGGGAGATTGTGGCGTGGTCATGATGTTTCTCCGTTTGAGAGTGCTTAGATGAAGACGCCATTGGTATGGATAATCTGGCCGTTCACCCAGCGTACAGGTCCGGCAAGAGCAAGAACGATTTCCGCAATATCCTCGGGAGTACCAATGCGCTGCAAGTGAACAGCGTCAACAAGCCTTTGACGCATTTGTTCGCCATTTTTGCTATTAGCAAGATCGGCAAACAGCACATCCGTCTCCGTAGGTCCGGGCGCTACGGCATTGACGGTGATATCGCGTCCTTTCAATTCACGGGCAAAGGTCATCGTCAGGGCCTCCATCCCGGCTTTTGACGCGCGTAAGCGCTGTAACCTGTCGAGCTGTTACTTCAAGAGAGTTTCGCTGAGTTTCCATAATCGGTTCGCGTGGTCAGGATCGATTGCGTACGGCATGACGCCCAGCTTTCTGGTGGAATCGTCCGGTCCCCAATCGGTGCTTTCGTCAGGAGGCACCAGGCGTGCTATCTCGACGTTTTCGCAATAGACGCCGCCGATATTCTCAAGCTGTGGATGGGTGGCGCACCAGACCTGTGTTGCGGCGCCTTGCTCAACGGTCTTGAGCTGTTTCTGCGGATCAATAATCGGCTTGCCATCCGCATCGATAACACCAAACGCTAGCAATTGATCACGGCTGAAATTTCGGCCAAGGTCGGTATCAACAATACTGCCGGGATGAAGTGAAAATGCGCGTATTCCATGCTGTTGTTCACGCATGTCAAGACCAGTCGCAAAAAGAATATTGGCCGTTTTCGATTGGCCGTAGCCCAGCATTGGCTGATACTCGCGGCGTTGGAAAAAAGGATCATCAAACACGACGTCAGACAATCGGTGCGCCCAGGCCGACACTGAAACTACCCGTGCGCCATTCGCTTTACGCAGCGCTGGCAATAGCCGCGTGGTCAGTTGGAAGTGGCCGAGATGATTGATGGCGAAATGATATTCGTAGCCTCTATCGTCCAGTGTTAACTGTGGCAACGCCATGATGCCGGCGCTGTTGACCATGATATGCAGCGGCCGCCCCGAATCCAGAAATCTAGCGGCGAAGGCGTCGATGGATTTAGGATCAATCAGGTCCATGGGTTCGATTTCGACGCTATTAATGCTATTTAGTGCGGCTCTGGCCTTGATGAGGTCGCGAACGGGGACAACCACTGTCGCGCCAGCCAGGGCAAGCGTGCGGGTGGTTTCAAGACCAAGTCCCGCATAACCGCCGGTAACGATCGCAACCTTACCAGTGAGATCA
This sequence comes from Enterobacterales bacterium, assembly GCA_015654745.1. GTDB lineage: Bacteria > Pseudomonadota > Gammaproteobacteria > Enterobacterales > Enterobacteriaceae > Acerihabitans. Next base: position 2,931 of record JAATGH010000105.1, read on the forward strand.
ATGCCGCTGATGACCTCAGATGTCGTGGACGCCGCTTTAAAACCTGAGCCAATTGGTAATTGGGAATCAGACAAGATCAGTCTCCTTCATTACGTTTATCTTGTTGACAACGTTACCTCACTGGTGAAGCATAAAGAATGCTTCTCAGTACCTAAAACTTTAGCGATAGTCCGGAATATGAATAAAGATCCCTTTTCAGATGTGCTTGCTTTGGTCAATGCCAGATCGGTTATCTCAGGTGGTTTTTGGGCTGGCGGGGACTGGGCGATTCGGTTTCCGCCACCTGTTCGGGTTAAGTTTTTCATTGCCGCCCGCGGTGCCTGCTGGCTTTCCATTGACGGTGAGGAACCCATTCGGTTCAGCGATGGTGATGCTTTCCTGCTGACGGCAGCGCGTGGTTTTTCACTTGCCAGCGATCCGAGCTTGCCTGCTCTAGATGCCGTGACGCTTTACGCTGGCGAAGCGCATCAGATCCTGAATCTAGGGGAGGGGGAAGACTTCTTCTTTCTCGGTGGTCACGTGCAGTTTGATTCGGCCTGCGGTCAACTGTTGGTCGATAATCTGCCGCCAATGATCCATCTCCGAGCGGGTGGCGTTGAAGCAAGCACGATCGGGTGGTTGATCGACCAACTGGTGTGCGAGCACCGAAGGGGCCGGCCAGGCTCTGATTTCGCTGCAACGCAATTGGCGCAGCTCATGTTTCTTCATATCCTGCGCAGCTACCTTGAGAATACAGACCGGATAATGTCCGGACGGTTGCGGGCGATCAGCGATCCCCGCATTGCGCCGGCGATTCGTCTTATACATGGCGACCCGGGATATCAATGGCATCTTCCCGAACTGGCTGCTGCCTGTGCAATGTCGCGAACGGTTTTCGCTGGTTATTTCAAGTCTGTTGCGGGTGTCGCGCCGCTGACCTATCTGACTCAATGGCGTATGCACCTGGCAGAGCGTGCATTACGTGAAGGTAACGCTTCACTGGCGGAGCTTTCGGAAACGCTCGGTTATTCTTCCGAAAGCGCGTTCAGCGTTGCGTTCAAGCGTGTCACCGGTAGAGCGCCCAGGCGATACAAAGCGGCGATGCGACAAAACGTCGAACGGGATCTCAGTTTGCCCGTTGTTTTGTAAAACCGCTCTACGCCCATTATGCCCGTATTAACCACTAGCTCATAGGTGGTGAATAATTGCTCTATTGCGAACTATTGCTAAACACATTGTTGCTCTATTTGGGCGGCGATCCGGCGGAAACCGTAGCCCGTTTTATTGAAGGGGTAAGGATTATCGGGTTAGCCGATATGGGAGACAACGCGTATTATCGCCTGCCAATATAGTCCCGGTAATGGGTAGGCGCCATGCCGGTTGATCGTTTGAAGGCGTTGCTGAAAGCACTTTCTGAGCCATAGCCAAGATCGTTGGCAAGTATTTCAAGAGGCACATACTGTTCGCGCAGGGTGCGCTTTGCCAGCGCCATACGCCATTGCGTCAGATAGGTTAGTGGTCCCACGCCCGCGACGGCTTTGAAATGTGTCGCAAATCCGGTTCGCGACATTGCGCAAGCGGTGGCCAGCTCATTAAGCTGCCATGGATGGCCGGGTTCGTCATGCATTAAGCGCATGGCGGGCGCCAGACGT
>JAATGH010000086.1 GCA_015654745.1 Enterobacterales bacterium
CAAGCACTGAAGAACTATTTTGCTCAATTAAACGGTCAGGACGTGAATGATTTGTATGAGCTGGTACTGGCTGAAGTGGAACAGCCACTGTTGGACATGGTCATGCAATACACCCGCGGTAACCAAACCCGCGCGGCCCTGATGATGGGTATCAACCGTGGTACACTGCGTAAGAAATTGAAAAAGTATGGTATGAACTGATACCGTTACTTAACTATTTAATAATAAAAGCGTTATCGGGCAGCCGATAGCGCTTTTTTACGTTGGGTACCGCCCCACCAGCCTAGACCATCATGGTCCTTGCCGTTCCGCCAGCGGCCCGGCGGGCACCTATCTTGTAAGCAGTGATGAACATCGTTACGCTATTTTCAGATGATCTCGCGGTTGGGTACCATCGCGCCGGAATAGATATCTTTGACCCCCTCGCCGTCTTCGCCCTGGCTCAGGCAAACCACGCTCACCTGCTGGCCTTTGGCGTCCAGCACGCTGGAAATACTTTCCACTTTGCACGGTGTTCGGGGGCGGATGATAATATGATCCAACAATAAATGGGTACTGGCGATTTTCTTGCCCACCTGGCTGTCTATGATGAAAATCACCGGCACGTCGCGGGGGTGTGACACCCCTTTACTCCAGCCGGTTTTCCATTCCAGGCTGTTGAGCGGCAGCGCGGAGGCCGACATAAACCCCTGATCCATGATCACATCACCCTCTTTGATCAGGCCACCATAGACGCCGGGCGGGCAATATACGGCACGGTAAACCGGATGAGTAAAATCCTTTAGATTCGAATATTCGAGCAACATAGCCCGCGCTTCGGCGCTTGCCTTGACGGACATTTCATTGACGCTATCGATGCCGAAACGTAACCAGCGATTCACGAAATCACTGCCCGCTTCCGAATAGGCTTCAATAGCGGGAAGGCCTATTTGATGCAACGCCAACTCTTTCAGCATAGGAGTATATTTTTCCATATACACAGAGGAATATTTTGCTTTGTTTATATCGGATTTTAAGAAATCGAACATCATTATTTTTTCGCGTTCCAGGCGGTATGGTGCAAGATCTGGGGTACCGAAATTTAATTTCCTCACCACGGCATCGATGGGGAAAATTGCTGGAGACTCTCTTTCCGCTAACACAATTGTATGGTCATTCACTTTAATTATGTTGAAAAAACAGCCATCGGGAATAAGAATTTCCGTATCATACCAGCGGCTCGCCTGATGACTTATCGGATAGCCATTATTGACCAAGTGAAATTCGTATTCAACTTCTCTAATATTTTTTTCATTAATGAGCTTAATTTTATATGCCGTTATTTGTTTGGTCGAGGCGATGGCAAATCCAGCATTTTCAAAAATGTCATTGGTTTTCAATTTCTGGAAATCACTTTCCGTGATGATGCCGAGTTTACGCGCGGTGCATTTATGCGCGCCCAACTTTGTTAGCGCGGAACGCACATTCTTTATTTGCTCGGCCAATTTAATTTTCATAGCGCCGGATTCATACCCCGCCGGATCTCCTTTAAGCAAATATTGGTTAACAGGATAAGACGACGTTCGTTTTAACTCTTCAATCGCATTTATCTCATCAATATTTAGCGCATGTCGGCTTTTCATCGTTAACGGCTTCAATGACATTTTTGCGACTTTAAGCGTTTCCCAAAGCTGCTCGATCCGCGTGGATAAATAGTGTATGTGCTTGCCCTTGTTTGGGATAACGTGCATAATTTTTTGTTCACCGTGAGGCGGTGAGATACCATAAATAGCATAGCCATTTGGCTCTTCTTTCATAAGAAATAACTTGTCGCCGTAAAGTAAATATTCCATCTTATCCGTCTTATCAACATAAACATTTCTGGCAACATCAAATATGAGCCGCTGGGAAAACTCTTTAAAATTTAGTCCAAAATGCATATTCTTATCCAAACTATTTTTTACACGTTCCGAGAAACGTAAACAATATTGTCCCGATGACAATACATCACGCCGAGCTCGGCAGAGCGAGGATAATCCGCTTGATTTTTTACGCTGATAATCAACCATTTTCCAATTCTTGGTTTTCCTGGAAAAGATTATTCCTTGTTCCAATTGTTCGCCAACAAAAAAAAGTTGGGCATTATCCGTCGACGTCAGCCGATAAATTTTATCCTTCAAAAGGATCACAAGATAGCCTTGTTCATCCGCATAAATTCCGCGATTATCGACATAAAGAAGTCTTTGTTGACTGATTCTACTTTGCGATATCTGTTTATTTTCAATACGCACCAGCTCCAGGGGATTCATATTGGCATTTCTCATCACAGTCCGATCCGCGGTTGGCGTTTTTAAGAAAAACTTACTAGCCTGTGTTTGCACTGAATTAAAGAATTTTGGATTATTGCTGATAGATAAATACTCTTGCCGCATACCGGTGGAAACGCTGGTAAGCGAATCCCCGGCAAGAGGTTGATGAAGGGAGGACAAATCGTTTTCGGAATACATTGGCAACCGGCTTTCAATCACGCTGCAAAATGCCATCAATGCAATGTTTATACTTTCGCCGATGACCACCTTAGCGCCGGTCCGACGGTCTGTTTCGGTATCGGCATTCAGCATTTTTTCTATCCCCAAGCCTAATGAGACAAAGGGAGTTATGGGGTTGGGCAAAACCATATCCACCACTGAAAAGTATCTGAGCGCCATATCCAACCGCACTTCCGCATTGGATTTAATCAGGCAGTCGGCATCTTCCATAGCACGTGACTGCTGGCGCGCCGACAAAAATTCAATTAGCGTATCGGTGACTTCATGTTGACTTAACCCGATTTTTTCTAATTCATCGTCATGGTTATGAACGTCCGCCAGCAGCGTAAGCCAGCTATCTACTCCGATATAAAAAAGGCCATCCTGCCGGTCTTTGAGAGAGAAATAGCCCGCCATTTCGTCGCGACGGTTTACATCGGCGCACGCACTGGCAAACCAGGCCCTTATTTCGTCAGCCCCTTTAAATTTGAGTAATTTTTGGTCGCTTCGCGGCATATAGACAGCCAGGAAAGAAGAATCACTAGGCGTCAAGATGATCATATCTGTCGACAGATATCCATTTATATCAAAAAGGTATTTTTTCACTTCTCTATGGGAGTCGTTGATTATGCTAAAAGCCTTAAGGTAAAAATCATGCATTTTAACATCATCATTAACGCTAACCAGGCCTTGCAGGAATACATAGAGATTCATCATGTCTTGAAAACGCGTTTTCCAATAGCGGGCAAGCTTATTTATATAAGAATCAAAGAAGTCTAGTTCAATCACAATGCCTGCCACCGTTGATGGTTTAATTGCCACCTGGTTTTCGCCGCCGAACGAATCCGCGCCGTCGGCAGGCACGCGATAAATTCCCGTCATTTGATCAACCACGTCCATATTATCTCGCGCGTCCGCGGGAAAATTTTTCAATAAACACTCGGTGACCGTCCAGGATTCCACGGGTTTACTCAAGTCATGACGCCAACCGGTTATCGCCGTAGGGTCATTTTGTGCCGACGTAAAATGGTGGAAATATATCTTATCCGGGTCTAACCGCAAGCCTGTCTTATTAAAAATCGCCTGTTTCATTTGGAGAGCAGCAAAATTAATTATATCAGGGAAATTCTCAATATAGCGTTGCTTCAAAGATTTAATTGTTTCTGTGATTTTCCATTTTTGTATAGCATATTTTTCAAAATATTTATTCTCGAATGGTTCCTCAACAACTTCACTTTTTTTACTGAATGATTCTGTAGACCTTATTATTTGCGATTTATCATAGCTCGGATGATGTCTTTTTATGTTATCAACCCGGCGCATCTTGTTTGCAAAAGGAACGTATCGGTCTTTTTCCACCAGGATGCCAAACGCCGCCCCCTTGGCATTATCGAAGCCGCCGGCGTGCCCGGTGACATCCCTAACGTTATGGGGATGGGGGTTAGCCATTCGCACGGAAAAATCCGCATGTGCCTGTGAAACATTGACAATCAATGAAACCAGCACCATCAGCGCAATGGTGCCTTTTATTTTATGATTGATATTTTTACCTTGAATATATCGACTCGATCTCCTTTTATTGATTTTCGCTTTATTGGCATTGCTATTATTTTTTGTGTGATATTCCCCGACTTTACTTAAAAAGCAACCATTTGACACAGGCATAATTAAATCCCTTATAATATGATTAAATTATTGGCTTATGAACGCCAGAAACAATGTAATCGAACGCAGGGATTTAAAAGTTAAATCAAATACTATTTACCATGGTGAATGGGGGGACATGATTATTTAACCCATAAGGTCAAGCTGAAGCGGAAAAAACGTCTTTTGCCGCGAACAGACCATTCAGCGCAGCGGGAAATCCGGCGTATACGGCCATTTGCATAATAATTTCCACGATCTCTTCTCGACGTAGACCGACATTTAATCCTGCCTGGATATGAATTGCCAGTTGGGGAGCGCTGTTGCCCAGCGCTGTGAGCGCAGCAATAGTGGCGATCTCCCTGGCGCGTACATCGAGCCCGGGCCTGGAGTAAATATCGCCGAAAGGAAATTCGATTAAATAACGTGCGAAGTCCGGAGCAATATCCTTGAGGGCCGCGACGACGCGTTCACCGGCCTCGCCGTCAATGGCCGCCAAGGCCAGGTTGCCACGTTCAAATCGGGTAAGCGTGTCTTGGTCTTTCTGGTTATTCATCTTTTATTCCTCTTGAGAGTTAGCGGCGCTGGCGTAAGCGTCAATTTTTGCGTCAAGGGCAACAAGAGCGGACTGCAGTTCAATGATATTGGCCTGTACCCGCTGGCGGTGGAACGCCAACAAGCGCAGACGTTCAGCCGCGGTAGCGGAGCCCGCATGGCGGAGTTGGGCATAAAGCAGCATTTCGCGAATGGGCATGCCGGTGATTTTCAAGCGCTGTAAAAACGCAATCCACATCAGGATCGAACGATCATACTGTCGCTGTCCCGCCCCGTCCCGTGGGACATCGGGCAGCAGGCCGATACGTTCATAATATCTTAACGTGTGGGCCGTAAGCCCGCACCGGCTGGCGAGTTCCCCAATTTTCATACCCTGCCTCTTGTAGCACTATCGTCTTGACCCTTATGATGCTACGACTTTGAGTACGCTCTAAGTCAAGTCTTTAAAAGCGTTAACTAACGGTCACGGGCGGTGAAACCATTACGTACAAATAAAAAAAAACCCCGACAGAGTCGGGGTCTTAGAATTTTTCAGGAACCGGGCAATCGTCAAACTGAGATGACGTGAGTCTCGCAGTCGCGATCGGGTAACCTGTATCTACTGTGGGTTACAGAGCAACCACGTTAGCAGCAGACGGTCCTTTTTGACCTTTTTCGATAGTGAATTCAACGCGTTGACCTTCATCAAGCGTTTTGAAATCATTGCTCTGGATGGCGGAAAAATGTACAAACACATCTTTGCTGCCCTCAGCAGGAGTGATGAAACCAAAACCTTTACCAGTGTCAAACCACTTTACAATACCGGTCATTTTGTCAGACATAAAATACTTCCTTCATAATAATTTGTGCCACTATGTGGCGATGAAAAGGTCTGTTTGCCAGGGATTACTTATGGGCACTTAAGAAGGAAATTCGTCGAAGAAGTGATGGTACATTATCGCTTTTACTTGAACAACTTTACTAAAATGGCTTACATAAATAGGTCTGTACTACAAACCGTTGATGCCATTTACTCATAATCGTCCCCTGAGCGCAAGCTTTATTACTAGTTTATTTAGTACCGTCGATCGGCCAGCGGGACGGCGCAACGGGATAACGCCATGGCAACCGGGCGTTATCCCCGCCATCTGAGACGCCCAGACGCATGGTATTGGTGCAACAATACTCAATACGCACCAAAGAGGTGCCCCATTGTACGATGAAAGCCGGATCGTTGGGTTAAAAACCACGGAGTTAACCCATTCGCCGGCAAACTGACATTTTGGCATCCCATTTGCTATGAGGTAACTGGCATTATGCCGCTGGACAGGATGGGTGCGCAGATACTGTGCACCAACACCATTAGCTTTAATTTTTCGCCTCACAGGATACTTTATGAAAAAAATGATGATTTCCACGTTAGTTGCCGCAGCGACATTGTTTGCGGTGGCTAACCAGGCGCATGCGGGCACAACTTTAGACGCAGTGAAAAAGAAAGGTTTTGTACAATGCGGTATCAGTGATGGTTTGCCGGGTTTCTCCTACGCCGACGCCAGCGGTAAATTTACCGGCATTGATGTGGACGTCTGCCGCGCCGTGGCATCAGCCGTGTTTGGCGATGACACCAAAGTGAAATACACGCCGCTGACCGCCAAAGAGCGTTTTACCGCGCTGCAGTCAGGTGAAGTCGATATTCTTTCCCGCAATACCACCTGGACATCCTCACGTGACTCTTCCATGGGGATGGTTTTCGCCGGGGTTAACTATTATGACGGCATCGGCTTTCTGACCCACAAGAAAGCCGGGTTAAAAAGCGCTAAAGATCTTGATGGCGCCACCGTTTGTCTCCAGGCCGGGACCGATACCGAGCTGAATGTGGCAGACTATTTTAAAGCCAACAAAATGCAATACACGCCGGTAACCTTCGATCGTTCGGATGAGAGCGCCAAGGCATTGGAATACGGCCGTTGCGATACCTTATCTTCCGACCAATCACAGCTGTATGCGCTGCGCATCAAACTCGGCAAACCGGATGATTATGTCGTATTGCCTGAGGTGATTTCTAAGGAACCGTTGGGCCCAGTGGTTCGTCGCGGCGATGAAGATTGGTTCGCAGTGGTCAAATGGTCACTGTTTGCCATGCTGGACGCGGAAGAAATGGGCGTGACCTCGAAAAATGTTGATCAGTTGGTCGCCAATCCGCTGAACCCCGATATGGCCCATCTGCTGGGTAAAGAAGGTAACTTCGGCGAACAGTTGAAACTGCCGAATGATTGGGCGTTTAAAATCGTGAAACAAGTCGGTAACTACGGCGAAGTGTTCGATCGTAACGTCGGCGCCGGCAGCGAGCTGAAAATCAAGCGTGGTCTGAACGCATTATGGAATAAAGGCGGCATCCAATACGCACCGCCGGTTCGTTAATACCCGCCACAGTGCAGAAGCGCCGACAGAACACGTCGGCGTTTTTCCAGCAGAATTTTTTATACTGAGGCTTTTCACATGCAACAAGGCCAAACGGTAAAAGGCGCCTTATCATTATCCAACCCCGCGGTCCGTGCCTGGATATATCAGATTCTGGCCGTCGTGGCGTTACTGACCATTGGCGGCTATATCCTGCACAACACCCTGGCCAACCTGAGTAATCGTGGCATTACCTCGGGTTTCGGTTTCCTGCATGCCTCCGCGGGCTTTGGGATCGTGCAACATTTGATTCCATTTAGTGAGGGTGATACCTACGGAAGGGTTTTTCTGGTCGGATTGCTCAATACATTGCTCGTATCCGCCCTGTGTATCGTATTTGCTTCCGTAATGGGTTTTATTGTTGGACTTTGCCGACTGTCGGATAACTGGTTATTACGTAAACTTTCGACCGTTTATATTGAAATATTTCGTAACATTCCGTTGCTGCTGCAAATCTTTTTTTGGTATTTCGCCGTACTGCGTAACCTGCCGGGCCCACGCCAGGCGGTGGACGCCTTGGATATCATTTTCCTTAGCAACCGTGGCCTTTATATGCCCACCCCCACCATGGGCGCGGGAGCCATCGCCACCCTGATCGCGCTGGTGCTGGCCATAGCGGCATCGCTGTTGTTGTTTACCATTAACCGGCGACACCAGATGTCCACTGGGGAGCTGCGGCGCAGCTGGCCGTGGATCATCCTGTTGCTGGTTGCCCTGCCAGGGGGCGCCGAGCTGATAGCCGGCGCGGCCATCCATTGGGATATGCCGGAACTGCATGGTTTCAATTTTCGCGGCGGGATGGTCCTGATCCCTGAACTGGCTGCGTTAACTCTCGCGTTGTCGATATATACGTCAACCTTTATCGCCGAAGTGATTCGCTCAGGCATTCAATCCGTGCCGTTCGGTCAGCACGAAGCCGCCCGCTCGTTGGGATTGCCCAATCCGGTCACCTTGAATCAAGTGATTTTGCCACAGGCGCTGCGTGTCATTATTCCTCCCTTGACCAGTCAATATCTGAATATCGTCAAGAACTCTTCGCTGGCGGCGGCCATCGGGTATCCCGACATGGTTTCGCTGTTCGCCGGAACGGTGATGAATCAAACCGGACAGGCCATTGAAACCATCGCCATCACCATGGGGGTTTATTTGATCATCAGTCTGGGGATTTCGTTCTTAATGAATATATATAACCAACGTAAAGCGTTGGTTGAGCGCTAAGAGACGCATATGACCATGACATTGAATCCGCAAGAACCCATAGCGACGGCGTCGCGAAGCCGGTTGGCCCTTGCAGTGCTCTGGATGCGCCAGAATTTGTTTTCCAGCATCGGCAATAGCCTGCTGACGCTGTTTTGTCTGTGGCTGTTGTGGATCGTCATTCCACCGCTGCTCAACTGGATGGTCTTTCATGCCAACTGGTTGGGCACAAGCCGGGCTGACTGTACTCGTGATGGCGCCTGCTGGGTGTTTATCCATGCACGCTTTGGTCAGTTTATGTATGGGCTTTATCCTTTTGAACAACGCTGGCGCATCAACCTGACCTTGGTGGTCGGCCTGCTGAGCCTGTTGCCGATATTTTGGCGCGCCATGCCGCGCCGTGGCCGCTACATCATCTGCTGGGCGGTGGCGTTCCCGCTGTTTACCTGGTTTATGCTCTATGGCGGCTTTCTCGGGCTGCCCCGCGTGGAAACCCGCCAGTGGGGCGGCTTGACGCTTACGCTTATCATTTCGACGGTGGGTATCGCCGGCGCGCTTCCACTGGGTATCGTGCTGGCCTTGGGGCGACGCTCGCAGATGCCGGTGGTCAAATGGTTTTCGATCATTTTTATTGAGTTCTGGCGCGGCGTTCCGCTTATCACCGTGTTGTTTATGTCCTCGGTGATGCTGCCGCTGTTTCTGTCCGAAGGCACCAATATCGATAAACTTATCCGGGCATTGGTGGGCGTCGTCATGTTCCAGTCCACCTACGTGGCGGAGGTGGTGCGCGGCGGTCTGCAGGCGTTGCCGCGCGGCCAGTATGAAGCGGCGGAATCGTTGGGGCTCGGCTACTGGAAAACCCAGGGATTGGTTATCCTGCCGCAGGCGCTGAAAATGGTGATACCCAGCCTGGTCAATACCATTATCGAACTGTTTAAAGATACCAGCCTGGTGGTGATTATCGGCCTGTTTGATTTGTTTAGTAGTGTACAGCAGGCCACGGTAGATCCTGCCTGGCTCGGCATGTCGACGGAAGGGTATGTCTTTGCCGCCGCTGTCTATTGGTTGTTTTGTTTTAGTATGTCCCGCTATAGCCAACATTTGGAAAAGCGTTTTCAAACCGGACATTCTTCCACGCATTGAGGTACCACATGAGCGAAAATAACGCCAACCAGCCTGACCGTTTGATGATTACGCTGGAAAATGTCAATAAATGGTACGGTCAGTTCCATGTACTGAAAGACATCAATTTGCACGTAAAGGCGGGCGAACGCATTGTGTTATGCGGCCCGTCGGGTTCAGGTAAATCCACGACCATCCGTTGCATTAACCATCTTGAAGAACATCAGAAAGGGACCATTGTCGTGGACGGGACCCTGCTCGATGACGATCTGCGTAATATCGAGCGCGTGCGTACCGAAGTTGGCATGGTATTCCAGCATTTCAACCTGTTTCCTCATTTGTCGGTGTTGCAAAACTGTACCCTAGCGCCGATTTGGGTACGCAAGATGCCAAAGAAGGAGGCGGAAGAGTTGGCGATGCATTATTTGCAGCGGGTGCGGATCGTCGAGCACGCCCACAAGTTTCCCGGCCAGCTCTCCGGTGGGCAGCAACAGCGGGTCGCCATCGCCCGTTCGCTGTGCATGAAACCCAAGATTATGCTGTTTGATGAGCCCACCTCCGCCCTTGACCCGGAAATGGTCAAAGAGGTGCTCGATACCATGATCGGTTTGGCTAACGATGGGATGACCATGCTGTGCGTCACCCATGAAATGGGATTTCCCCGCACCGTGGCCGACCGGGTGATCTTTATGGATCGCGGCGAGATCGTCGAACAATCCTCGCCGGATGAGTTCTTTACCCAGCCGAAATCGGAGCGCACCCGCGCCTTCCTTTCGCAGATACTGCATTAATCCAGGGTATCCTGCCGCCGTTGCGGTCGGTTGATCCCTTAGGACGGCCGATAGCCCGCCGCCGCCGGTGGCGGGTTTATTTCAACAGCACTTCATATTGCGGATTAAATTCATCAAAAATCGGCAAGGCCGCCGCGCCCAGCGCGGCGGTATCGGTACCGCTCATGCCGATCCTTACCCGGCTACCGTCGCGGTATTTGCTGCGTACCGATTGCAGCAACGGCGACAGGCGGTTAACGATTTTTTCCACCAGCGGCTGCGGCATCTGGCCGCCGATAATCACCGCCTCGGCGTCAAACACGCATTCGAGGATATTAATTCCTTGCCGGGTCGCCGGCAGCGCCGACGCAACCCAGCGATCGAAGCAGTCCTCATCTACCGTCAACAAATCTTCCGGCATGGCGGTCATCGGATCTAATCCGCAGGCCTCATAGGCCGCCTGTAGTGACAGGTAACGCTCCAGGCATCCCCGATTGCCACAGGAACATAACCGGCCATCCGGCTGTACCACCATATGCCCGACTTCACCGGCATTATGCGCATGTCCGGTATAAATATGACCGTCGGTAAAGATGCCCGCACCCAGGCCGGTACCGATATAGAGGTAAATAAAGGAATCAAGCTGTTTGGCGATACCGTGAAAGCGCTCACCGATGGCCGCCACCGTAGCGTCATTTTCCAAGGTGACCGGTAGACCGGTGGCGCCCGAAAGTTCCGCCACCACATCCACATTTTCCCAGCCATGCAGTGTGGTCGGCCCCTGGGATGAGATCCCTTCCACGCCAAAGGGGCCAGGCATCACGACCCCTATCCCCAGCATTTTACTCCAGTCGATAGGGACCTGCTGTTTCATTTCCGCCAGCAGGAGCTTGATCAAGGCGAGGGTTGCACCGGGCTGGGGCTTTTGCACCAAACAAAGACGTCTGAACCGCACGCTGCCGGTCAAATCAACCAGCACGATAAGTAAGGTTTGATGATCGAGATGGATACCGATGGAGTAGGCGCTGTCGGGATTCAGGGTGATCGGCACCGCCGGTTGCCCGCGGCCGCCGACGTGACGGGGCAGATGGCTGGATAAGATACCGGCCTGCCCCAGTTCGGCAACAATATTGGAGACGGTCTGCGGCGTTAAGGCCGTCAGGCGCGCCAGCTCGGCCCGTGTCAGCTCGCCATTAAGCCGAATGGCCTCAATCACCACGCGGCGGTTATGCGCCCTGGCATGTTCAAGATTGGTTCCCGATGTTCTCATTGGTTCCTACCGCCTGCTATCGTAGCGCCAGTATGTGCAGATGCTTTATAGCAATCAAATTGATTTAATAATAACGATCCGTGGATATCGGCACGGCTATTGCACGTTATTCACCACGACGAATACGGGAATAGGCCGTCGGACGAAAAAGATTGCGCCGAGAGGCCGCTCACATGCTGAGAGAGTAAACATTGCTTTCCCCTCTTAAAGCAATCAAATTGATTTAATCACCCAACCCATGCAGTCTGATTTCGGAGAGATAAGATGAAAATAACCAGTAACTATCCCGTCCTGACGCTGTGCGCTCTTGCGGTCCTCTCGTTGGGACTGTCGACGCAGGCGCTGGCGAAAACACAGATTAACGCGCTGTTTATGACCCAGGCCGCCTACAGCGAAAGCGATATTCGCGCCATGACCGCCGACTTTACCCAGCAGCACCCCGATATTGACGTTAATCTTGAATTTGTGCCTTACGAAGCCCTGCACGATAAAATCGTCGCAGCGCGCGGCGCCGGTACCAATGGCTATGATGTGGTGCTGTTCGATGCGATATGGCCGGCCGAATTCACTAAATTCGGATTATTGCAGGACGTGTCGGCGCGGATCAACCCCGAGGATAGCAAAAAGATCTTCTCGGGCGCGATGAGCACAGTGACCTATCAAGATAAGGTCTGGGGCCTGCCGTGGATCCTGGATACCAAATATTTGTATTATAACAAAGCCATGCTGACCAAGGCCGGCATCACCACCCCACCGCAAACCTGGCAACAGGTGGAACAGCAGTCGGAAATTCTTAAGCAGAAAGGCATCGTTAAATATCCGCTGGTCTGGAGCTGGTCCCAGGCGGAAGCGCTGGTTTGCGATTACACCACGCTGGTTGCGGCCTATAAAGGCCAGTTCTTTGAACAGGGCAAACTCAACTTTACCAATCCCGGCGCGATGAAAGCCGTGAATTATATGAAAGAAACCTTGGATAAAGGCCTGACCAATCCTAACTCCCGCGAATATCTCGAAGAGGATGTGCGCAAGGTCTTCTCGAATGGCGATGCCGCGTTCGCGCTTAACTGGACCTATATGTACAACATGGCCAACGACCCCAAACAGAGTAAGGTCGCCGGCGACGTCGGTATCGTGCCCGCACCCGGTTCCGCAGACGGCGCCGTCTCGGCGGTTAATGGTTCCATGGGCCTGGGCATTGCCAAAGCCAGCCAACATCCCGATCAGGCGTGGCAGTACATCAGCTATATCACTTCACAGCCGGTTCAGGATAAATACTCCCGTTTAAGTCTGCCTATCTGGAAATCCTCTTACGACGACCCTAAGGTACAGCAAGGGCAGGAACCGCTGATCGCCGCGGCGAAACAATCCCTGAACGTGATGCTGTCGCGCCCGGCAATTCCGGCTTATTCCCAGTTGTCTAATATATTGCAGCAGAATCTGCAGCAGGTATTACAAAACCAGGCGACGCCGGATGCGGCCATGCAGGCGGCCACCAAAGGCGCGGAACGTTTGCGTTAAGGATTTGCGTATGCTCAGTTTGCCACAACGTGAGCATCGTCAGGCATGGGTGCTGTTGGCGCCCATGCTGGTGATGATGTTGTTATTGACCGCCTGGCCGCTAGGTCGGACGCTATGGCTTAGTTTTACCGATGCGGCACTGATCGACGGCGCGGCGGTCCCGGAAAACGTTGGTTTTGCTAATTATCTGTATGCGTTAACCGATCCGGACTTTTTGGCCGCCCTGGCACGGACGCTCTATTTCACCGTCGTATCGGTGGCGGTGGAAGGTGTGCTGGGCGTATTGGTCGCCCTACTGCTCAATCAGCGGTTCTATGGTCGAGGCATATTGCGCGTATTGGTGATCTTGCCCTGGGCGCTACCCACCATCGTTAACGCCATGATGTGGCGACTTAATTTTAATCCCGACTATGGCAGTATTAATGCGCTGCTTATGCAGTTGGGCTTGATTGATCATTACCGTAGTTGGCTGGGCTCCCCCGATTCGGCGATGAACGCGGTGATGATTGCGGATATCTGGAAAAACTATCCGCTGGTGACGCTGCTGACGCTGGCGGCCTTACAATCCATTCCCGACGATTTATACGAAGCAGCCCGCATCGACGGCGCCGGTGCCTGGCGCCGGTTTCGCGCCATCACGCTACCGTCGATACTGGCGCCGCTGGGCGTGGCGTTAATATTACGCACCATCGACGCTTTTAAAATTTTCGACATCATTTATGTGATGACGCGAGGCGGGCCGGTGGACAGTACCAAGACCCTGAGCTTTTTTGTTTATCAGGAGTCATTCAGCTACCTGCGTGCCGGCAGCGGCGCCGCTTATGCCATTTTGATGACGATAATGTGCGGCGTGCTGATTGCCATCTATATGTTTATGCTAGCGCGCGGGCGCCGCCGGGGAGTTGAACAATGAAACGCAATCTGCATATTGTGTTGCGCTATGCCGCGGCGATAGTGCTGGCCATAACGATTCTGGCCCCTCTGCTGTGGCTATTTTTAATGAGCGTCAGTTCGTCGGCGGATCTGGCGCGCACGCCCCTTGAATGGCTGCCTCGCCAGTGGGATTTCAGCCGTTATGCCCGTTTGCTTTCACTCGAGCCTGGCCAGCCGGGCGAGCTGTTCTTACATGCCCTTGGCAACAGCATTTTTACCGCCACCGGCGCGACGCTGATTTCCCTCGCGCTGGCGATCCCCGCCGCGTTCAGTTTTTCGCGCTATCCCGGCCGCGAAGGGTGGCTGATGGGCAGCCTGGCTATTTACATGGTGCCGCCGGTAGCCTTTGTGCTGCCCCTCTACTTCGTCTTGCAACGGTTGTCTTTACTCAATACCCATCTCGGGTTAATCCTGGTGTATTGCTCACTGATCCTGCCATTCCTGACCTGGATGTTAAAAAATCAGTTTGACGCCATGCCGCTGGATATCGAGCAAGCCGCACGTCTTGATGGATTGCGGTTCTGGCAAGTATTACTGAGGATTACCCTGCCCTTGGCCAGGCCGGCGGTCGCCGCTTCAGCGGTCTTTGGCTGGCTGCTGGCCTGGGATGAATTTTTTTATGCCTTATTGTTTACCAATAATATTCAGGCCCAAACACTGCCGGTCACTATTGCAGGTTTCACTGCCGGCAGAGCCACCGATGACGGCCTGATCGCCGCGGTCGGTATATTGGCATCGGTGCCGCCGTTATTTATTGCTATTTGGTTGCAAAAGTCCCTGGTTAGCGGTTTAACCAGCGGCGGCAGCAAGGGTTAAAGGGACGATGTGGATACAGCTATGCTAAAACCTGCGAGCGATGCCACGTTATACGTGGTGGGAAATATCAATATAGATTTGATTATGGGCACGCTCGACCATTGGCCGGCCCGTGGAACGGAAGCCATGCTCGATCATAGCGCGATGCGTCCCGGCGGTTCGGCCGGTAACTGTGCATTGGCATTGGCGGCATTAGGCACGCCGCATCGGGCGGTGGGCAATCAAGGGGATGATCACTTCTCCAGTTGGCTGGCGGGTTATTTCCCTACCAGCGCACCATTTTGGCCCCGTTATGCATGCGAAACTTCCCTGACGGTAGGACTGACCCATCCGGACAACGAACGTACTTTTTTCAGTAACCAGGGGCATATTGTGCGCCTGACCCGCCAAGACGTGTTGCGGCAACTGCCCGCCGAGGCAACGCCAGGGGATATGGTATTGCTATGCGGTACCTTTCTCTGTCTGCGGCTATTTGCTGAATATCCCGAACTGTTGGCCACGTTGCGCCAGCGTGGTTTCCGCGTGGCGGTGGATACCGGCTGGCCGTCCGAGGGCTGGAACGATGAACTGCGCCAGCGGATCGCCTGCTGGCTGGGCGCGTGTGATTACCTGCTGTTAAATGAAGTGGAAACGCTCGGGCTGGCTCAGGGCGACGATCTCGCCCTGGCGGGACAGGCACTGGCGGCGCGGCTGGCCACAGGTGGGGCTTGTGTTATCAAACGCGGCGGCGAAGGCGCAATGGTTTGCGACGCCGATGGAACCTTTTCCTGCGCCGCCGATCGGGTGACCATCATTGATACTATCGGCGCTGGCGACAGTTTTAACGCCGGTTTTCTGAGCGCCCTGCTCTATGGCTATAACCGGCACCAGGCGCTGCGTTGGGGCATCCGTGTCGCCAGCCAGGCCATCAGCAGCTCGCCGCGTCAGTATCCTGACCGGGCATCCCTACAATCCTTCGCCGGGGAGGAGTAATCCATGGCTAGCGTAGAATTAGTGAAAGTAACCAAACGTTATGGCAAGAATATCGTTCTCAATCCGCTTGATTTAACCATTCCCGACGGCAGTTTTACCGTGCTGGTAGGGCCGTCCGGCTGCGGAAAATCCACTCTGCTGCGCCTGCTGGCCGGCCTGGATACCGTTTCCGACGGCGATATTTTTATCGACAAACAACAGATCAATAATCTCGATCCGGCGGATCGGGATATCGCGATGGTGTTCCAAAGCTATGCGTTATACCCCCATCTGACGGTGGCGGAAAATTTGGCGTTTCATATGCAGGTGAAAAAGGTCCCGCGCCAACAGCAGCAAACGAAAGTCCAGCATATTGCCCGGATGCTGGGCATTGAACCCCTGCTGCAGCGATTGCCGAAAGCGCTATCAGGCGGCCAGCGCCAGCGCGTCGCCATGGGCCGGGCCATGGTGCGTAATCCGCGAGTGTTTCTCTTTGACGAGCCGCTGTCCAACCTGGACGCCCAGTTACGTATGGAACTACGCGCCGAGATTAAGTCGCTGCATCAGCAGCTCAAGACCACAACGGTGTATGTTACCCATGATCAGGTGGAAGCCATGACCTTGGCCGATCGGATTGTGGTGATGAAAGAGGGCAATATCGTGCAGCAGGGGCAGCCGCTGGAGATCTACGATCGGCCGGTAAATACCTTTGTGGCGCGTTTTATCGGTTCCCCGCCGATGAACTTGCTGGAAGGCCGCATCACAATGCAAGGCGGACTACCGGGCGCATGCTGCGGCGACCTGTGGTTCCCATTGCCGAAGAAATGGCATGAGGCGGCGGGGTTACAAGGGGATGCCCCGGTCACGCTGGGCATCCGCCCGCATGATTTTATCCAAGTCCCGGCGAGCAACCAGCCAGCCGCTACGCTGCGGTTGATGGAGGTGACCGGCGAAACCAGCCTACTGCATGTGACGTGGGGCGATTTTCCATTGCACGTACAGTTTGCCGGGCGCTCACAGTGCCGGCCGGAGCAACCGTTATGGCTGGAGGCCAAGGCGGAGGGGCTGCATTTGTTTGATACCGCCAGCGGCAATCGACTTAGTGAACACCCTTAAGGCCAAAGCGAAGTCGCCTGCTATGGCGATGGATAACTGAAGCTGTGGTACGTTTTCAGAGCACTTTATTGCCTATCATCGGGGTGGATAGCGCCTACAATAGAAAGAGAGAAGCCGGTGCCGGAAGTCCCGGCGGTGGTCGCCAGCCCGGTTGATTATTAAGATAATCATTCACTTATGGAGGAATTAACTCTCAGCCAACTGTATTGAGCACCAGTGTCGCTACGCTTGAATAAAGGCTGGGAATGCATGTGGTACCGATTTTAATAACAGGACGTAATGATCTGCTATTTTTCATGTGGAGGCTGTTATGAATAAGACAAAAGTTGCGTTGGTAACGGGGGCGGGTCAAGGGATAGGCAAAGCCATTGCCATTCGGTTGTCTAAAGACGGTTTTGCCGTGGCCGTTGTGGATTTTAATGGCGAAACGGCAAGGAGTACCGCTGCCCAGATTAATGAAGCGGGAGGTCAGGCCATAGCGCTGGTTGCGGATGTATCCGATCGGGATCAAGTCTTTGCCGCCGTTGAGGAAACGACCAAAACCTGGGGAGATTTTAACGTTATAATCAATAATGCGGGTATCGCGCCAACCACATTAATTGAGAATATTACGCCGGAAATCGTCGATAAAGTTTTTAATATCAACTTCAAAGGTGTGATTTGGGGGATTCAGGCCGCGGTGAAGGCCTTTAAAACCTTAGGTCATGGCGGCAAAATCATTAACGCCTCGTCTCAGGCTGGACACGTGGGCAACCCCGAGCTGGCCGTTTATAGCGCAAGCAAATTTGCCGTACGGGGATTAACGCAAACCGCCGCGCGCGACCTTGCCGGCCTGGGTATTACCGTCAACGCATACTGTCCCGGCATTGTGAAGACGCCTATGTGGGACGAAATCGATCGCCAGGTGTCAGCGGCCGCAGGTCAACCGGTAGGATACGGTACCAAGGAATTCGCCAAGAATATTACCCTCGGCCGGCTGTCCGAACCAGAGGATGTCGCGGCGTGCGTAGCGTATTTGGCTGGTCCGGACTCCGACTATATGACCGGTCAGGCATTGTTGATCGATGGTGGTATGGTATTTAACTGATGCGGTCGCGGCGGGTTTTGGCCGATCTAGCGTCCCCAAGCCTTTTGTCGCAGATTTTGCATGAATAGTGTGAATAACCGATAACGACGACCGGATTATATAAGGCCGTCGTTATATTATTTGTAGGATTTGATAATAGGAAAATTTCGCTAACTCTCTGCAATCAACGCCCAAAAGACCGTTTAAGTACCAACATTGAAAATAAAATCATTTTCTGGATACCCAATTTGGATTCATTGGGACGTTTGGCAATGGGGAATTCATTGGCATATGATTTGCAGCTCGACTCAATATATCTGTCGTGATGGTAATCCCTACGCCTACCGGGGAGGGGACCAGGCGCGTCGCACTCGCACCGACACCAACCACTAAGGGCCCCCATCCATTGGTATCCCAATGATTCGTCCCCGCTGGGTCAGGTTGTTGGGGTGCCGCGTTGGAATTGATGCCAAATTGTGGTCTAAGCATTAATACCTCCTTAAGTTAGATATTACGATTAAATTGCTTAATTTGATCCTATTGCTCACTGCTACCAGGCTTTTTCAAAGAAAAAATAACTGCCACAATGGCTAAAATCATGCTGGCTGACCAAATCATTATTATCCCATTTAGTGGAATAGTAATAGATTGCGCAGCTAAATCGTAGTTCTCGATAATTCCTTCGATAAAGAATAATAAGAAAGATATGCAAAAATAATTAATAAAAGCTATGGTTATTTTTTTTTCAGTTACACGTCTATAGTAAAATCCACATGCTATCATTGATAACAACACATAAAAAAATATCATAAAAAGCCTTTACAAAATAATCATATATTAAAATATCCAGTTCAAAAAGCAAAGTCAACTTCAAAATAGATACTTATATCAATCGATAATTATCATTAGTTTGGGAAGTGGTCCGGCTTACGCTATGCCGTATTTGCTGTATGAGTTCACCAATTGCACGTGGGAGCTGCCCTTTCGTGTGGTAAAGATTGATCGCAAACGAGGGAAGTTTCGGCAAGTTTTCCCCAAAGGGAAGAATATAGAGATCGTTCGGCACGGTCGAGGCTAGCCACACCGTTACCGCAAGGTCGGCTTGAACCGTGGCGCGTGTCGCATCAATGCTGCCACTCTCGAACATCGTTCGCCAGGCAAGATCGCATTCGCTGAGGGCCTGCAACACCACGGGCCGGAAAGCGCAGGTTTCCGCAACCATGGAAACCGGAAGCGGGGTCTTCAGATACGCCGCGCCACCCTTCGCGCCGACCCAGACCAGACGATCAACCACCAGGCATTCACCACCTGACATCCCAACCGGCTCCTCGATCAGGGCGAGGTCTATCGCGCCATCGGTGATGGCGGTCAAAAGCTCAGGGGACGCAAGACAAACAAGCTTGATATCCACCTTCGGATGCGCCGCCGAAAAGATCTTAAGAATCGGGGGTAGCCATGTCCCTACAAGATCATAAGGAGCACCAAGGCGGACGAGGCCATCTATTGGCCCTTCCGCCATATCCGCCCACAACTCGTCATTAAGCGTAATAAGGCGCCTTGCCTTTCCTAGGAACCGCTCTCCGTTTGCCGTCAGACGAAGAGCCCTCCGCTCACGAGTAAATAATGCGCCAGATAAATCCTCCAGCCGGGCAATCTGCTGACTGACCGCGCTTTGCGTAAGATGCAACGCGTTTCCGGCCGCCGTCATGCTGGCGTGATCGGCGACGGCGACGAAGGTGCGAAGTAGAGTGACATCAAGATTGCGAGCCATAGCATGCATTATGACTCGTGATGTATAGCATGCACAATATGAGATTCAGTTATGCATGGCGCCACGATAGAGTTCCTCCATACGTTTGGAGATACGTTTGGAGGATTAAATGTCCGTCGCTGAATTTCTGCCGCTGGTCTTGTTTGTCACGGTGTCCACGATGACACCTGGCGGTGCTACGACTTTAGCCACCGCGTCCGGCGCCCATTTTGGCTATCGCCGTTCCTTGCCATTCATGTGCGGGATCGCGGTGGGCCTTGCTTCCATGGCCGCTGGGGCTGCCGCCGGCTTAGGGGGTGTTATTTTGGCGTTGCCGTCCCTTCAGCTTGCCATGAAGCTCGTCGGCACATTTTACCTATTATGGCTCGCATGGAAAATGGCACGCAGCGGCCCACCACACTTGCCGTCAAATATCACCAAGCCCACGAGATTCTTAGGTGCGGTCTGGCTTGTTTGGCACAACCCGAAAGGTTGGGCGATGACCTTGGGAGCCGCCGCCTCGTTCGCCTCGATTGCGGCTGATCCATTACGTCTCGCTCTCACCCTTGGATATTCGTTCGGGCTAGCGGCAGTCTTTTCGCTGTCCCTCTGGTGCATCGCCGGCCTGTTACTCGCCCGCCTGCTTCGGACAGATGCGCAATGGCGTGCGCTCAACGCTTTATTGGGCATTTTATTGGCTATTTCAGTTATTCCGATGTGGCTCGAATGGTAAGCGTCGGGGCCAGCGGCCATGTGACATCGAGGGGGCCCGGTCTAGCGCACCAGGGGGCGCTCGGTTGGCCGGCAACACCACGGCCAATTCGAC
>JAATGH010000096.1 GCA_015654745.1 Enterobacterales bacterium
CTCAATAAAAAGGGCTCTAATGTCGTTGCTTGTGTGTGGGCATTTTACGGGAAGGTTGCAGTACTGTAAACATGCTTAAGGTTTTGTCAGAAACATGTTTCTGATTTTTGAAAGAGAACTCTCAAGCAAGAAACGCTATAACAAAATACGAATACCCACAGAGGCTTAGAGTGAAAAATTTTTTTTTGTTGTTTTTGTGCGATCAGAAAGAATAAGGCGGCGGCGCTGATAGCATTGCATTAACATCAAAACAGCAATTCTAAACAATATAGCCTACAAATCAATGAATATGATCTATAAAATATAGTGATATGAGTTAACTATCACATCGCGGGCATAAAGACACCATAAATAACCAGACACAAAAAATACAGTCTGTATAATAAATAACCGTTGTTATTTTCAACACGAGTTGGCGGTTATGATTGGCGGCGCCCATGCCGCAAGGCGCTGAAATCGAACCAGCAGCCGGCAAGAATACTCGATACCAGCAGAACGCCGCCGGTTTGCCAGCATACTTCGGTGAAGCGCGTAACGGCTATCCAGCCAAGCGCCTGGATAAGCAACATGAAAAGACCCATGGCCAGCAATAGGGCGCCGGCCATCAGTAGTCGAATAGCCCAGCGATACGGCGCGGTAAAACTATTCCGCCGTAGGAACGTGCCGGTATCCTGGGTAAATTTTAGCGTGTCGCGGCAAAGCGCCAGCAGCAGCAGCCCTGGAAATGCGGCGGCAATCGAAAAGAGATAGAACCAGGCCCAGCCGTGGAGCTCCACAAACCACCCGGCAATGGGGCCAACGTAGACGCGGCCTATCGCCGACAGTGCGGACAGCAGGGCGAATTGGGTCGCGGAGAATGATTTATTACATAACGTCATCAGCAAGGCCACGAAGGCGGCCGTGCCCATGCCGCCACAAAGATTTTCCACAAAAATCGCGGCTCCCATTGTGGCCAGGTGTTTGTCGGTAACCGCCAGCATCCAATATCCGGCGTTGGATACCGCCTGAAGCGCGCCGAACAGCATCAGGGCGCGAAATAGCGACAGACGCTGCATAAGCAGCCCGCCGATCAGCGTGCCGACAATGGTGGCAATCAGCCCCAAACTCTTATTAACGACGCCTACCTCGTCGGCGGCAAAACCGACTCCACGGATTAAAAATGTGGTGCTGAGACTACCGGCAAACGCATCGCCAAGTTTATAACAAACAATCAGCATCAATATGAGCCAGGCGTTGTTGCGGCCAAAAAAATCCCGCAGCGGTTCAACGATGGCCTGTTCCAGGGTTCGCGGCGCCGGGACGGCATCGTCGGGTTCCGGCGCGATTAACGCCACCACCAAACCGATGAGCATAAGACCGGCCATCAGCCAATAGGTGGCTTGCCATCCAAGGAATCGATCCGCCATCCATAAGGCCAAACCGCCGGAGACCAGCATCGCGATGCGGTAGCCCAGAACCGACACCGCGGCGCCGGTGCCGCGTTCGCGTGCGGGCAGCAGGTCGGTTTTATAGGCGTCAAAAGCAATATCCTGCGAAGCCGAGCAAAACGCCACCCATACCGCCAGCAGGGCCAGTGCGAGTAAATCACGTGCGGGGTCCCGGGTACCCATGGCAATGAGTCCGGCGATGAGCAGCAGTTGAGTGATGATGATCCAACCGCGCCGGCGACCAAACAGCGGTGGAGTATAGCGATCCATTACCGGCGACCAGAGAAATTTAAAAACGTATGCTTGCCCGACCAATGAGAAGAAGCCGATAGTTTTGAGATCAACGTTCGCCACCGTCATCCATGCCTGCAGCGTGCCCGAGGTCAGCGCCAAGGGGAGCCCGGAGGCGAATCCCAGGCACAACAGCATCAGAGACCGTGGTTGGGCGAGCGTGGCGAGGCTTAGGGAGTGGTTTGGCATCGGCTGCTTTTCATTTATAGGGATCGTGGGGATGATCCCTGGCCCGAAGCGTATCGGGCGAGGGATCTGAAAAGATTAGTTGGCGTTTTGCCTGATAAAGGCGCTGATACTGGCGTCTTGCGCCATGTCGCTGATGACGTCGCCGAGCACGCTGTTAACCGCGTTGGTGATTTTCTGATTACTGGCGGTAAACGCGCCCTGCACATTATATACCGATTGATAATGCTTGATCTGTTTGTTGCCGTTGCGGGCCTGCGCAATAATCGAGATATCCGCGCTGGTGGTAATGTTGTAGCGCACGTTGCCCTGGGCGACATCGGCATAAAGTTTATTGACGACAATCTGCAGATCGACGTTGCCGCTAGGCCCCACCATGTAACCCCTGGCGGTCATCTGTTTTTCCAACACTTCCTGCAATAGGAAACGCAGGTCGCGCGATGGCGTGAGCACCACCAGCTGTCCGTCGCGGTTCACTTTGGCCAGAGCCTGGTCCGGGCGCTGATCGGCACCGTTGATGCTGACGGTGGTGCCGCGGATGCTGGGATCCTGCTGTGGCAGATCTATCTTGGGAGTGACGTCAAGCGTACTGCTCGTGCCTGCGCAGCCGGCAAGCAGCAGCACGGCTAATAAGGGGAAAAACAGTTTTCTAAACATAATCGCCTTCTCAATCATTAAGATGCACGGGGGATGGGATAAATAGCCCACATCATATCATTGCCGTTCGCCGGGGGAAGAGCTGAATCACGTTAAATCATGTCAAGGGCGAGCTTCGTCTTTCCCGGCCGGGCGTCTGGTAAAAAAAGTTTCTTTTATTGTTCGGTTATTTTTGGATGATTCTAACTGTTCTTTGAATGAAGTTCCGGTTTTGTAAGACAAAATATTATGACAATAGTGCTTTGTGTTAATAAAAAGTAAGCTAATATTTAATTGACCATGCAAAGCGCGCAGCCTACGCCGTAAGGAGAAGAACATGTTTCGTGAACAAATTGAAGCAAAATTAAGGGCCGTGTTTGCTCCGGTTTATCTGGAGGTCATGAATGAGAGTTATCGTCATAATGTGCCTGCGGGGGCGGAGAGCCATTTTAAGGTGGTAATGGTTAGCGAGCGTTTTACCGGCGAGCGTATTTTGGCGCGGCACCGCTCGATTTATGGTGTGCTGTCGGAGGAGCTGGCCGGGCCGGTACACGCGTTGGCGCTGCATGCCTATACCCTCAAAGAGTGGTCCAGTTTACAGAATGCCGTGCCGGCCTCTCCGCCATGCCGCGGCGCCAATCTTATCGCCTGAGGCCATGTGCCTTTTTCTCATTGATTTATTGCCTTCCTTTTATAGAACGGCCTGGCGGCCGTTCGTTTTATGCCGTCCAGAATCCGGCCGGTCGAATAGCGCGGTTTTTTGAATTTTGTGCGCTATAGCGCTCTGTGCGTGGCAATTTTCGCGCTGTTCTCGACTCATAAACTCTATGC
>JAATGH010000014.1 GCA_015654745.1 Enterobacterales bacterium
AGTATCATCAGGCTTTTTTCCAGCAAGATGATATCCGCCGCTTCCTTGGCGATATCCACCGCGGAATCCACCGAGATGCCAATATCCGCAGCGCGCAGCGCGGGGGCGTCGTTGATGCCGTCGCCCATAAAACCCACCACGTGCCCTTCGTGGCGCAACGCGCCGACGATCCGCGCCTTTTGCAGCGGCGTGAGCTTGGCGAAGACCGTGGTTTCCAGGGCGGCCTGGC
This sequence comes from Enterobacterales bacterium, assembly GCA_015654745.1. Lineage (GTDB taxonomy): Bacteria > Pseudomonadota > Gammaproteobacteria > Enterobacterales > Enterobacteriaceae > Acerihabitans. Next base: position 230 of record JAATGH010000014.1, read on the forward strand.
CCAGTTGCCGATCGCTCAGGGCGTCGATGTCGCCGCCGGTAAGCATGCGGCTGACCGAGAGCCCGACGTCCTTGCAGACTTTGGCGGCCACCCGTTCGTTATCCCCGGTGAGGATCTTCACCGTGACGCCGTGGCGCGCCAGGGCGTCCAGGGCCGGCGCGGCGCTCTCTTTCGGCGGGTCGAGGAAGGCGATATAGCCCTCAAGAATCAGATCCGACTCATCCTGCCGGCTGAAATCACAACGTTCCCGCGGCATCACCCGGCTGGCCACCGCCACCACCCTGAGCCCCTGGCGCGTCAGCTCGCCGGTAACCTTGCCGATATGCGCCATGACGCCGGGTTCGAGCGCGATGATGTCATTATCGCGCCTGACACGGGAGCATACGCCGAGCATCTCTTCCAGCGCACCTTTACAGATGAGCCGGGGGACGCCATCGTCGCCGGCGACTATCACCGACATGCGGCGCCGTTCGAAATCGAAAGGAATTTCGTCAATTTTACGCCAATCGGCCTGAGCCAGATCGGCATTATGGTCGGCGACGCTTTCCAGTACCGCTTTATCCAGCAGATTTTTCAATCCTGTCTGGTGAAAGCTGTTCAGCCAGGCACACTGCAGAACCCGATCGCTTTTGACCCCGTACACATCGGTATGGCATTCCAGCGCAATTTTATCCTGTGTCAAGGTGCCGGTTTTATCAGTACAGAGAATATCCATCGCGCCAAAATTCTGGATGGCATCCAGCCGTTTGACGATGACCTTCTGACGAGAAAGCTGGACCGCCCCTTTCGCCAGGGTGGAGGTGACGATCATGGGCAGCATTTCCGGAGTCAGCCCCACCGCCACCGAGAGCGAGAACAGCGCGGCCTCCCACCAGTCGCCTTTGGTAAAGCCGTTTACCAGCAGCACTATCGGCGTCATCACCAGCATAAAGCGAATCAATAACCAGCTCACGCGGCTGATCCCCAATTGAAACGCGTTCGGCGGCGCCGCGTTCATGGTGGTATAGCTGGCCAACTGCCCAAACCAGGTATTGTCGCCGATGCCGATCACTATGGCGCGGGCCGTACCGCTGATCACATTGGTGCCCATAAAACACAGGTTGGTACACTCCAGTGGATTCGCCATCGGCGCCGGGAGGGTTAGCGCGTTTTTTTCCACCGGCAACGCCTCGCCGGTCAATGCCGCCTGGGCAATAAACAGATCGCGGGCTTGTACCATCCGCAAATCCGCCGGAATCATATCCCCGGCGGACAATTTGACAATATCGCCGGGCACCAGCCGATCAATGGCGATTTCCCGCCAGGTGGCGTCGCCACCCGGTATCTCGCTGCGCAGCACCGTCGCCGTATTGCTGACCATTTTCTTCAGCGCGTCGGCGGCCCGGTTGGAACGCAACTCCTGCACGAAATTTAGCAGCGTGGCAATCATGACCATCAGGGCGATAACCATCGCCGCCACGCTATCGTCGGTGCCGTAGGACACAATGCCCAATACCGTCAGCAGTATATTAAAAGGGTTGCGATAGCATGACCAAAGATGCCGCCACCATGGCAACGGCAGCTCGGCGGCGACGGTATTACGCCCGTAGCGTTCGCCGGCCGCCGCGGCTTCCAGCGCATTGAGCCCCGACTCCCGGCTGGCTAGCCGCGCGTACAGCTCCGGCTGGGTGCACAGGGCATAGGCCAGGCAGCTCCGGGTCAGGGCCGCGGGTATGCCACGGCTATCCTGTTTTTTCAGGCCTTCCAGCATGACATCACGTTGGAACAGGCGACGCGGGAGATGGCGGTATACCTTGGTGAGTAATCGCCGGGAAATTATTTTTAACATGATGCTCTATCCCTGCCCTTGTCCGGTTCGTTCCGGACATGGGCAAAAAATCGTAGCAGCGGAAGGGGGAGCGCTTCCGCTTACCGTTTATCATCCGGTAAGCGACAGCTAAAAACGTGCAATCTTACCGGATGGGCGAATGTTTATCAGAACTCGGCGCGGGGTCCATATGGGTGATACACCTCCGGTAAAACGGGGAAAACCGACTACGGCGGGCAAACACGACCGCAGCCAACGATGCCGCTATCCCTGCTGTGACAATGTCTTTGGGGGTAAGGCGTGATCGCCACTCTCTTTCAACAACAATGTGAATTTGACAGCGGCGTTCATTGACCTGCGGACTGTATATTTTCCTGCGGACTATACGGTCCAAAATATCAACAATAAATAAACAGGATGCAGTTAATTGAATAAACTTAAGGACTCGGCGCATGGCGGCACATTTTTTGTCTACCGGGCAAATCATGCGTAATATAACGTCATGAGAGGACAGCCGATCTTTATTACCGAACGACGCCGTGTAAACCGGCCTTGCGCCATCGCGGTGAGGGGGTAGCGTGACGATCCAGGACGCCTGGTGGCGTACCGGGGTGATTTACCAAATCTACCCGAAGAGCTTTCAGGACAGCACCGGCAATGGCTGCGGCGATTTGAACGGTATCATCGGTCGCCTGGACTATTTGCATAAGCTGGGCGTGGACGCACTGTGGCTCACCCCCATTTTTGTGTCTCCGCAGGTCGATAGCGGCTACGACATCGCCGATTATTATGCCATCGACCCGGCCTACGGTACGCTTGCCGACTTCGATCGGCTGGTGGCGGCCGCCCATCGGCGCGGCATACGCATTATCCTGGATATGGTACTCAACCACAGCTCAACTGCCCATGCCTGGTTCCAGGCGGCCTTGGATCCCGCCAGTCCCTATCGTTCGTATTATTTCTGGCGCGACGGCAAAGGTTCCGGCCCCCCCAATAACTGGCGGTCCAAATTTGGCGGCAGCGCCTGGCAGCGCCCTGGTCCAGGCGGACAATATTACCTGCATCTCTACTCGCGCGAACAGGCGGATCTGAACTGGGAACACCCGCCGCTGCGCGCCGAGCTGAAAAATATTTGCCGTTACTGGGCCGAACGCGGCATCGACGGTTTGCGCCTTGACGTCATCAACGTAATATCGAAACATTCACAGCTGCCTGACGCGCCGTTGGGCGACGGCCGCCCCTATTATACCGACCGCCCGCGGGTCCAGGAGTTTCTGCGCGAAATGAACCGGGAGGTATTTACTCCCCATGGTCTGACGACGGTGGGCGAGATGTCCTCCACGTCGCTGGCCAAATGCCGGCACTATGCCAACCTTAACGGCAGCCAACTCTCGATGGCCGCCCATTTCCATCATCTTAAGGTGGATTACCGCAACGGCGATAAATGGACCTTGGCCGCGCCGGATTACGTGCTACTCAAGCAGATTTTCCACCGCTGGCAACGAGGCATGCATAATCGGGCCTGGAATACGCTGTTTTGGTGTAACCACGACCAGCCGCGTATTGTCTCCCGCTTCGGCGACGAAGGCCTGCTGCGGGTGGTGTCGGCCAAAATGCTGGCCATGACGTTGCATGGTATGCAGGGTACGCCGTTTATCTATCAAGGGGAGGAGCTGGGCATGACCAACCCTCATTTCACCGATATCACGCAGTACCGTGACGTGGAGAGCCTGACGATGTATCGCGACGGCGTGGCGCGGGGATGTGATACCGAGGGGCTGCTGCGCATCCTGGCCGCCCGTTCCCGCGATAATGGCCGTACGCCCATGCCATGGGCGCCCGGGACCCACGCCGGCTTCAGTACCGGCATGCCGTGGATTGATTGTGGCGACCGCGCCGCGAGTATCAATGCCCTGGCCGCGCTAACGGATAAAGAATCGGTATTTTATTGTTATCAGAAACTTATCGCGCTACGCAAGAGCCTGCCCATTCTGGCGCAAGGCGATTATCGCGATCTGAGTCCAGCGCATCCCGCATTATGGCATTACCAACGGACGCTGCGCGGCCAGTGCCTGCTGGTATTGGCGAACTTAAGCAACCAGGCCCAGAACTGGCGGCCGGTTCACGCATATACCGGCGCCTGGCGACGGATCATGAGCAACTACGCCGATACGGCCGGCTCGCCGCGCGCGCTAACGCTGCGTCCCTATGAGGCGGTATACTGGTTGCGCGCTTGACCAGCAGATCGCCGAGTTGCCTGACGCATCAGACCATGGCCCTATACACTAACCCGCGCCAAAATACCGCTAGAATCAGGATAAATATTTTTTTAGCCCAAGGTGGTCAACGGCCGGTAATTTAATGATTTATTTTCAGTAGCATAAATCATAAGTTGCCTTTTTTTGCTTAAAAAGCACCCTGTACAACACTTCATCCGGGAATGTTTTTTATTGAGCAAGGTCAAGTTTCGTTACATTTTCCTGGCTCATACTCTATATCTAGTGGCACAATCCACATTAACGAACTAGATATAGTGGTTACTCCCCCACCGATAGTTATCGCACCAGTCGCCGCGACGACTGGATACCTCGGCGGGATGGACGAGACCTTAACCCGTATAAAGGAGTCCCATCGTGAAACCGGTAGTGATCAAACGAGACGGTTGTCA
>JAATGH010000445.1 GCA_015654745.1 Enterobacterales bacterium
CTGGCGATTACCGATTTTATGAACCTGTGCGGGCTGGTTAAATTTTACGGCAGCGGCCACGGCGCCGGTATTAAGCCTATCGTGGGCGCCGATGTCCTGGTGCAAAGCGACACCCTCGGTGACGAGTACGCCGAGTTGACCATTCTGGCGGCCAACAACGTTGGGTACCAGCACCTCACGTTGCTGCTCTCCGAGGCCTACCAGCGAGGCTATGGCGCCGCCGGCCCCCTTATCGACCGTGACTGGCTGATAACGCACAATGAAGGGCTGCTGCTGCTTTCGGGCGGGCGCAAGGGGGATGTCGGGAAATTCCTGATTAGGGGCAATAAGCCACAGGTTGATCAATGTCTGGACTTTTATCAGCGCTACTTTCCCGATCGGTATTATCTTGAGTTGACCCGGACCGGACGACCCGACGAGGAGAGCTATCTCCATGCCGCCGTGGCGATTGCCGTTGAGCGCGGTTTGCCCGTGGTTGCCACCAATGACGTCCGTTTTATCAGCGAAGGGGATTTCGACGCTCATGAAATCCGCGTCGCCATCCATGATGGTTTTACGCTGGACGATCCGAAGCGCCCACGTCTCTATAGTCCACAGCAGTTCATGCGCAGCGAAGAGCAAATGTGCGAGCTGTTTGCCGATCTCCCCGAAGCGTTGCAAAACAGCGTGGAAATTGCCAAACGCTGCAACGTTACCATCCGCTTGGGCGAATATTTCCTGCCGCAGTTTCCGACCGGCGATATGTCCACCGAGGATTTCCTGGTCGCCCGTGCCCATGAGGGGCTTGAAGAGCGGCTGGCCTTTCTGTTCCCGGATGAGCAGGAGCGCGTGGCAAAACGGCCGCCCTATGATGAACGTCTGGAGATTGAGCTCAAGGTCATTAACCAGATGGGGTTCCCCGGCTACTTCCTGATCGTCATGGAGTTCATCCAGTGGTCAAAGGACAACGGCGTGCCGGTTGGCCCCGGACGCGGTTCGGGCGCGGGCTCGCTGGTGGCCTACTCCCTGAAAATCACCGATCTTGACCCGCTGGCGCTCGACCTGCTGTTTGAACGGTTTCTGAACCCGGAACGGGTATCGATGCCTGACTTTGACGTGGATTTCTGTATGGAAAAGCGCGATCTGGTCATCGATCATGTGGCGGAAACCTACGGTCGCGACGCGGTATCCCAAATCATTACGTTCGGCACCATGGCGGCCAAGGCGGTGATCCGCGATGTAGGCCGGGTGCTGGGGCATCCATACGGTTTTGTCGATCGCATCTCCAAACTGGTGCCCCCCGACCCGGGCATGACGCTGGAGAAGGCCTTTGCCGCCGAGCCTCAGCTGCAGACCATCTATGACGCGGACGAAGAGGTCAGGGCGCTCATCGACATGGCGCGCAAACTTGAAGGGGTGACACGCAATGCGGGCAAGCATGCCGGCGGCGTGGTCATCGCGCCGACTAAAATCACCGATTTCGCCCCCTTGTATTGCGATGCCGAGGGTAATCATCCCGTCACCCAGTTTGATAAAAACGATGTGGAATACACCGGGCTGGTGAAGTTCGACTTTCTGGGGCTGCGCACCCTGACCATTATTAACTGGGCGTTGGAGATGATTAACGCCCGGCGCGGCAAGCAGGGCCTGGCGCCGGTGGATATCGCCGCCATTCCGCTGGAGGATAAAAAAAGTTTCGATATGCTCCAGCGATCGGAAACCACCGCGGTGTTCCAATTGGAATCCCGCGGCATGAAGGATCTGATCAAGCGCCTGCAGCCTGACTGCTTTGAAGATATGATCGCCTTGGTGGCGCTGTTTCGCCCAGGCCCGTTGCAATCGGGTATGGTAGACAACTTTATCGACCGCAAACATGGCCGCGAGGCTATCTCTTTTCCGGATATCGAATGGCAGCATGAATCCCTGCGCCCGGTACTGGAACCGACCTACGGTATCATCCTCTACCAGGAACAGGTGATGCAGATAGCCCAGGTATTGTCGGGCTATACGCTGGGTGGGGCGGATATGCTGCGCCGCGCCATGGGTAAAAAGAAACTTGAGGAGATGGTTAAGCAACGTTCCATCTTCAAGGCCGGGGCGGAAAAGAACGGCATTGACGGCGAGCTGTCGATGAAAATTTTCGACCTGGTGGAAAAATTCGCCGGCTATGGCTTCAATAAATCCCATTCCGCCGCCTATGCCCTGGTGTCATACCAGACGCTATGGTTGAAGGCGCACTATCCGGCGGAGTTTATGGCGGCGGTTATGACCGCCGATATGGATAATACCGAGAAAGTAGTCGGCCTGGTGGATGAATGCTGGCGTATGGGCCTTAAGGTGTTACCCCCGGATATCAACAGCGGGCAGTACCATTTTCATGTCAATGACGACGGGGAGATTGTTTACGGCATCGGCGCGATTAAGGGCGTGGGCGAAGGGCCGATCGAAGCTATTATCGACGCCCGCAACCAGGATGGCCATTTCAAAGAGCTGTTCGATCTTTGCGCCCGCACCGATATTAAAAAACTGAACCGCCGGATGCTGGAAAAATTGATTATGGCCGGGGCGTTCGATCGCCTGGGGCCCCATCGCGCGGCGCTGATGAATTCCCTGGGCGATGCGCTAAAGGCGGCCGACCAGCACGCCAAGGCGGAAGCGATCGGGCAGGGCGATATGTTCGGTGTGCTGGCCGACGCGCCCGAGGCGGTGGAGGCATCCTATAGCAACGTACCGCCCTGGCCGGAGCATGTGGTACTGGACGGGGAACGGGAGACCCTGGGTCTGTATCTGACCGGGCATCCCATCACGCGCTATCTGCGTGAAATAGAGCGCTACGCCGGCGGCATCCGGCTAAAGGATATGCATCCGACCGAGCGCGGCAAGATGATTACCGCCGTTGGCCTGGTGCTTTCCGCCCGGATTATGGTGACCAAACGAGGCAATCGTATCGGGGTGTTGACCCTAGACGATCGCTCCGGGCGGCTGGACGTGATGCTGTTCACGGATGCGCTGGAAAAATACCAGCATTTGCTGGAAAAAGACCGTATCCTTATTGCTTTGGGACAGGTCAGCTTTGATGACTTCAACGGGGGGCTTAAAATGACCGCCCGTGAACTGCTTGATATCAGCGAAGCACGTGAAAAATATGCCCGTGGGCTTGCTATCTCGCTGACCGACAGGCAAATTGATGACCAGCTTTTAAACCGTCTCCGCCAATCGTTGGAACCCAATCGATCCGGGACGATTCCAGTGCATCTTTATTACCAACGCGAAGATGCCCGCGCCAGGTTGCGATTTGGCGCGACGTGGCGTGTAACGCCGACCGACCGGTTGCTGAATGATTTGCGTGCTTTGGTGGGCAACGAACAGGTGGAACTGGAATTTGACTAATATAGGAATACTATGAGTCTGAATTTTCTTGATTTTGAACAGCCGATTGCAGAGCTGGAAGCGAAAATTGACTCGCTGACCGCAGTCAGCCGTCAAGACGAAAAATTAGATATTAATCTGGA
>JAATGH010000240.1 GCA_015654745.1 Enterobacterales bacterium
GAACCTATTTGCCGTTTGGCTCGTGATGCGGGAACCGCCATTATGCGGGTCTATAACGGCGATCGGCCGCTCGAACTGACCCATAAGACTGACGACTCGCCCCTTACCGCCGCCGATTTAGCGGCGCATAAGGTGATCGAGGCCGGCCTGCGTTCGCTGACGCCCGACATTCCGATCCTGTCGGAAGAGGATACCCCAGGCTGGGATGTTCGCCGCGGCTGGACCCGTTATTGGCTGGTCGATCCACTGGACGGCACTAAAGAGTTTCTGCGCCGCAACGGTGAATTCACTGTTAATATTGCGTTGATCGAAAACGGTCAACCGGTCATGGGCGTGGTCTATGCTCCCGCTACCGACGTACTTTACGCCGCCGACGCGGGTAAAGCGTGGAAAGTCACTCCTGATGGCAATCGGCTTGATATCCATTGCAAGGATGCGCGTCCCCCGTTGGTGGTAGTCAGCCGCTCACATGCCAATAATCCGGAACTGCAGGATTATCTGTCACAATTAGGCGAGCACCAGACGGTTACCGTTGGCTCCTCGCTGAAATTCTGCCTGGTGGCGGAGGGCAGTGCTCAGCTTTATCCTCGTTTCGGGCCAACCAGCGTTTGGGATACCGGCGCCGGTCATGCCATAGCCGCCGCCGCTGGGGCTCAGGTTAACGACTGGACAGGGCGAACCTTAGATTATCATCCACGCGAGTCCTTCCTGAACCCGGGATTCAGGGTATCGCTGTTCTGAACCGTGTTATGCAGCACCGCCTGGCACCAGGCGGTGTAGTAGATGGATGACGTCCTCGATTTCTTTAAGCGTTAATGCTCCCTCCTTGCTATAACGAATGCGCCCATGGGCATCCAGCACGACGATCGCCGATTCCTTGGGTTGCAGCCGCCACGCCTTGCGCACCGAACCGTCGATATCGAGTATGAATTGCGACTCGACCGCCATTTTTTTATTGTTTTCAAGCCAATTACGCGCCAATTGCCCGCTACCGAACAAAGCATCGTTTTGATTGACGATGGTTATCGTTTGGTAATATTTGCGCGGTAAGCTGGCTTTCTTGATGGATGCGATCAGGCCGGCATTCATCTCGGTGGCTGAGGTGCGGGCGGCGATATGCTGAATCAGATAGATTTTTCCTTTCAGCCGCGAGCTATCCCAGAATTTATAACTAAACTGGTTATTCTGGTAAATCAGCTCTCCCCGATCGGCCACCATCACATGGGGTAAGGGCTTACCGACGACCAGCACATGGGCTCCCAGGGGGAGGGGAGTGAGTAACGCTAACAATACCAGGGATAAGTGTACCCGTTGCAATAAGCGGCGCATGACAACACTCCTTGGACGTATGGGATATCAGGCGGTAAACCGGCGTACGGCTTGTACGGCTGTACGGATGGGTAAGAGCCCGGCACGGTAAAAACGCGCGGCTACATAGCACTTTTCGTTTAGAAAAATATAGCATAAAAGTACTGCTTCAATTGATGTGGCTATATAGCGTTCTGTCAAATAATGTAAAACCAGCTTAGAGTTCTGTAATTGCGTGAACTTAAGCACATATGAGAACTCTGATTGAGTGTTATTGTTAGTTTTCCTGGTCAATGTCAGCAACATTGCCCAGGGGATGAAAATCACGGGAGGCAAGTAGACAAAAATGAGAATCTTCCATCGCTATAACGCTATAAAGGTTGCGACCTATGTTAAGACCTTATTCCGCGGCAGGATCTATATCAAAGGGTTCGGCGCATTTGAATTTGATAAAGGTAAAATCCTGCTGCCCAAAGTCCGCGATAAACAGCATTTCCACGTCATGTCGGAAGTCAATCGGCAGGTAATGCGTCTGCAGTTAGATATGGCCTGACCCGCCGGATCATCCTCCACATGCCCTTCGGCACCAACCGGTAATCCCCGAAGAAGACTGCGTATCCGTGCGCGCTCGCCTATCGGATAACCGCGCCGCTGCCGGCATGGGACGTGAAGGTTAACGCACGGCGTAAAGCGTAGCTCCAGGGCAGGCCCTCCCCGAGTAAGGGCGCCAAGCACGATCGGCGCCCTAGGCGGCTGGAGGCCTGTATACTCGCGTAATCCGGGCAGCTATAGCATTAACGAGGGAAGGGTCAGGCTACGTTGGAGGTATCAGTGGTTTTTGCCAGCACCAGCGGTGATTTTTCCTCAATGCGGGTCACCAGCAGCTGGTCAATTTTATAGCTGTCGATATCGACCACTTCAAACTTGTAGCCGCCATAACGGACAAAATCCGTCCGTTTAGGAATTTTGCGCAGCATGAACATCATGAAGCCACCTATGGTTTCGTAATTGCCGGCCTGCGGGAATTCTTCGATATGCAGCACCCGCATCACGTCATCAATAGGCGTACCGCCTTCGATCAGCCAGGAATTTTCGTCGCGGGTCACGATTTGCTCTTCCAACCCCTGACCCACCAGATCGCCCATCAGGGTGGTCATGACATCGTTAAGCGTAATGATGCCAACCACCAGTGCGTATTCATTAAGGATGACGGCGAAATCCTCGCCAGCGGTTTTAAAGCTTTCCAACGCTTCGGAAAGCGTAAGCGTATCCGGTACGATTAGCGCCGATCGGATCTGTACGCCGCTGTTCAGCGCCAGACTCTGGTTACCCAATACGCGATTGAGCAGATCCTTCGAATCCACATAACCCACAATATGATCAATATTAGCGTCGCAAACCAGGAACTTCGAGTGCGGGTGCGTTGAGATTTTCTCTTTTATACTTTCTTCGGTTTCACGCAGATCAAAAAAGATAATACTCTCGCGGGACGTCATTGAGGAGGGCACCGTGCGTGATTCAAGTTCAAACACGTTCTCAATCAGTTCATGCTCCTGCTTGCGCAGCACGCCGGCCAAGGCTCCGGCTTCCACCACCGCATAAATATCATCGGAGGTAATATCGTCTTTACGCACCATGGGCAGTTTCAACAAGCGAAAAATGACGTTTGCCAAGCCGTTGAACACCCACACCAGCGGACGAAACACCAGCAGACAGAAGCGCATCGGGTTGATAATCCGTACGGCACAAGCCTCAGGTGAAATCATACCGATGCGTTTCGGGGTTAAGTCGGCAAACAGGATAAACAGGCTGGTGACCAGCGTGAAGGAGCAAATAAAGCTTATTTGGTCTGCCAGTTCCGGTGACATAAATCGGATAAGCACCGCGGCGAAAGAGGGCGAAAACGCGGCGTCCCCCACGATACCGCCGAGGATGGCTACCGCGTTCAATCCGATTTGGATCACGGTAAAAAAAATACCAGGCGTTTCCTGGAGCTTTAGTACGTGCTTGGCGTTGATGTTGCCGTCATCGGCCATCAGTTTCAGTTTAATCTTGCGCGACGCGGCAAGTGAGATTTCCGAGACGGAGAAGAAAGCGCTCACCGCAATCAGCAGCAGGATAAGCAGGATACTGTTTAGCATATTTTGACCACTTCGGGCTGGCGTTTATGCCAGCACGCCTTTGAAGGGCAATGTATTGTGAAAAGAGAATATTACATACTGATTACGGGCGGTGTCGATCGCGAGCCCAACAGTGAAGACAGTATAACAGCAGCCCCGCTGGGGCTGCTAATGATTACGCTTGCGGCGGCAGGCAAATGCCGATCCCGCCCAAATTGCAGTATCCCTGCGGGTTTTTGTAGAGATACTGCTGATGGTCGTCCTCCGCATAATAGAACGGCGTCGCCGGTTCGATCGCGGTGGTAATGGAACGCCGGTCGTCGGCGTGCGCCATTGCTTGCTGGAACAACTCCTTGCTGGCCAGCGCTTCTCGTTCCTGCTCAGGCGTCAGTACAAAAATGGCCGAACGGTATTGTGATCCTATATCATTGCCTTGGCGCATCCCCTGAGCCGGATCGTGGTTCTCCCAGAAATGCTGCAATAAATCCGCGTAGGAAATGATCTTCGGGTCGAAAACCACCCGTACGGCTTCGGCATGGCCAGTTTGCCCAGTGCAGACTTCGCGATAGGTTGGGTTGGGCGTATAACCGCCGGCATATCCGGCCGCAGTGCTATAAACCCCTGGTAATTGCCAGAATAACCGCTCCACGCCCCAATAGCATCCCATGGCAAATATCGCTACCTCCATGCCGTCGGGCACGTGGCTCATCGAATGTCCATTGACGCAGTGAAGGGTGGCTATCGGCATCGGCGTAAGGCGACCGGGTAGAGCGTCTTTTTGCGAGATCGGTTGAGTTTTGTCAAAATGTTGCGCCACGGTAGACTCCTGTTAGTCCGATTATTCAAAAAATGGGTGATAGATGGTTGTTTAAGCCGGCGTCTTTACAGACACTAAACACCGATATTACGTTAAGATAAAGTAAGTTTAGGGTTAACGGATGAAAAACAACCCCTGAGCTTGTTAATAATAGAAATGATAGCGATGGTGCGCGTAAGGAATTCATTCACGGGAAAGTAAATTCAGGAGCCTGCGTGCAAAAAA
>JAATGH010000049.1 GCA_015654745.1 Enterobacterales bacterium
AGCCGACTGCAGGGCCGCCAGCGCGGCGTCCGGCGGTAAAATGGCGGCCAACTGGAAGAAGGCCATTTGCATCACCGTATTAATGCGCGCGCCCAATTGACATTCCCGTGCAATTTGCGCCGCATTGATGATGTAAAAGCGCGCCTGGCGCGCATTCAGCAATGCCTGCACTTCCTGAGGCAGACGCGCCCAGATTTCGTCGGCGCCGTAAGGCGTATTAAGCAGGAAAATCCCGCCGGTGCGCAGCCGTTCGACCATTTGGTATTTGTCGATGAACTGCGACTGGTGGCAACCGATAAAATCGGCTTCACTGATCAAATAAGCCGAATTAATCGGTTTTTCGCTGACCCGCAAATGGGAAACCGTCAGCCCGCCGGCCTTTTTCGAGTCGTAGACAAAATAGCCTTGGGCGAACATGGGGGTACTGTTGCCGATAATTTTAATATTGTTTTTAGTGGCCGATACCGAGCCGTCGCTGCCCAAACCATAAAATAATGCCTCCAGTTTGGCCACGCGGGGCAGATGCGCCGTCGGCAGCGGCAGCGAGAGGTTGGTCACGTCGTCATAGATCCCCACCGTAAAGCGCGCTTTGGGCCGCGGCAACGTCAGTTCCTGAAAAATCGCCAGCACACAGGCCGGATCGAACTCTTTGGATGACAAGCCGTAACGGCCGCCGATGGTGCGCGGCAGGGTATCACGCAGGCCCTGGCTATAGGCTTCCGCCAGCGACGTCATCACGTCCAGATAAAGCGGTTCGGCTAATGCTCCCGGCTCCTTGGTCCGATCGAGCACGGCGATAGCCTGAACGCTGCCCGGTATTTCCGCCAACAAATGCTGTGCTGAAAACGGCCGATATAGCCGCACCTTGACTACGCCGACCTTTTCACCACGGGTGAGCAGGGTATCGATAACTTCTTCACAGGTGCCAATCGCCGATCCCATCAGAATGATTACGCGCTCTGCCTGGGGATGACCGTAGTACTCAAAAGGTCGATATGAACGGCCGGTGGCATCGGCGAACGCATTCATCGCCTGCGCCACATGAGCATAGGTTTGATTATACCAAGGATTGGTCGCTTCCCGGGACTGGAAATAGGTGTCGGGATTGGCCGACGTGCCGCGGATAACCGGATGATCGGGACTCAACGCGCGTGCCCGATGGGCATCGATGGCCGCTTGGGGCAGCAAACGCTTCAACGTATCATCCGAGAGCGGCGCGATTTTATTAATTTCGTGCGAGGTACGAAAACCATCAAAGAAATGAATAAACGGCAGGCGGCTGTTCAGACTGGCAATTTGTGCGATTAGCGCAAAATCCTGCGCCTCCTGCACGTTACTGGCACATAGCATGGCGCAGCCGGTCTGGCGCACCGCCATCACGTCGGAGTGGTCGCCAAAAATGGATAACGCGTGGGTGGCTACGGTGCGGGCGGCCACGTGCAACACAAAAGGCGTCAGTTGCCCGGCCAATTTATAGAGCGTCGGGATCATCAACAACAATCCCTGGGATGACGTAAAGGAGGTGGATAACGCCCCGGTCTGCAACGCGCCGTGTACGGTGGCTATGGCGCCGCCCTCCGACTGCATTTCCATGACCCGAGGAACGTCGCCCCATATATTGGCGGTGCCGACCTCCGACCAGGCATCAGCCTGTTCCGCCATGGTGGAGCTGGGCGTAATGGGGTAGATGGCGATAACTTCATTAATTCGGTAGGCTACCGATACAACCGCGTTATTACCGTCAGTGGTGATCATTGTTTACCTTATGCGCGACGACAACTGTTTGAGACTGATAACCGAAAAATCATTGGCTTATCATTATACACGCAGTATATCAGTCCTTATCCTAAGGGCTTTTTGCTTTTGTGCGACGGCGTATGCCAAATCTGCTGTTAACCCGCGGCCGGTAAGGATGGTGTCGGTATGGGATAAATATGTAAAAATTTGACTCGGGTTCTCGACGCGAACCGAGAGTGCGTCTACACTGACTTTCCCAGAACATTCCTAAATTATCCGCTCCGGAGTAGAACGATGACGCTTTCTCGGTGGTTGATGGCTATTTCAGTTCTCCTGCTAGCCGCCTGCAGCAGCACACCCAACGATCAAGAACCAGAACAAATGGCCCAGCAGGCATCTGCGTCGCATCTTTCACCACCACCTGATATCCCGAATACCTCCCGTTGCCAGAACGCCGGCGGTTCTATGACGCTTACCACTCAGTTGGACGGCAGCGCGGTGCCCATGTGCCAGTTGGCCAACGGCAAACGATTCTAGCGTGGTCATTTCGCCACCCTTGCTTCGGGTCTCACCCGATAGTGGTTCAGGAAGATCGCGACCGCCTCATCGATTACCGCCTGCCGTTCCGCGCGCGTAAACGTCTCGTTATGTCCCAATACCCTGATCCACAGCAGCGGCTCGTCGATCAACCCCAGGAACTGGCGTGCCGCGCGTTCGCCGTTCTTGATGTCCAAGGTGCCGAGTTCGCCTTGTTTCTCAATGTAGCGACGTACGGCGCTCATCGCCGGGGTCTTGCCATGCTTGAAGAAGCTTTCGGTCAGGTCGGGAAAACGCGGGCCCTCGGCGATCACCATGCGCAGGAAGTCGATCGCCAGCGGCGGTTCCCAGAAGGCGGCCACGGCCGTGGCTATCTGCCGTAGTCCGATCTCCGGGGCGGCTTGCATTTCGGTTTCCGCCACGATGTCCAGGACCGGAAATGCACTCCAGACCCGCTCGACGACGGCGCGGAAAAGCTCTTCCTTGCCCGCGGGGAATTGGTTGTAAAGCGTGCGCCGGGCTGCGCCCGCCTCTTGTGCGACCAAATCCATGCTGGCGCCTTCATATCCATGGCGCAAAAATATCCGGGTTGCCGCAGCCAGGATCGCATCGCGCTTGGAAAGCGCCGCCGTAGGAGTAGCCACGGCTTCGAAGATCGATACCACCCCCGGGGGCTGGTTGGTAGGGCTCTTGCGGGGTGTCATGCATGCTCCCATTGACTGCACTGCACGGTGCAGTCTACACTGTGTGTTATACATATACTATACAGTGCAGTGTCATTGTGCTCAAGCGCTGCCATTGTTGGGTCAAACAAACATCATGGTTGAAATACGCTCCAACGAAAGCAATCCGCCCCAAATGGGACGGCGCGCGCTAGCGATGCTGGCGGTGGCCTGCGGCATCACGGTCGGCAATGTCTACCTGTGCCAGCCGCTGCTG
>JAATGH010000121.1 GCA_015654745.1 Enterobacterales bacterium
AAGAACAATTAAATAGATTGTCATAACGGCTGGTGAGCTTCTTGATAGCCAAGGCCAAATCGGCGCTTTGCGCGGCGCTCAGCTCGTCCAGGCGCAACACCGGCGCCTTGGGCATCAGCAGGGTCTCGAACGGCCAGGCCGCCCAATAAGGCACCACCGCCAGCCAATGTTCCGTTTCAACCACCGTGCGGCTGCCATCGTCCTGTTCCAGCCGCAGGTAATCGAGCAACAGGGGAGATCCGTGTTGCTGCAGGTATTCACGCTGCAGCCGATCCTCACGTTCCGCTTCGTTGGGCAGGAAACTGTTGGCCCAAATCTGGCCGTGGGGATGTGGATTGGAGCAGCCCATGGCCGCACCCTTATTTTCAAACACCTGGACCCACGGGTAGGTCTTGCCCAGCTCGGCGCTTTGTTCCCGCCAGGTTTTGACGATGGCTTCCAACGCCGGCAATGATAATTCCGGCAACGTTTTACTGTGATCAGGTGAAAAACAGATCACCCGGCTAGTGCCGCGCGCGCTTTCGCAGCGCATCAAGGGGTTGGCGCTTTGTACCGCGTCGGGGGTGTCTGTCATCAACGCGGCGAAATCATTGGTAAAAACGTAGGTCGTGGTGTAATCCGGGTTTTTGTCGCCTGAGACGCGGGTATTGCCAGGACACAAAAAACAGTCGGGATCGTGTTTGGGCAAGGTCAGGGCCGATGGCGTTTCCTGCTGTCCCTGCCAGGGGCGCTTGGCCCGGTGCGGCGAGACCAATACCCACTGCCCGTTCAGTGGATTGTAACGGCGATGGGGATGATCGACGGGATTGAACTGCTGCATGCTTTCTCCTTTATTCCGTATAACCGGTCGGGTGCCGGGACTGCCAGCGCCAGGTATCGTTAGCCATATCAATCAGGGAACGGTTGACCCGCCAGTGAAGCTCGCGTGCGGCTTTTTCCGGCGCGGCCCAATAAGCGGCTAAATCGCCATCGCGACGTGGGGCAAAATGATAAGGCACCGGTTTTCCGCAGGCTTGGCTGAAAGCGGCCACCACTTCCAGCACGCTGTGCCCAACGCCAGCGCCGAGATTGTAGATATGGGCGCCGGGCTTATCGCGCAGCATCTTTAGTGCCGCCACGTGGCCATCGGCTAAATCCATTACATGAATATAGTCGCGTACGCCGGTGCCGTCAGCCGTAGGAAAATCATTTCCGAAGATGGCCAGCGACGGTCGGCGCCCGACCGCAACCTGAGCGATAAACGGCATCAGGTTATTCGGAATGCCCTGGGGGTCCTCGCCCATATCTCCTGATTGGTGGGCGCCCACCGGGTTGAAATAGCGTAATAACGTGATGCTCCATTCCGGTTCGGCGTGCTGGAGATCCTGCAAAATTTGCTCGACCATCAGCTTGCTGCGGCCATAGGGACTGGACGGCTGTCCGGTCGGCAAACTCTCGTCATAGGGGATCACCGGCTGATCGCCATAAACGGTGGCGGATGAACTGAATATCAGGTTTTTGACGTTCGCCGCACGCATGGCTTCGATCAATGTCAACGTGCCGTAAATATTATTATCATAATATTCAATGGGTTGTTTAACCGACTCGCCCACCGCCTTAAGTCCGGCGAAATGTATCACCGCGTCAATGGTATGTTCGGCAAATAATGTGGCCAGCAGCGCTTTATCACGTATATCGCCTTGATAAAAAACCGGTCGCGGGCCATCGCCCAGGCGGGCAATGGTATCCACCACGCTGGCCTTGCTGTTACAGAGGTTATCCAGTATTACCGTTTGGTAGCCGGCAGCGCAGAGTTGCAGGCAGGTATGACTGCCAATGTAACCGCTACCACCTGTAATTAATATGGACATTTATGTCTCCTGTATCATTTCCTGGTTATAAATTAGCATGCCTTAGGGTCAAAAAAGGTGATCTTGTCGATAAAAATGAAATCGATTACACTCGATTTTAGCGCATTTTGATCATCATGCACCACGCTTAATCCAGCAAAGGCGACCTGATTGGGTGAAGGTGGGCGGGCGGATGGGCAGGGATAATATGGTAGCGTTCTCAGCGGCAATATCAGGGTGCGTCGGCTACCAACGCACCCTGCTGTACGGGGGTTAATCCCATTAATTTCACCGGCCCGCAGCGAACGGGTTTACACCTCTACTGGCCGGGAACGGGAGACGGCAGGCGATCGACTTGATAGCGATAGATGTCGCCGCGGGGAATAAAGGTTAACCGGTGGGTGATACACGCCGGCGCGTCCTCCGCATGGTGGGAGACAAACAACAGCTGGGTGTTGCCCTGCCCGATAAGCACGTCAATCCAGCGGCGCACCAGCTGCCGGTTCAGGGGATCCAGCCCCTGCAAAGGTTCGTCGAGAATCAGCAGGGCCGGATGTTTGACCAGGGCGCGGGCAATCAGCGTCAACCGCTGCTGGCCCCAGGACAGGCTATGAAAAGGCGCGTCGGCCGCATCAAGCAATCCCAATAATTGCAACCAGTGGCGGGTAAGTAACTGCTGGCGTTCCGATACCGCCTGATAAATGCCGATGGAGTCGAAAAATCCGGATAAAATCACGCTGCGCGGACTGGCGCTGACCCGGTAATCCAAATGCAGGCTGCTGCTGACATAGCCGATATGCCGCTTGATATCCCAAATGGTTTCACCGCTGCCGCGGCGGCGGCCAAATAGGGTGAGATCGTTGCTGTAGCCCTGGGGATGATCGCCGGTCACCAGATTCAGCAGCGTTGATTTGCCCGCGCCGTTAGGCCCGACGA
Source organism: Enterobacterales bacterium (assembly GCA_015654745.1). Classification (GTDB taxonomy): domain Bacteria; phylum Pseudomonadota; class Gammaproteobacteria; order Enterobacterales; family Enterobacteriaceae; genus Acerihabitans. Next base: position 2,766 of record JAATGH010000121.1, read on the forward strand.
TTTGCCAGTGCTCTCCGGGCAGCACCTCCCAGTTCAACCGGTGCAAAATAGGACGGTCCTGATAAGAGACTTCCCCGTTGCGCAAGGTAATCAGCGGCGTATCGACCGGCAGCCGGTCTTGCTGACCCGGTATCTCGGTGTCCGGCAGACTGACGCCGTCGAGCGTTTCAGCCAGCGCCAGTTGGGCTACCAGCGCTTCCGCCAGCAGCGTGGCGCGATCGCCGATACGGGTGAGCATGCAGTCCACCAGGATGCCGACATTTTCGATAAACGGAGGAATATCGTCAAAACGGTTGAGCACCAGCACCAAGGCCATGGCGCGATCGGCCAGTCCGCGCAGCATGTCCCCCAGTTGGGTCCGGGAGGCTACATCCAGCCCATCAAAGGGTTCGTCGAGGATAAGCAGATCCGGCTGCGCCATCAGCGCTTGGCAAAGCAGGGTTTTGCGGGTTTCGCCGGTGGAAAGGTATTTAAAGCGCCGCTCCAGCAGGTGTTCGATGCCAAACTGGCGCGCCAGCCTAAGGCAGGCGGCGGGATCCTGGTGATCTTGCTGGATGATTTGTCCGGTGGTGCGTCCGGTATCATCTTCGCCATCACTGAGCAAATCGGTATTGTTGCGCTGCCATTCATCCGCCACCAATTTTTGCAGCTGTTCAAACGAGAGGCGGGCCACCCGTTGGAAATCACTTTGCCGCTGGCCGCCAAGCAGCACCAGCTCATCCGCCAGCGCCCGGGCCAATGCCGACTTGCCGCTGCCGTTCGCGCCGACGAATGCCCAGCTTTGGCCTGCGCGCAGCGTCAACCGATCAATGGATAAGGTATGGGTATCGTTTAAACGAAACGTACCTTGCGAAATATGCAATGACGGCATTGATTATTCCTTTTAATGCAACTTATGGCGTCAGCATCTAAATTTTATCGGCGCGTGTCAATCCATTGTGTTGCTTTTAGCATAGCGTGGCGATAATCACCTGGTCAGCGTTAAAATATGCTGTCACCGGCTGATCAATCGACAAATGTTGGCCGGCGGCGATCGACTTGTCCAAGGTTGCGCATAATGTCTCCCCGCCAGCGAGTGCGATCAGTACCTCGACCGTGTCGTCGCCGGTCTGCAGGTGGGTTATGGCGCCGGGCAGAATATTGTCGGCCGATACGGAGGCCACCGGATCGGTGCAAAGGGACACCCAGGGCGCCTTGATAAGCGCCAGGACCTCTTTGCCCGGTACCAGGCCTAGACGCTCCGCGCTCCGCTCCGTCAGCGCTACCGCGAGACGGGTTTGCCCGTCGGCCAGCAGGATATCCACGTGCTGCTGTACCTGCTGGTGACTACGGGTGAGCACCGTGCCGAAAAATTGATTGCGCGCGCTGGTTTGCAATGAAAAACGGGAGATGGCCGCCAGCAGGCTATCAAGGGGCATACGATCATCCTGCAGTACGTCAAACGCCTTTTGCTGGATTTGCCCGAGTAAATCATAAAGCTGCAGCAGCCGCTCCGCATAACGGGTCAGCGTGGCGCCGCCGCCGCCCTTGCCTCCGGTGGCCCGCTCCACCAGCGTTTGCTCCGCCAATTCGTTCATGCTGCTGATGGCGTCCCAGGCGCTTTTGTAGCTGATTCCCGCCAGTTTGGCTCCCTGGCTAATGGAGCCGGTCTGGCGAATTTGTTTAAGCAAGGCGATGCGCCGGGGATCGGCAAACAGGCGTTGCTGGAGTTTCATGGTTAAAAGTATTTCGGCCTGCATGCCAATCTGCCTTGTGATGGATGGGTTACGTGGGGGCTCCGCTGAGGCGAGCGGCGGCAATTGTCGCCGATCTTGGCCTGGCGGGCAAATCTGCTGCGACCGGATGTGCGCTTTGTGCGAGCGATAACATAAAATGCTTAAGTGACGATGCTAAAAACTGGTATAAAGAGAGATAAGCATAGCAAAATCCGCAGTGCAACCGCGTTTACGCGAGGTAAAAATGATCGAATTATTGGAAAGCTTGATTATGGTAGTGCTGTTGGTGCCCGTGGTGATGGCGATCATTCTGGGTTCGATCTACGGCCTGGGCGAGCTGTTTAATCTTATCTCCAACGTCGGTAAGCCAAAACGCCGGCACGACGAAAAAGACATTAAAAAAACCGGACTGGAGAGCCGCTAGGTCCCGATCAGGCAGGGCTGTTGCGTGTCCATCATCGCCAGCCCTTGTCGACGGCGTCAGGCAACGCTAGTGTCTACACGCTGCCTGAAACGGGAATCGTTGCCGCACTATTGCCATCACCCAACGTCACCGTGTTATGCGGTCCTGGTTTTAGCTGTGGGTCGCGCTTGATTTGATTATCAATTAAACAATGCCCTTGATCCGGTTTTAAACATGAATATGCCGGAATCCTATCAATTATTATCCCAAATATATAAATCAACACTGAGCCTATATTAATTAATTGCGGACTTCACTTGGGATCGCGCCTAAGGGAATTTATCGGCACTCGCTTGCCGCCGTCCCGCAACGCGGATTATTTAGGGTATATATTGAGCTATTGTTTAAGCTTGCACTCTGGCTCAGCAGTATTAAATATATATAATATTGGCGAAGGGATTTTATCCTGATCACCCGGTATCCTGGGGCCGGCGGACGTCTTTCATAATAAAACAGCACTTTGGAGAAAAGGCGACATGAGTCATCAATCATCATTTAATCAGATCAAAAATACGATGCTTAGGCTGCTTGATCACCCGGCGATAGCAGACGACGTCTTTTTTAACGCCACTGAAAATATAAATTATGACATTATTTACAAAGAGCGCATCGATAAATTATTTGCCAGTTTTGACGATATTGCCAATGCCATCGAGTTGAACGATCGCCTGGAAATTAACCGGGCTTTATCTCGGGCTAAACTACGCGCCATGTCGCTGACCAGCTTTTTTACCGCCCTGGAGGATGATTGCATTAGTCTGCTGTCGCGCGATCCGGCGCCTTCACCCATGCGCGCGGCTTCCGATACCGATGGGATTGTCGCAGGGATGGCGCCGCATTCGGCGTTACCGATTCGTTAGCCAAACCCGTCGAACATCCTCGTCCCGCATAAAGCGCCCTCCGCCGAAGCCGGGTTATTTCCCATCCAATTTCCGGAGGTGGTAGGGACCGGGAGGAAGCCGTCATTGCGGGTTAATCAGAAAAATAGTCAACCACCGTTAAACCACGCTTTACTTGCACATCGGCGGCTAATACTCTGTTGGCGTTAAAGTGACGTTTTAGCTTAGCGACCAAAGAGGATGTGATGGAACAACCGGTAAACGGTAAACAACGGCTGGCGGTATTGTTTGGTGGCCAATCAACCGAGCACGAGGTCTCGTTGAGGTCATCGATTAACATTATCAATGCGGTGAATCGGCAAAAATTTGACCTGACGCTGATCGGGGTCGATAAACAGGGCCGCTGGACCCTATGCAACGAGACCGATTACCTGATCAATCCTGACGATCCGGCACGGATCGCACTTGCGCCCTCCACGCGTTACCTGGCGGTAGTGCCGGGTCATAACGCCGCGCAGCTGATCGACATCGCCAGCGGCCAGGCATTACCGGCCATCGACGTGGCCTTTTCCGTGCTGCATGGCGCGGCGGGGGAGGATGGTTCGATCCAAGGGCTACTAAGGGTGCTGGGCATCCCCTTTGTGGGACCGGACGTATTAGGTTCCGCGGTGTGCATGGATAAGGATATGACTAAACGGGTGCTACGCGATGCGGGGCTACCGGTAACGCCCTCGGTTACGCTGCACCGATCCGATGCCGCCTCGGTGGATTTTGACGCTATTGCCGGCGCATTGGGTCTGCCGCTGTTTATCAAGCCGGCCAGCCAGGGCTCTTCGGTGGGCGTCAGTAAAGTCCAGGATGCGGACGGTTTTCGGCAGGCGCTGGCGATGGCCTTTACCTTCGATCATAAAGTCCTGGTGGAAACAGCCATTAGCGGTCGTGAAATCGAAACGGCGGTCCTGGGCAATGACCATCCAGAGGTCAGCGTCTGCGGCGAGATACTGGCGAATGATGATTTTTACGCGTACGACACCAAGTACCTGAAAGACGGCCAGGCGGGGTTGAATATTCCCGCGCCGATGGACAGCGACCTCAGCGAGGATATCCGCCGTATCGCCTTGGCGGCTTTTCGGGTGCTGGGCTGCGCGGTAATGGCCCGGGTCGATTTTTTCCTGACCGACCGGCAGGAGATTATTATCAACGAAGTCAATACCATACCTGGATTTACATCGATCAGCATGTATCCTAAATTATGGGAAGCCAGCGGTCTGGATTATCCACGGTTGGTTGATCGGCTCATTTCACTGGCCCTCGAACGCGCACGGGATGCGGCGGATATCAAAACCGACCGCTAGCGCATCGGCCGCCGCCGGCTCATGGCTTAGCGAGCCGGCGGTTCGTTTAGCGGCCGCCGGCCGGTAACTTGTTGGCAACGCTTGGTTACACCTTACAATATCTAATGACAAATAAGGTCGCGCGTTATATTATTTTTTTTATAACGAATAACCCAGGTGAACTATGAATACGCAAACTTTCAAATGGATAGCCGGAGCGGTACTGACCGTTGGACTCAATTTTCAGGCGATGTCTGCGCCGGCGGCCGATAAGGTAACGGTGTTTGCCGCCGCTTCCCTTACCAACGCGCTGCAGGACATCACAAAAAATTATCAGCAGGATCACAAAGTAGAGGTTGTGACTTCTTTTGCCTCCTCATCCACCTTGGCCAGGCAGATAGAACAAGGCGCTCCGGCCAATATGTTTATCTCCGCCGATCAGCAATGGATGGATTATGCGCAGAGCAAGCAGCAGATCGTCACTGATACCCGCTATACCCTGCTGGGAAATGAACTGGTGCTGGTCGCCCCCAAGGATAGCGCACTCAAGCCATTCAAAATTGACAAGCAGACCCATTGGACCTCGTTGCTTGATGGTCATAAATTGGCGGTAGGCGACCCCGACCATGTTCCCGCGGGCATCTATGCCAAGGAAGCGCTGCAAAATCTCGGGGCCTGGGATACGCTTGCGCCGGTCATGGCCAGGGCCAGCGACGTACGCGGCGCGCTGGCGCTAGTGGAGCGTCAGGAAGCGCCTCTGGGCATTGTTTATGGGTCCGACGCCATTTCCAGCAAGGGTGTCAAAGTCGTGGCGATCTTCCCGGAAGATAGCCATAAGCCGGTTGAATATCCGATGGCCTTAATCAAGGACAATGCGACTCCCGCCGCCAAAGCGTTTTATGACTATTTGAAGACCCCAGCGGCAGCGGCGGTGTTTAAGCAGTACGGCTTTACCCCTAGATAATGTTAAGCGAGTATGAATGGCAGGCGGTGGCCTTAAGCCTCAAAGTCTCCCTACTGGCGGTCGCCTGCAGTTTGCCTTTCGGCATCTTGATGGCCTGGATTTTAGTGCGGCGCCGATTTCCCGGCAAAGCGCTGCTGGACGGTATCATCCATCTGCCGCTGGTATTGCCGCCGGTAGTGATTGGCTATCTCCTGCTGATAGCCATGGGCCGACGGGGTGTTATCGGTTCATGGCTCTACGGACTTACCGGTTTTAGCTTTAGTTTTAGCTGGCGCGGCGCGGCGCTGGCCTCGGCGGTGGTGGCGTTTCCCCTGATGGTGCGCGCCATCCGCATGTCGCTCGAAGCCATCGATTTACGTCTCGAACAGGCCGCCCGTACCCTAGGGGCGGGCCCCTGGCGGGTATTTTTCACTATCACCCTGCCGCTCTCCTTTCCCGGTATCGTGGTGGGGACGGTACTGGCCTTTGCCCGTTCATTGGGGGAGTTTGGTGCGACCATCACGTTTGTTTCCAACATCCCCGGTGAAACCCGCACCATCCCTTTGGCCATGTATACCCTGATCGAAACGCCCGGCGCCGAGTCGGCGGCCGCGCGCCTGTGCGTGCTGGCCATTATCTTATCCCTGGCATCGCTGTTAATCGCCGACTGGTTGGCGAACTGGGGCCGCAAAAGGCTGGGTGGCTGATGCTGCAAATCGATATTAGCCAGCGGCTGGGGGAGATGACGCTGGAGGTGGCGGCTGACGTGCCCGCTCGCGGTATTACCGCCGTTTTTGGCGTTTCCGGCGCGGGCAAAACGTCGTTAATCAATGCCATCGTCGGGCTCACCCGCCCGCAGCGCGGGCATATTATCCTCAATGGCCGCCCCCTGTTCGCCACGGAACAGCGTATTTGCCTGCCGCCGGAGAAGCGTCGGGTCGGATACGTGTTTCAGGACGGTCGGCTATTCCCGCACTATCGTGTGCGGGGAAATCTGTTTTACGGCATGGCGGCTTCGATGCGTCCACAGTTTGATGCCATCATTGCCCTGTTGGGGATCGGTCATCTGCTGGATCGTTTTCCCATGACGCTTTCCGGTGGTGAAAAGCAGCGGGTCGCCATTGGCCGGGCGTTGCTGAGCGCGCCGGAAATCCTGCTGATGGATGAGCCGCTGGCCTCGCTGGATTTGCCGCGAAAACGCGAGCTGTTGCCCTATCTGGAACGTTTGGCGAAGGAGGTCGAGATCCCGATTATCTACGTCAGCCATAGCATGGAAGAGATCCTGCAACTGGCGGAGCGGGTACTGATCCTGGATAACGGCAAGGTAAAAGCCTTTGGTAAATTGGAGAATGTCTGGGCCAGCCGGGCGCTGCGGCCATGGCTACCCCGCGACGAGCAAAGCAGCGTTGTGCGGGTAAGCGTGGGGGAGCAGCATCCGGATTACGCTATGACCGCACTGATGCTCGGCCGCCAGCGATTATGGGTTAGCCGGGTGTCGCTGCCCGCCGGATCGTCACTGCGTATTCAGGTCGCCGCATCGGATATCTCTCTGGTACCCGAGCCCCCGCCGCTTAGCAGTATACGGAACATCTTGCCCGCCACGGTGTGCGAATGCCTGGCGGTGGGTGATCAGGTTGAGGTACGCCTGGATATCGAAGGCCAGACCCTATGGGCGCGAGTAAGTCCGTGGGCATGCGATGAGCTGGAGTTGGCCACGGGTTTGGCGCTATATGCGCAAATCAAGAGCGTATCGATTAACCCTTAAGCCGTAGCTAACCTACTTGACATGTGTGGCCGTAGGCGACGTCTCGGGTTAACCGGCCGCGCCGGATAGCGCGGAGCGGCATCGCTGGGCTATCCCAGCACCCGCTGGTAAAGGAAATCAGCGATGGACGAGGTTTCATTATCACCGATGGTGATATTGGCGCGGTCCTTGATGGCGTCGTCACTGTTGCCCATGGC
>JAATGH010000058.1 GCA_015654745.1 Enterobacterales bacterium
ATACCTGCTGTTCATTGCCAACCATCGAGCGCCGGCTGAAATTGAGCCAGGGCAGCCGCCTGCACCTGGCCAACGCCAACAGCCAGACCTTGCTGGCGTCGCTACGGATCGGATGCCAAGCCTACAGCGGGGTAATGGCCAACTTCCATCCGGCGCTGTATGTCTGGCTATTTGAGCACTGGCGCACCGAGCCGGAAATAGCAGGCCGACTGGCGGATTATCTCTCCACTGCCGCGCTGGCGGAAAACCTGGATTACCCGGCATGCGCCAAGTATTACCAGCAGCAGATGGGTAATTTCAGTTCCATTGCCTGCCGTTCCCAAAATAGCCAATCGTACCCGGACAGTTTTTATCCGGCGGCGATTAATAGTATGGTGCGGCTGGGCGACACGTTGCGAACGCTTTTGCCATGTTAATTAGGGGAATACCTTGCGCCTCACTTATAACTTGAACCGAAAAAATAGCGTCTACTGCCGGCTGAATCCGGCCTAAAGCACCCAAGACGAATAATAACCGTACCCTACAACATTCGCCGTCTGTTCACAGACCGGCGACGCCGCAGCGGCATGCGCCGCTGCGGCGCGACTCAGTGAGGTAATATGCCATGTCAGTTTCTCTGGATATACCGGTAACACAAACAGCGGTATTGGATAAATCCAGTATTCGCCGGGTAGTGATATCAAGCTGGATTGGTAACACCATCGAATTCTACGACTTCTTGCTTTATGGCCTGGCGAGCGCCTTGGTGTTCAGCCGGGTATTTTTCCCCAACGTGAGTCCGATGACCGCAATGTTGGCGTCTTTCGCCACTTTCGGCGTGGGCTTTGTCGCCCGTCCGCTCGGCGGCGTGTTCTTCGGCCATATGGGCGACACTCTCGGGCGTAAAATCACGCTGCTGATCACCTTAGGGGGCATGGGGACCGCCACTTTCCTGATCGGCTGCCTGCCCTCCTACGACAGTATTGGCATCTGGGCGCCAATTCTGCTGGTGGTGCTGCGCTTTGTGCAGGGCTTTCTGGTAGGCGGCGAATGGGGCGGCGCGATGCTAATGGTGGTGGAAAGCGCGCCGGCCAATCGCCGCGGGTTGCTGGGTTCCATCCCGCAAACCGGGGGGTTCTCCGGCCAGTTGTTGGCAACGGGCGTATTTGCGCTGGTGACCCAACTGCCGGAAGAACAGCTGCTGTCCTGGGGCTGGCGGATTCCATTTATGCTGAGCGTGATCCTGGTGTTTGTTGGTCTGTATGTGCGCCGCCGCCTCGACGAAACCCCGGTATTCCAGGAAGTCCAAAAGCAGCAGAAACTGAGCGCGCAACGGGCTGCAAGGAAAGAAGAAAGCCCGGTGGTGACGGTGGTGCGCGATCAGTGGCGCAGCATCCTGCTGATTATGGTGCTGCGTTTTGCCGAGAGCGTGCCGTTCTTTATGACCACGGTGTTCGCCGTGTCTTACGCCACCTCGCAACTCGGCGTGGATAAACAAACCATGCTGAACGTGATTATGGCAACCTGCGTGCTGGCGTTTCCGATGCATATGCTGTTTGGCTCACTGTCGGATAAGATTGGCCGGCGCCCGGTCTATATCTTTGGCGCACTTTGCGCAGCGGCGATGGCATTTCCCTTCTTCTGGTTGCTGGAAAGCGGATCTTTTGTGCTGATGGCATTAGGTTATATTTTACTGATTAACATTGCCCATAACTCAATCAATGCGGTACAGCCTTCATTCTTCACTGAATTGTTTGGCCCCAAAGTTCGCTACAGCGGCGCGTCGATCGGCGCACAACTGGGGGCGATCGTGGCGGGAGGCTTCACACCATTTATCGCCAAAGGGCTAACCGCCATCGATCACAACGATTGGACGCTGGTGGCCTGCTATGTGGTTGTTGCCGCGCTGGTGGCCGCTTATGCGGCCTGGCGAGCACCGGAAACCTCCAAACGCGACCTGACCAAAGATACCCTCTAACCGCCGCTTACCGGGGCGGGTTCCCTGCCCCGGTGTCGACGTCGCCACATCATTCCCTGAGAAAAACCTCCCGGCTGAGTTTTGTGATAAACCCGCGCTTACCGGCGCTGACTCGAAGCAGCAAATCCTGCTAGACTGGAAATCTTGATTTTTTTTTCATGGACTCGGTTGCTCATGGCGAAGACAGTAGAGCAAATTGCCACCGCGCTGGATATCTCGATCACCACAGTGCGGCTGGTGCTGAATAACAAAGCGCAGCAATACCGCATTAGCAGCAAAACGCAGGCCCGGATCAACGACTATGTCGCAGAGCACGGTTATAGCGTGAATTATGCCGCCCGTAGCCTCAAGCTAAATAAAACCGACACGCTCGGGCTCATCATTCCCCGGCTGTCCAACGTCTTTTTCGCCACATTGGCGGAAAAACTGGAAATCCGCTGCCGCGAAGCCGGTTATCAATTAATGATCAGCTGTACCTACAGCGACATGAAATATGAGAACAAGCTGGTCGAGGCCCTCATCGCGCGCAATGTGGACGGTTTGTTCGTGGTGCCCTCATCACTGCAGTCGCAAAATCACCATATAAAACGATCTGCCAAACCGCTGGTACTGCTCGACCGTGATTTTGGCACCCCGGATGTTTCCCTGATTGTCAGTGATAACCGGCGCGGCAGCGCGGCGCTCACCAAAGCCATGTTCGATGCCGGCCAGATGCCGCTGTTTTTTATGGCCGGTGATATCGGGCAGCCGACAATTAAAGAACGTATGAGTGGATACGAGGCCGTACTGGCCTCCTGCGGCATCACCGAGCCGCGCCAGTGGATATTGGAAGCCGCGCATAACCGGCGCGAAGACGGCGAAACTCTGATGCGCACGTTCCTTTCCTCCCATCAGTCTGCTCCTCCCGCCTTTATCGCCTCCTCATTGCCGGTGCTGGAAGGCGCGTTAAGCGTATTGCGCGCCCATTTCGGCTTTATTCCCGCCCAAATCAATATCGGCACCTTCGACGAACACCCCATGCTGGGATTTTTATCCAACAATATCTGGTCGGTACGGCAAGATGAGGATGCCTGGGTCAAGACGGCTTTCGATGCCATGCAACGGCTATTGCAGGGAGCAGGCGTACATCAGCGGGTGATTGTGCCGATGACGTTGCTGCACCGCCAACGCGCTCAGCAGCCAGGGTGATAAACGTCTCATCGGGAACTTGACGGCATTGTGCCCCGGCATCGCATCGGCTTAGGCTGCGCCAGAACGGCGCAGCGGGTCATTAAACGGGACTTGTTTACTCATGCCTGATTGCCAATGCTTGCTTAACAATGATTATTTAACAATGATTATTTAACAATGTTTGTTCCCAGCGCTAAACACGCAGATTGGCATCCTGAAAATGACTTATCACATTGCACATTGCACATTGCACATTGCACATTGCACATTGCACATTGCAC
>JAATGH010000427.1 GCA_015654745.1 Enterobacterales bacterium
AAGCAGGCCACCAAGATTGCCGGTCTGCCCAAACCGGTCAATTGCATCTGATCTAATGGCGGATCTGAAACCCATCGTAGTTTTTAACGCTGCGCGGCTCAGTGAGGATTCGATCTATTCGAGCGCCGCGCGGGCCACCTTGTTTTAACCACCCCAGCAATTTTTCCACCTGTTCGCCTTCGCCGCAGGCCACTATCTCCACGCTGCCATCGTCGAGGTTGCGTGCGAAGCCGGTGAGCACCAATTGCCTTGCCTGATGTTGCGTTGTATAGCGGAAACCCACGCCTTGAACCATGCCATAGACATAGACCGCGGTGCATACTTTTGACATCATTTCCCCCTTGGGTCGGCTAATGTTTGCTTTTGGGTGCGCTTGTTCGCAGAATGGCGCACTTTCTCTCTGGTGTAGTATAAATCATGATGACAAAACGTCTTTTCCTGGCCAAGGGGCGTGACAAATCCCTGATTCGCCGGCATCCATGGATTTTTTCCGGTGCGGTGCAACGGATCGAGGGTAAACCCCAGTCCGGTGAAACTATTGATATTCTCGATGATAAGGGCAAGTGGCTAGCGCGAGCGGCGTACTCTCCCACGTCTCAAATTCGTGCACGCGTATGGTCGTTTCAGCCGGATGAGGAAATTGACGTTGATTTTTTTGTTCGCCGTCTCTCCACCGCCCAACGCTTTCGGGATCTGTTAGCCGAGCGGGATGGTCTGGACGCCTACCGCTTGATCGCCGGCGAGTCTGACGGGCTGCCGGGCATTACCATCGATCGTTATGCTAATGTCATGGTATTGCAATTGTTGTCAGCCGGGGCGGAATACCACCGCGCCACCCTGACGTTAGCACTGCAGTTAGGCTATCCACAATGCGCTATTTACGATCGTTCAGATGTCGCGGTACGAAAAAAGGAAGGTCTTGAACTGACCAGTGGCGTGATCGTAGGTGATACCCCTCCCGCGCTGCTGAGCATCCACGAACATGGCATGGCCATCCAGGTCGATATTACCCAAGGCCATAAAACCGGTTTTTATCTCGATCAGCGTGACAGTCGGCTGGCCGCGCGTAAATATGCCGCCGGCAGGCGAGTGCTGAACTGCTTTTGCTATACCGGGGCATTTTCCGTATCGGTGTTAATCGGCGGCTGTCGCCAAGTGATCAGTGTAGATACGTCGCAACATGTGCTGGACATCGCCAAAAGTAACATTGAACTTAATCAATTGGATCTTTCGCGAGCCGGATTTGTCCGTGAGGATGTCTTTCAGCTATTACGCGCCTATCGGGAGCAGGGCGAACGTTTCGATATGATAATTCTCGACCCGCCAAAATTTGTAGAAAATAAAAATCAGTTGGCCAGCGCATGCCGCGGCTATAAAGATATTAATATGCTGGCAATGCAATTATTGGCACCGGAAGGTATTTTACTCACCTTCTCTTGTTCAGGCCTGATGCCCACCGAGCTGTTTCAAAAAATTGTCGCCGACGCAGCCCTTGATGCCCACCGGGAAGTACAGTTTATCGAGCAATTCCGCCAAGCTGCCGATCATCCGGTCATGGCGCCGTATCCAGAAGGGTTATACTTGAAAGGCTTTGCCTGCCGAGTGATTTAATCTCGCCGGAGCCCCTTGATATTGGCTATTTATCCCCCATATTTAACACAAGGCCGTAGTGAGGTGCCTTTAAGCGCCGCTAACCTCAAGGTTAAGCCTACGGTACGTTTTTATCGTGCTACATCGCGGGGGTAAGTTATGATTGCCAGCAAATTTGGGATTGGCCAGCAGGTCCGCCATAAACTCTTAGGATATTTAGGCGTGGTGATTGACGTTGATCCTGAATATTCCTTGGAAAAACCGTCACTCGATGAAATTGCCGCCGACGATAAGCTTCGCGCCGCCCCTTGGTACCACGTGGTTATGGAAGATGACGAGGGCAAGCCAGTACATACCTACCTAGCTGAAATACAGCTGGGTTTTGAAGCCGCGCCGGTTCATCCTGAACAACCGACGCTGGATGAATTGGCTCAGTCCATACGTCTACAGCTTCAGGCACCACGCTTACGTAATTGACGCGCTGCCGCGTCCCTAGGGGGTACGCGGTCAACGTTGGCATTAGTTAAGGCCAACGCCCATCCGTGCACGACTCACGGGGGCCGCAACGCCTTCTGCCGGCATTATTTTCATTTAGCCAGCCCCAAACGCGGAATTTCAATTTTTGGACAACGGTCCATCACCACCTGCATACCCATATTTTTCGCCAGTACTGCCGCCTGCTCGTTGATTATTCCCAACTGCATCCATACCACGCCGACATCTATCGCAATGGCTTCTTGCGTCAAGTCATACACGGCGTCAGCGCGCCTGAATATATCCACCATATCGATTTTAGCGGGAATCTCCGCCAACCGGCCATAGACTCGTTGCCCCAGAATCTGTTGTCCCGCCAGCGCGGGATTGACTGGAAAAACCTGATAGCCTTGATCAAGAAGATAAGCCATCACGCCATGGCTAGGCCTGGCAGGGTTATCGCTGGCGCCCACTAATGCAATCGTTTTAACCGAGGTCAGAATATCGGCTATATCGTTATCAGTCATGGCGCATCTCCACTAGGCTTGGGGGCATTGACCTAAGTTTATACTATCGATGAAAAGCAGATGAATCAGTATCATTCAAATAATGTAAAAAATAATAATAATTGTTATCAAATTATACAAGTTAGATTCATTAGCGGAGCAAATAATCAGACTTATTTTCAACTATCCCTGTTTAGCCCTTTGCAGTGAAACAGAGTTTCAGTAGTCTATAGGAAGACTATTTTATTCAAGGAAATGGAAATGGAGTCAATTACCCGCACCATCGCAGTGCGTAAGCACATCGCCCTGGTGGCCCATGATCACTGTAAGCAATCACTGCTAAACTGGGTCGATAACAATAAGGCTCTGTTGTCGGAGCATATTCTTTACGCCACCGGGACCACCGGTAATTTAGTACAACGCAATACCGGTCTGCCGGTCCATAGTATGTTAAGCGGGCCTATGGGTGGGGATCAGCAGGTGGGCGCCCTTATTTCCGAGGGCAAAATCGATGTGCTGATCTTTTTTTGGGATCCGCTGAATGCCGTGCCACACGATCCGGACGTTAAGGCATTGCTACGCTTGGCCACCGTATGGAATATCCCGGTGGCGACCAATAGATCCACCGCCGACCTGCTGGTCTGTTCACCCTTGTTCAAGGGGGAATTGACGATTGATATACCCGATTATCAACGTTATCTGGCCGAGCGGCTGCAATAGCCATCGGCCATTGAGGCTGAACGGCGCCTAAGGCAAAGGCGTTACGGTTTTTTGGCCCGGGGCACGCCAATACGTATTAGCGCGTCGATAAAATCCGATGGGTTAACCTCATCCTCAAGCAACCATACCTGTTGCCTTGCCCTCGTCAAGGCAACGTAAAGCAAGCGGCGCTCTTCCGCGTCGGGAAAATCTTCCGGCTGCGGCAGTAGTACCTGTTCGATTACCGATTCCCGCGCGGGTGCGGGGAAACCATCCCGCCCGCCCGACATTCCAGAGATAATGACATAATCAGCTTGCTGCCCTTTGCTGCCATGCATGGTCATAAACTCGATATTCAGGGTTGGCCATCGGGTAGCGGCCTTATCCAATAGCGCCGGCCGTAGATAGTGATAGCGGGCCAGCACGAGGATTTTCTCATGCGGCTGCGCATAACCGCTAAGTTTGTCAAGCAGGGTCTCAAGCGCGGATGCCGGCAAAATCAACACTGATTTTTTGGTTCCTTTGACCAGGCTATTCAGGGGTTTCGGTAACTGATGGGGATTTTGCTGCACGAATGCATTGGCGATTTCGCCGATACGCTGGTTAAAGCGATAGGTGGTATCCAACTCACATTGCGCGCCCGGGCCGAAACGCTTATCGAATGTGGTGGTCAGATTAATCTCGGCTCCGCTGAATCGATAAATAGCCTGCCAATCGTCGCCCACGGCAAACAGTGATACCCGCCGGTTTTGTTGCCGTAGGGCATCCAGCAGGCGGGCACGCTGTGGTGAAATATCCTGGTATTCGTCAACCAGGATATGTTTCCACGGACTGATAAACCGGCCTTTTTGTAAAATATCCACCGCTTGATGAATCAGGCCGGAGAAATCCACGGCGCCTTCCTCTTTTAGCGCCTGTTTCCACGCTTTTAACAGCGGCGATAACAGCCTTATCCGCTTGGTAAAAAGGTCCTTGATGGGCTCTGGCGCCTGTTAAATCATTTGCGCCTGACTCCCCCCATGCATGCGCATCAGGCCGATCCAGCGCTCTAGACGAGGTGCCAGTCGCCGTGCCAGGCGGTCGTCCTGCCAATAGTCGCCATCGCCGACGTCCCAGGCCAATTCATCGGCCAGCCATTGTCGCCATCCTTTAGCCTGGACTTTCTTTTGGCTACATTGTTCTCGCCAGCAGTTGATCAACAGATCGCGGCTCACCTGTCCATCGGATTCCAATTGGCTGATAACCGGCGATTTCTTGCTGCCGTGACGAATGATATTTAGCGCCAGGGCATGGAAAGTCCATGCCTTAATGCCCTCAATCCCCAGCCGCGCGCGAATGCGCTCATCCATTTCCTGCGCTGCCTGGCGGCTGAATGCCAGCATCAGGATTTGCTCCGGCATCGCTTCGTTACGACGCAGTAGCCAACCGGCACGCGCCACCAGTACCGACGTTTTACCGCTGCCGGCGCCGGCCAGCACCAATAAAGATCTTTCCCCGTTAATAACCGCACGGCTTTGGGCCAGATTAAGCGGAGTGCTTTCGATTGAATCGAAAAATTCCCGATGCCGTTCGAGCATCCGATCGGCCCATTGCTGGTTGCGGTCGATAACCCGCGCCGGTCCCTGTTCCAACCATTGCAGGCAATGATGGTAATTGTCACGGCAAGCCTCGAATTCTTCCAGCCGCGCCAGGGGAAGCGGCAGGGCCGTGAATGCTTCGCGGATACTTTGCTGCAACGAGGTAAGTTCGTTGAGCTGAAACCAGCTGTCACGGGAGATCATCTGCTCAAGGGACGCCATTTGCTGGCTTAACACCGTCGCGCATATTTCGCCCATTTCCAGACTCCATGCCTGCCAGTTTTTTTGTAAATAGTGGTAAAAATGCTGCGTCTCCTGCCATTCGGTGCCGTGCAGGCGCACCACTTGTTCATCAGGCAAGACGAATTCGAGCTCACCCCATACAATGCCGCGTTTACAATGGATGGCAATGATCTGATTGAACGGGATAAGATATTGGTGCTTGTCACCGCTGACCTCGACACCGGCATGTAACAGCCGTACCCGATTGTAAGGATGTTGCGCGAGATGCTTGCCGAACGAGGTCGATTTCAATTCCATAAGCTTTGCCGGGGTTCCGTATCGTTTATGCTATGCGTCAGGGATAATGCGCCTATTTTAACTTGTTCTGCTCGCGTCGGGAATTAAGGGTAGAATAACCGATACCCGCTAGAGGTATACCCGCTAGATTTCGCGCTGCGCGGCGGCGGCAAGCAAGCGACCCGCGCTGAAATCAGGTCAGTCAAGCGTTTCGAGAAAACACGCACCGCCGACTCGAAGATGATAGGTACAATGGCTTTATTTTTTATTTTTGGCAGCACCATTAGGGAATTATGCGAACATTACTCAATATCGTTAACTTTGTTTTGGGCGGCTTTTTTACGACGCTGGCCTGGCTGCTGGCCACCCTGCTCAGTATTATACTGATCTTTACGTGGCCTTATACCCGCGCCTGCTGGGAGATCGCTAAACTGTCCCTGCTGCCGTTCGGCAATACTGCCGTACATGTGGACGAGCTTTACCCGGAAAATCGCAGCGTACTGTCCTCATCCGCCGGCACGGTTCTAAACGTGGTGTGGTTTGTACTGTTCGGCTGGTGGCTTTGTCTGTCGCATATCATTACCGGTATAGCACAATGTATCACTATCATCGGCATTTTGCCGGGCATCGCCAATTTTAAGCTTGCGGCGATCGCCCTATGGCCGGTTGGCCGCAGGGTAGTGCCGGTAGAGCTGGCCGATCGGTTGCGAATACATGCGGATCGGCGTTTTTATCGTTAACCCCATGATAAGGAAATTGTGTGCTGGCTCTTGCCCCCGGATTTCGCCGTTTCGCGTTTGACAGCCGCTGGCGCTATAACCTGCGAATTCTTCTTTCTCTCAGTGGAGCAGCCGCGCTCCCCTGGTGGCTGCATATGCCCACCCTGACCATCCCGCTGACGCTGGGGGTGGTCGCCGCCGCGCTGGCGGATCTTGATGACCGTCTCAGCGGCCGGCTGCGCAATCTGGTTATTACGCTTGTCAGCTTTTTTATCGCGGCGGTGGCCATCGAGCTGCTGATCCCCTATCCATGGCTATTCATCGTTGGACTGGCGGGTTCGACCTGCGGCTTTATTTTGCTTGGCGCGTTGGGCCAGCGTTATGCCACTATCGCTTTCGGCGCGCTGCTGATTGCGGTCTATACCATGCTTGGCGCCTCCATGTACCAAACCTGGTACACACAACCGGCGTTACTGCTGGCCGGGGCGATTTGGTATAATCTCCTGACGCTGTTTGGCCACTTGCTGTTTCCCATCCGGCCGTTACAGGATAATCTGGCCCGCTGCTACAGCAGCCTGGCGCGCTATCTTGATGCCAAAGCCAACCTGTTCGATCCGGATACCGAAGATGCCGATGACCGTGCCATGATAGAGGTGGCAATGGCCAACGGTAATCTGGTGCAAGCGCTTAACCAGACCAAGGCGTCGCTTTTGACCCGACTGCGCGGCGACCGCGGCCAGCGCGGCACTCGCCGAACCCTGCATTACTACTTCGTGGCGCAAGATATTCACGAACGGGCCAGTTCATCTCATGTACAGTATCAACAGCTGCGCGAACAACTGCGCTATAGTGACGTGTTATTCAGATTCCAGCGGGTACTTGTTTTGCTGGCCCAAGCCTGCAATGCGTTATCCCAGTCTATTTTATTGCATCAAAAATATCAGCACGATAGCCGTTTCGAGAGAGTTTTCAGCCATTTAAACTCCGCCATCGAACTTCTTTCCGCGCCGGCCCAAATTAAGGCGCTAAAACATTTATTGAATAATCTGCGCGCAATTGATGCCCAGCTGTCCACCATCGAATCGGAACAGTCCATCGCCCGAAACACCCCCGAGGAAAACAACCTTGCCGATGATAAGCTCACCGGATGGAGCGATATACGCCTGCGGATTACCCGCAACCTCACCCCGGAGTCAGCGCTGTTTCGTCATGCCGTGCGCATGTCGGTGGTGTTATGCATAGGTTATGCGTTTATTCAGTTAAGCGGCCTGCACTATGGCTACTGGATTATGTTGACCAGCCTGTTTGTATGCCAGCCCAATTACCAGGCAACGCGCCGTCGATTAGCCCTGAGAATCATCGGCACGCTGGCGGGCATCCTGCTTGGTTTACCCATTCTCTATTTTGTCCCCTCCACCGAGGGGCAAATGATTTTGATCGTGCTTAGCGGCACGCTGTTTTTCGCCTTTCGCAATATACAGTACGCTCAGGCCACCATGTTTATCACCCTGCTGGTTATGCTGTGTTTCAACTTGCTGGGTGAAGGATTCGAGGTCGCCTTGCCGCGGGTGTTCGACACGTTTGTCGGCTGCGCTATTGCTTGGGCTGCGGTCAGCTTTATTTGGCCTGATTGGCGTTTTCGCCGGCTGCCGCAGGTTATGAATAATAGCCTGACGGCAAACTGCCGCTACCTGGATGCAATTCTGGTGCAATACCACCAGGGTAAGGACAATCGACTAGACTACCGCATTGCCCGGCGCGATGCGCATAATCGCGACGCGGAACTGGCATCGGTGGTATCAAATATGTCGGCGGAGCCCAGAACGCGCCGAGAACGGCTTGAATCCGCATTTCGTCTGTTGTGCCTGAACCACACCTTCCTTAGCTACATTTCCACATTGGGCGCCCATCGTGAAGACCATGTGAATCCAGAAGTGCTTCAGGTCTTGGACGATGCCGCCTGTTATATTGATGACGCGCTGCAATATCAGCAGCAGTTTGCCCTGCGCGTGGCGCAGGAGCACGAGAAGCTGGTGGAGCGTATCCGCAGGGTATTGACCAATCCCGAAGCCAAGGAGCAATTGGTGCTGCAACAAATTGGCTTGTTGTTGGAACTGCTGCCGGAACTGATTGCGCGCAAACATGAGATCGAAACCCATATTGATTGAGTGAAGCAAGACGACCAATCAACCAGGCCGGTTCACGGTTTTTCGCGGGTACGGCGACGCTACTGGCAAGGGAGGTGTTTGAACCACGCCAGTAATTCGCTGCGCTGCCCTTGGGACAGCGCGGCCAGATGCCGACCTGATAACGCCCCTTCCAGCGCAAGCAGCACCTTGACGCCCAGATCTTCTTTAATAGCGCGCAATTTCAGGTAGCTGCTCTTGGCGCCATAATGCCGCAGCGCCTCGACATCCTGAATACCGGCTTTCCAGAGCAGGCGTTCGATAGCCTGTCCGATATTGGGCAGATCCTTGAGCCGCTGGGTAGCCGCTTTAATGCGTAAATGACGTTTCGCTTCGGCCAGGGCTAAATTGGACAACAACATAAGCACTTCGCCTGTCGCCCAAATCCGCCGATCCACCAGATAATAATTGAGTAAAACCGGAATGCCCCGCTTGGTGTAAACCAGCTGGCTCATCTGCTGCGCGAGAAAGATATGCTCGCATTGCCGTGTGGCCCGAAGATATAACTCGCCGTCCAGGATCAGACCAAACATAACCTTGTCGGCCGCAACGCTGTAGCCACCGAACTGCGAACGGGTGGTAATGGTCCCCAAGGTAGCGAACGTGTTTTTTACTCTGGAAATAATGCAATCAGATATAACTTCCATCAACTTCTCCTTGTTTTCAATGGCATGTATGACTACGCCCGATCCTGGGCCGCCTGTAAAAATACGGCATTTCCCCGCAGGTTTTCAACTTAATCTCGATAGCCGCGGTTAATCGTGGCAATTTTGCGAAGCCGATTGAATTTTTGATTGATTTTCATGCCAATCCCCTATACTGTGTTTTTATACAGTTATCGAGGGCGAACTCAAAATGCAAACACTGATCAATACCGTATCTCCCACGCCAACACTTTCTCAGGCGGAGGGTTCAATGGAGAAAACAGCGCTTTCACCAGGCGCATCCAAGAGTCAGCCATGGGCTCAGGGTATTATCAGTGAAGTGGTTTATTTTGAGGATCAGCCGGTGGTGGGACATATTCTACTGCCGCTCCTGCGCTTGCTGGGAACCCAGTCGCGCTGGCTGCTATGGCTGACGTCCTCGCGTAAGCTGAGCCGCCCGTGGCTCGAACAGTCGGGACTGCCGCTTGAGAAAATGGTGCAATTACGCCAGCCTGATGCCTATGGCACGGTCGCGGCGATGGAGAAGGCGCTGCAAACGGGAAATTACAGCGTAATTTTGGGGTGGTTTCCGCAAGAATTGACGGCGGCCGACAAAAGTCGTCTACGCGACGCGGCGCAGCTTGGAGGCACCTACGGCTTCATTATGTACCCGCAAAAGGGCGTTTGTCGAAATTCTGGACAGTTTTCAGATATAAAGATTCATTCTTCTTTGTATCATTAAGTAAATTTAAGATTAATCTCAATTGGGGCGTTCAAATGCCTCTTCCATCAACATGGAAACGGTAACAATCCAGTGGCTGCGCGGTTCCCCGGTCTAGCTGTCGTCCAGGGCTACTACAACTTTGTCATCGTTTAGTTCAATAAAATATACACGAAACGCTGTTTTTTATTAGCGGCTTACTACATCTTACTTGTAAGTTTCCCACTTCGTTGTAGACTTTAATTCGCCAGGGCTGCTCTATAACGCCTTTTGAGGGCGATGTACAAACGCAGAGCATGAACACTGGCAATGGAATATTTAAATTAGCTTTAAGAGCTCATTGCCTATTTGGATGATAGCGAGGCGCAAAGAATGAAAAAGAGATCTATCGCACTTGCAGTGCCACTGGCGGCTTTC
>JAATGH010000099.1 GCA_015654745.1 Enterobacterales bacterium
TCGTCAACGCATTGCTGGCCGTTCCCGGCATCGGCGTCAATAATCAGGACCGTTTTGGCAAGACCGCCTTAGCGTATGCGGCACAAGCAGGCCGTGCCGATGTCATCAACGCGTTGCTGAACGTTCCCGGCATCAACGTCAACACCATGTCTAATGATGATGGCTGGACCGCCCTGATCTATTCGGCACAAGCAGGCCATGCCGGCATCGTCAACGCATTGCTGGCCGTTCCCGGCATCGACATCCATAATCAGGACCGTTTTGGCAAGACCGCCTTAGCGTATGCGGCACAAGCAGGCCGTGCCGACGTCGTCAACGCGTTGCTGAACGTTCCCGGCATCAACGTCAACAACGCGGCTCATTCGTCATAACCCCCGCAGCCTGCCAGGTAGCCGTCCCTTTCCCTGAATCAAGGCCAGGCAGCCATTTCGCTGGCCCGGTAGGCCGTTGAGCATTACTATCGGCAAATGCGGCTGTTGTGCTAGCATCATCGACGCAGCCTGACCATGGTGGCAGGTATGGACGGTAAAAACATGCTCACTACGCATGTCGCTTATTAGCTCGCAAATGGCCGGGGCGTCATCCACGACCAGAATCAGGGTTTTTAGAGGAGAGACGGGTGCGCATTGGAATCGATCTGGGTGGAACAAAAATTGAGGTGGTGGCGCTGGCGGAGGATGGCGACGTGCTGTTCAGGCAGCGCATGGCGACGCCACGCAACGATTATGGCCAGACACTGCGGGCTATTGCGGGATTGATTGACGCCGCCGAACAGGCCACCGGCAAGCAGGGCAGCATCGGCATCGGCATTCCAGGCACCTTGTCGCCATTTACCCATCGGGTGAAGAATGCCAATTCGGTCTGGTTGAATGGTCAACCGATGGACCAAGACTTGATCGCATTGCTCGGCCGCCCGGTACGTATCGCCAACGACGCCAACTGTCTGGCGGTTTCCGAGGCTACCGATGGTGCCGCGGCCGGCGCCGCGACCGTATTTGCCGTCATTATCGGCACCGGCTGCGGCGCCGGGCTGGCGATTAACGGTCGCGTTCACGCCGGCGGCAATGGTATCGCCGGGGAATGGGGACATAATCCCCTACCCTGGCAGGATGAGGACGAACGCCGCCATGCGCGGGAGGTTGCTTGCTATTGCACGAAGCAAGGCTGTATCGAGACCTTTATTTCCGGTACGGGTTTTGCCCTCGATTATTCACGCATGGGTGGCAAACCACTGCCCGGTGCGGAAATCATCCGCCTGGCGGCGGCGGGCGACGATCTTGCCGACGCGGCGCTTGGCCGCTATGAACAGCGGCTGGCCAAATCGCTGGCGCATGTGATCAATCTGTTAGACCCTGACGTAGTGGTGCTGGGCGGCGGGATGAGCAATGTCGATCGTCTCTACCATACCCTGCCCGCGCTGGTAAGACAGTGGGTCTTCGGCGGCGAGAGCGAAACACCGATCCGCAAGGCCGTCCATGGCGACTCAAGCGGCGTTCGCGGCGCGGCCTGGTTGTGGCCGACCGATCGCTGAAAATGCCCCCCTTCTTTTATTCATCCTTATCTATAATTTGTTAGATAACGTGATAGCTTGATATGAGTCAGAGAGGGTTCATGGCCGGAAAACCGCGCTCAACGGCGACCGCACAACCGTTAAAAAAAGCCCCGCTGGGCAGCGATATCCACACCGGTATCGCCCGGGTGGATGACGCCGCCCAACGTTTGCAACGTTTCATCGAAAAGATCGGCGCCTACCCGCCAGTAGCGCATATCATTCGCGCTGTGGAACGGTTTAACGATCGCATGGGTAGCCAATTCGGCGCGGCGATTACTTATTTCTCCTTTTTATCCATGATCCCCATATTGATGGTGACATTTGCCGGCGTAGGTTTTTTCCTAGCGTCCAACCCCGATATTCTCACCGATCTGATCAATAAAATTGCCGATAGCATCAGTGATCGGACCCTGGCGGATACGCTGAAAAACACCGTCAAAACCGCGATTGCGCAACGAACGACGGTAGGCATTACCGGCCTGCTGATCGCGCTTTATTCCGGATTAAACTGGATGGGCAACCTGCGCGAGGCCATTCGAGCCCAATTGCGCAAAGAGTGGGAACGCAATCCCCAGGACGAGGAGAAGTTTTACTATAAATACTTACGCGATCTCGTTTCCTTGATTGGGCTAATCGTAGCGCTGATTGTTACCCTATCCCTGACCTCCATTGCCGGCGCCGCACAAGATACCATCGTAAAAGCGCTGGGGCTGGACACCCTGGAGTGGCTACGGCCGGCCATGACGATTATCGGACTGGCCATTTCCATCATGGCCAATTATCTGCTGTTCCTGTGGATTTTCTGGGTCATCCCACGCCATAAACCTCATGGTACGGCCATTTTTCGCGGAGCCCTGCTGGCGGCCATCGGCTTTGAGGCGATCAAAATCATTATGACCATTAGCTTGCCCAAATTGGCCACATCGCCCTCGGGAGCGGCTTTCGGTTCGGTTATCGGTTTGATGGCTTTTTTCTATTTCTTTGCTCGCCTTACCCTGTTTTGCGCAGCCTGGATTGCCACCGCCCCCACTCCGGCGGATTCAGACCAGCATCCGCATCCACCATCAAGTGGCAACAGCGGCAACATTTCCGATCACGACGACGCGTTGGCGCCGGCAGGATCCCCGAGCGGCGCTGTACAACAGGTGCCCCACCCCACCCACGCCAACCGGCAGGTATTGCCGCGAACGGGACCGGCGCCTTATCTAATGGCGCTTACGGCCGGTGTGTTGGTGTATTGTTTCACTAAATGGCGTTAAAAGCAGTTGTTATAACTGGTTTATGACCGGATCAAGCCTAAATGCAGCATATAGCACTTGGCCAATGCTTTTCTTTGCCCCTATTACAGGGTTTAACTCTGCGGAAGTGGTGATGCCACGGGCATACCGCTAAGCAAGGGGCGGCTGCGGAATATATTCTGCTGTTAAGCCCTAAAACAGGGCGTTTGGTCAAAAATACCTCATTGAAAATGCTTTTTTCTATGTCTAAGATGCCTTTCTTTTACGATTTTGAACAATAAGAAATATCATGCCCGCTTCCATCGCATCCACCATCGAAGTCAGCACGACCTCCGTCCCGACAAATTCACGGGGTAAGGTCATCGTCGCGTCATTAATCGGCACGGCTATAGAGTTCTTTGACTTCTATATTTACGCCACCGCGGCGGTGATTGTGTTTCCGCACATTTTCTTCCCGCAAGGCGATCCCACCGCCGCCACGCTGCAATCGCTGGCGACCTTTGCTATCGCTTTCGTGGCCCGGCCCATCGGCTCGGCGCTGTTTGGCCATTTTGGCGATCGGGTGGGACGCAAGGTGACGCTCGTGGCATCGCTGCTGACCATGGGCATTTCAACCGTACTGATTGGCCTGTTGCCCGGCTATCAAACCATCGGTATTTTCGCGCCGATACTGCTGGCGCTGGCGCGATTTGGCCAGGGGCTGGGCTTGGGTGGCGAATGGGGCGGCGCGGCGTTACTGGCAACGGAAAACGCACCGGCTCATAAGCGCGCCCTGTATGGCTCATTTCCTCAGTTGGGCGCACCTATTGGTTTCTTCTTTGCCAATGGTATGTTTTTACTGTTGTCCTGGCTGCTGACCGACAGTCAATTCCTCAATTGGGGCTGGCGCGTACCCTTTATTTTATCGGCGGTGCTGGTATTAATTGGCCTGTACGTCCGCGTATCGCTGCACGAAACCCCAGTGTTTGCCAAAATCGCCCTGGCGAAGGCGCAGGTGCGCATGCCGATCGGCACACTGTTTAGCAAACATCTTAAAGTGACCCTGCTCGGTACCTTTATCATGGTGGCAACCTACACACTGTTTTATATCATGACGGTGTATTCTTTGACTTACGGTACCGCGCCGAAGCCTTTGGGTCTTGGCTTCTCCCGCAATGATTTCCTGTTGATGTTAATGGTCGGCGTGATTGGTTTTGGGTTATTGGTACCGGTATCCGGCCAATTTGCCGACCGCTTTGGCCGTCGCAAGACCATGATTGCCGTCACGTTATTGATCATTGTATTTGCCCTGATATTCCCCTCAATGCTTGGGTCAGGCAACACCTGGCTGGTGATGGCATTTTTGCTGTGCGGTTTTATCGTGATGGGCTTGACCTTCGGACCCATGGGCGCGCTACTTCCCGAACTGTTCCCTACCGAGGTGCGTTACACCGGCGCATCGTTTTCCTATAATGTCGCCTCGATTATCGGTGCGTCCGTTGCGCCTTATATCTCGACCTGGCTGACCGCCAACTATGGCCTGTTTTATGTGGGAGTCTATCTGGCCTCTATGGCCACACTGACGTTACTGGCGCTGTTGGCTACCCATGAAACGCGGCACCATTCATTGTAATATTAAGGCAACCCGGTAGACATACACTCTAATGCCAATCCGGCTCACTAAAAAAAAACGGGCCGGACTCACTGGGTGTCGGCCCGTTTTTATGCCCGTCCGGAGATAATCAATGCTTAAGTCGCGACGTCAGCGCTACACCCTGCTTGCCTTTTTCCTCATCGTGGCGGCCACCGCCATCGGTATTTACCAGTACCGCCAGCCATCGGCCAATCCCGACGTGTTATGGCACATTGTCAGCCAGAAATGTGTGCCAGACCAGCAGCACAATGGGCAGGCGGAACCCTGCCGCGAGGTCAATTTGGCGGCGGGTTATGTGGTGTTGAAAGATCTTGTTGGGCCACTGCAATATCTATTGATACCGGTGGAGAAACTGACCGGCATCGAAAGCCCGCGCCTGCTGGAGGACAATACGGCCAATTTCTTTTATGACGCCTGGCAGGCTCGGCATTATCTGGCTGAAAAACGCGGTGCGCCGATACCCGACAGTGCGCTGTCGCTGGCCGTCAACTCCGTTTCCGGTCGAACGCAAAACCAGCTGCATATTCACATCTCCTGTCTGCGTCCCGAAATACGAAAACAACTGGACGAAGCAATGGGCACCATTGGTGCCCACTGGCGTGCGCTGCCTGTGGCGTTACAAGGGCATACCTACCTGGCTAAACGCGTTGGCGCCGCTGAATTGGCGGCGCAGAGTCCTTTCCTGATGCTGGCGCGGGAAGTGCCGGCGGCGGCCGGCCGGATGGGTGATTATGGCCTGGCGATGGTGCAACTCGCCGACGGAACCTACGCGTTGCTGGCGGTTGAACGTAACCTGCTGCGCATGAACATGGCCTCCGCCGAAGAAATCCAAGATCATAGCTGCGCTATCCTACGCTGAACCCACCACGTTCGGCGCGATCGTTTCGGCCGCGGCGGGGACGGCTTATTTGCCGTTATGCATTTCACGCAGGATCGGCGCACATTGGTTTTCCTCGCCGCCGCTAGGCGAGATCAACGCCAGCAACGCCGCCGCCGGCGTCAGCACCGCGCCAAGGGCCACAGCCGCCGCGCCGCGGGCAATCAACGGTCCTGGCTTGACCCCGGCGTCGGGATGCTTAAAGGTCCCACGCACGTATAATGGCGAGCGCAACGTGACGATGCGAACACCTTTACTATTGGGGTTAATGGACAGGTCGAGGCGTTCGTTGGCAAAATTGGTGGTACCGTCAATTTTGATAACCGCATTTTCGGTATCAAACACAAACAGCCGCGGCGTCGCCAGCCCATTGCGAATACCGAGATCCGCCGCGGCGCAGTTGATCTTCACCTGATCGTCGCCAAACAATTTGCCGATCACATAATTCCCTACATTCAGGCCCGCAATCTCCATCAGGTTGCGGCTGATGACACCATCATTCATCAAGATCCGCACCTGGCCGTTACTACTGCCCAGCAGGGCGGCCACCGAATTGCCCGTACCGGTAAACTGCGCATCGCCATTTAGCTGCCCCATGCTGCTGCGCATCGCCTCGACGTCGGGAAACAACGCCTTAAGTTGCAATCCCCGCGCATGCAGATCCGCACGGCCGCGCATGGGAGTCTGGTTGCCCTCCAGGCGAATAGAGGAATTGAGTTTGCCACGCGCCATGCCAAACTGCAGGGGATCAAGCAGCAGCACGCCATCATCGAGCTTGACGTGGGCATACAGATCGCTGAGCGGTAGATTCTTGCCATGCTCAATCCGTTTGCCGGTAAATTTAACATCCGCATCCATGGTTGCCCATTTTGCCGTATCGAACTTGTCGTAGGGCAGCACTTTATCCGCCGGTTGTACCGCCTGGGTTTGGGCTTTTTGTTTACCGGTTTGGGTACCTGAATCAGCACCGATCAGCGGTCCAAGGTCGGCAAAACGCAGCTGGTTGGATACCACATCGCCGGTTAACGACGGGCGCGGCTTGCCTTGCAAAAAAGTCAAACTGCCGTGGATATCGCTGGAACCGATTTTCCCATTGAAGTTTTCATAACGATACCGGCCGCCCTCTTTACCCTGGAAGCGGGCGATCAGGTGACCATCGGTGGAATAGGGTGGCGAGTCCGGTAGCACGACCCCGGTCAGCGCGTGTAGATCGCCCAAATTGTCGCCCGAAAGTTTCAGTCGTAAATCAAGGCCGCCCAAGTTCATCGGATCCAAAAGGGTACCCCGCAGTACAATGCGCGTCGCGCCGGAGCGAACATCTGCCTGCAGAGGGAAAGGCGCATTGGCGCTGCGCAAGGCCAGCATACCGCCGATTTTGCCTTCACCGCTCAAGGGTTCATTATTATACTTGCCCCCCAGGGTCCAGCCGAAAATATAATCGGCGACATTGTCCTGTATGCTCGCCGCGGGTTCGCCTTTTTCATCACCGTCCCCCGGCTTATTGCCGGCGGCCACAACCTTATGATCGGCAACCTTAGCGTTGTCAGGCTGCGCGGCATCCCGCCCTTTAGCGGTAACGTCGGCAGGTTTATCGGCAACGTCAGCCGCCTTATCGTTCTTAGTCTGGCCAGCTAACTCGGCGAAAGGGACCGGTTTACCCAATGGATTGAAGGTTAAATGCAGGTCCGCCTTGGTCAGCGGGTCCAAAAATGCGATTTTACCTTGATCAAAAGCGATATCATCCACCTTGAAAGACCAGGCGGAGGGCGGGCCGTTCTGCTCCGACTCGTCGCTATTGGCCAGGTTGAAGGTCCAGTTATTCTTGCCGTTAGCCAGTCGCTTTAGCTCAGCATCCGGCCCCACCAGGGTAATTCGCGGCAAATAGATCTCTTTATGCAATAGCGCCAAGGGGGAAATACCGGCTTCCACCCGGCTCAGCCGGGCGGTGTAATCCCCGGGGATCTCGGCGGGATTGCCCAACACCACATCCTCGGCATGCAGGTGCGGCCAGGGAACCCACCCACGCCACCCCACCTGATCCGTCTGGCGCGCCCATTGCACGCCAAGATCGCCATTAATGGCAAAGGGACGCTGCAACTCGTCGGAAACTTTCGCATTAAGGGTAGGTTTCAGGCGATTTAAATCAAAAGTAGCAATAAATATCACGGCGGCAACCACTACCACCAGCAAAAATATGACTAACCCCAAGATCGTCTTTTTGGTCCGGGTCATGGTGATCGCTTCCTCATTAACGGTCTTAATCCATTAATCATAGTTGAGGATCGGTAGCCTGCCGTTGGAAAGTGATCGGCATTCGGTAAAAAAACCTCTAGTTCCTATAGCGTTAGCCATCAGGTTGTCGCATGAACGTGGGGAGCGGAAAAAATAACCGGCCGTTTTAGCCATAAAAAATTAAAACAACGTTTCAACGGCTATTGACTGAAACTGTCATTCTGTTGAGACTAGACGGTGTCCCACAATCGCACGAGCGCAGCCAACGCACCTGCAACTTGAAAGATGACGGGTATACCTCTTTCTTTTTACTTTCTTCATACAGGCCAGCAGTTAATGACAACCAAAAACATTGCCGTGATCGGCGAGTGCATGATTGAACTGTCCCAAAAAGGCACGGACGTTAAACGCGGTTTCGGCGGTGATACGCTGAACACCTCGGTTTATATTGCGCGGCTGGTCAACCCCGACGCCCTGAAAGTGCATTATGTCACCGCGCTAGGTACCGACAATTTTAGCGAGGATATGGTGGCGGCATGGGGAAGCGAGGGAGTTAACACCCATTTGATCCAGCGGATGGAAGACCGTTTGCCCGGTCTGTATTATATTGAAACCGATGAAACCGGCGAGCGGACATTCTATTACTGGCGCAACGAAGCCGCCGCTCGTTATTGGCTGGAAAGCGCGGAGACAGAACGTATCTGTCGGCAACTGGCCGATTTTGACTATATATATTTAAGCGGTATCAGTATCGCCATCCTCAGTACCGAAAGCCGTAAACGCCTGCTCAAGCTGTTAAAGGACTGCCGAGCCAACGGCGGCAAGGTTATTTTTGATAATAATTATCGCCCGCGCCTATGGCGGGACAAGGAAGAGACGCGCGCAACCTACCGGGATATCCTGTCAAATACCGATATTGCGTTTCTGACTCTGGACGATGAAGATATGCTGTGGGACAAACAACCGGTGGACGAGGTCATTAAACGCACCCGTGCTTGGGGAGTCCAGGAAATCGTCATTAAGCGCGGCGCCGAGTCCTGTCTGGTGACCACTAAGCCTGGCGAACTGGTTGACGTGCCGGCGATCAAGCTGCCGAAGGAGAAAGTGGTGGATACCACCGCCGCAGGCGACTCGTTCAGCGCTGGTTACCTCGCCGTTCGCCTGACCGGTGGCGACGCCGCCGCCGCCGCCCGCTCCGGCCACCTGACCGCCAGCACCGTCATTCAATACCGCGGTGCTATTATTCCCCGCGAGGCAATGCCGGAGTAATACCCCGGCAACCGGATATACCACCAACCCGTCGCATTCAACCTCAGGCGACGGGTTATCAGCCTCAAGACTGTGGCGGAATATCCGTGACCTCCGGTTTACTTTCGTCCACCGCGGACGGTAGCGGGCCTGGAGCCATAATGTGCTCGTAGGTCTCCTGTAGCGCCTTCATATTGATTTCCGGCTCACCTTTCGGCTGTATCAGCACCAGCGTGGCGTTTTGCGATAACTGGGCGCGCAGCTCCTGGTTGAGCATCTCGAGCGTCAGCTTGGTCAGAAACTCATTACGCAGTTTCTGGTACTGTTCCGGCGCGATATCCACCACGTCGTTTTGCTGGGAACGCAGGCGCTGACTCATCAATACCTCGGTATCCGTGCGGGCGTAGGTGGCAAACAGGGTACCAAGCTCACCGGTCTTGCGCGCCATCAGCGCATCGAATTCCGACTTGCTTAAACCGTTGTTGCGCAGATTCGCCAGCTCATGTGACACAAAGGTCATGGCCGGCGAGAGATTTTCCGCCGACGTATCGATATGCAACGCGCACTGGGCGCGTTGATAATGCACATTACAGTTAAAGCGCAGGTTGGTCTGTTTAAGGTTGCTGCCGGCCATCGCCTGCTGGACGTGCAGGAACAGCGCCTCGCGCGCCAGATCGCTGCGCCAGTAATGATTCAAGGCCTGCGAATCGCGAATCGGCTGCCAGGGCGTATCCCACACCAATTTCAGGCTGTCTTCCTTTACTCCCTCGCCTACCAGACTGACCGGCTGCGCCACCAGCGGCGATAACGTCGGTACGGTGGAGGGGGCGTCGCGCCGGCCCTTTAGGGAAGAAAAGGTTTTGACGATCTGTTCATTGAGCGTACGGCTATCCACATTACCCACGACATACAGCGTCATGGCGTCCGGGGTATACCAATGCTGGTAGAATTGCTGCAGCTGCTGGCCGCTGACGGGCATACGGGCCTGCTGGCCAGGATCATGGGACAACAGCACCGACCCTTTCAGCCGATAATGCCACCACGAGCCACGGGAATCGGCCGGGGCGGTGGCGACCGGATCCGCTCCTTGCAAAGCGGTATGCAACGTGGTGGGATTGATGGTTAAATGACCGCCGGTATTCATCAACCATTTCAGCGCTTCTTTTAGTAAATCGGGCCGGCCGTTGGGCAGGCTCAGGCTATACAGCGTATAATCATAAGAGGCCACCGCGGGCGGCTGTTGGCGCTCATTATCCGCCCCTTGCTGCCATAAAGACTTGAGCTGCGTCGCGGTAAAATTTTCGCTATGTGTCAACGCCAGGCGCGGTAACAACCGCGCATACCCCGTTTGCTGCGCATTTTCCGCCAGCGAACCGGTATTCACCATTAAGCGTAATTCAATATGGTCGTTTGGCCGTTGCGGTGTTGTCAATACTTGCCAGGAGAAGCCATTACTGAGTTTACCCTGTTGCCAGGCGGGATCGGGTTGTAATGCCTCTGCCTGAACATTGCCACCCACCGTCGCCAGTAACACTCCACTAATGAAAAGACGAATTCCGGTGCCCTGCATGTGAACCCCTACTCAATAACTGCCCATTAAAATATGTGAATCTCACTCAGACGGTTTACCGTGCGTTCCATCGATTCGTCCTTTTCCCCGTCGGAAAAAATGTGTCGCAAAGTGTACCATGTTGTTAGACCGCAGACCTTTACGGATGTCACCGCACGGAATAAAATAGTACTGGGCAGTATAAAAACATGACAAAATTTGGATTTTTTTTGCTTTACCGGCCATATCACCATGACTCAGCCGGCATTGAGGACAAAAAAGCAGCGGGGATTTAAGATGGGCGGGAAAGGCTTTTTTTGACTTTCAGTACCTGGTTCATTTGATCTTCGTCCAGATGACCACACCATTTTGCGACGACGATGGTTGCCACGCCGTTACCCACCAGATTGGTCAACGCGCGGGCTTCGGACATAAACCGATCGATACCGAGAATTAACGCCAACCCGGCCACCGGTAAATGGCCAACCGCCGAAAGGGTCGCCGCCAGCACGATAAAGCCGCTGCCGGTGACGCCGGCCGCGCCTTTGGACGACAGCAACAGCACCACCAACAGCGTGACTTGATGAATGATATCCATATGGCTATTGGTGGCCTGGGCAATAAATACCGCCGCCATCGTCAGATAAATGGAGGTGCCGTCCAGGTTAAAGGAGTATCCGGTAGGGATCACCAGCCCCACGACCGATTTTTCACAGCCGATACGCTCCATTTTATCCAGCATACGTGGCAACGCCGACTCGGAGGAGGAGGTACCGAGCACGATCAGTAATTCTTCTTTAATATAATTGATGAATCTGAATATATTAAAACCGGTAATTCGGGCAATGGTGCCCAACACGACCACGACGAACAAAATGCAGGTGAGATAGAAACACGCGATCAGTTGGCCCAGTTGCACCAGCGAACCCAAGCCATATTTACCGATAGTAAACGCCATGGCGCCGAAAGCGCCGATGGGTGCCAGACGCATGATCATATTGATAATACCGAAAATGACCTTGGCGAAACTGTCGATAACGTTGAAAATAAACTGTCCCTTGTCCCCGAGATGATGTAAGGCAAAACCAAACAGCACCGCAAACAGCAATACTTGCAGAATATTACCGCTGGCAAAAGCGCCGATAACGCTGCCGGGGATGATATCCATCAGGAAGGCAACCAATCCTTGTTGTTCCGCTTGCTGGGCATATACCGCCACCGCTTTCGCGTCCAGGGTGGCCGGATCGATATTCATGCCGGCGCCGGGTTGCACGACATTGACGATAATCAGGCCAATAATCAACGCCACCGTGCTGACGATTTCAAAATAAAGCAAGGCGACCGCCCCGGTACGGCCAACTTCCTTCAGACTTTCCATGCCCGCTATGCCGGTAACCACGGTGCAGAAAATGACCGGCGCGATAATCATCTTGATTAATTTAACAAAACCATCCCCCAAGGGTTTCATTTGCGCCCCCAGCTCCGGATAGAAATGACCTAACAAGATACCCGCCGCAATCGCAACCAGTACTTGCAGATAGAGGCTTTTGAATGGGTTGAATTTCATACCACCAACCTTATTGTTAGCTAAAAGTGAGTTATTAAGCAGATCGAGTGATAGGATTATTAATGCTTTGTTAATCATTTAATTTTCACACATACATTTACACTAGCGGGGAGGTTATGTCGGTAAGCAGAAAAGGAAAGTAAGAATTGAAACGCTTCAGTAGGGGGTTACGAAAGTAAAGTAATTCCTCGGACGTGTTTGAGCATGCCAGTGGAACTAAACCGTGGCAAAATGGAGGAAGCGTTGTTCAAAATCTTGTTGGGGCAGCGGTTCGGCGAATAAATAACCTTGTCCCCAGGTGATTTTATTTTCCAACAGGCATTGCAGCTGCGCGTCGGTTTCCACCCCTTCCGCGATCACCGGCAAGGCCAATACTTGCGCTATGGCGCTGACGATGCGCAGCATGACCATATCGTCCGGTAGCCCTTCAATAAAACTGCGGTCAATTTTTAGCAGGTCAATGGGTAGACTGCGCAGTCGATCTAAGTAATACAGGCTGGCATAACCCATGCCGAAATCATCCAGCGCAATTGAAATGCCCAAGTCATGCAGCTGGCGCAGCAGGTCAAGGGAGTAATCAAATTCGTTAATTCGCGCGGTTTCGGTAATTTCCAAAACCAGCTGGGAAGCGCCTATCTCGTAGCGTTCTAACAATGTCTTAAGCAGCGGCACCAGGTTTGCGCCCTGTAACTGTTTGGCGGAAATATTGACCGCCAAAGGAATGTGGATCCCCCGCCGTTGCCATTCCGCCAATATCCGGCAAGACGCTTCCAACACCCAGTTACCCAAGGGCACCATCGCACCAATATCTTCCGCCCCGCTGATAAAGTCCGACGGAAGCGAATAGCTGCCGTCATCTTGCCTCCAGCGCAGCAATACCTCCGCGCCGATCAGCTGTTTGTTACGAATATCCACTTGCGGTTGAAAAAACAGTGCGCAACGTCCTTGCTCAATGCCTTCAAGGATGGTGCTTTCAAGCGTTAACCGCCGGTGGGCCATGGCCGTCAGTTTCGGTTCGAAAAACAGAATCTGGTTTTTACCGTTATCATGCGCGGACATCATGGCCGAGGTAGCGCGGCGCAATAGCTGATGAGCGGATTCATCATTTTGCTGTTTGAGGGCAATGCCGATACTGGCGGCCGGACGCAACGACAGACTGCCGATGGTCAACGGGGTATTGATGCTTT
This sequence comes from Enterobacterales bacterium, assembly GCA_015654745.1. GTDB lineage: Bacteria > Pseudomonadota > Gammaproteobacteria > Enterobacterales > Enterobacteriaceae > Acerihabitans. Next base: position 13,084 of record JAATGH010000099.1, read on the forward strand.
TCATCAGCGTCTGCGCCAATTGCATACCCTCGTAGGCATTATGGAGGCGAGTATCAAACACCGCGAATTCGTTATGGTTAAGCTGGCCGAGAAAACAGCTGTCGTTCATATGCCGTTTGAGCTGGCGGGTAAGGGTCATTAACAATATCCCCCGCTGTGCCTCGGTCAGAATACCGGAGGCTTCCTGCAGGGTTTCGATCCCTATGACCAGCAGGCAAAACTGCGTCTGTCCACGCTGCAAGGCCATCTGTGAATCCAGCATGGCGGTAAACAAATTTTTATTAGGTAAAGCGGTCTCGGCATGGCGCGTCAATAAATGGTTAAGATCATCAAACATGCCGCCTAAAACCTGTTGATTACGGTTATAGCTGCGCACCAGCACCCCCAACTCGTCGTCGCGATGCATATTGGGCAATGAGAGTTGATGCTTGGGGGTATCACCCGGCGAAAGCAATTCCAGCTCGCGGGCAATCTCCCGCAATGGATGCACCATCAGACGATTGATGCTCCAGGTTATCGCCACCGTCAGGATCAGCGCCAGCAGCATATAGGTGGACATCATGGTGGAAAAGGCACTGACAATAAACTGATACAACCGGTAGGAATCGGCACGTAGGGCTAATGAGGCCAAAGGTCGTGGATGCGAAGACCTCGGCAGCGCATAGAGTGGTACCGTAATCTCCACCGGTAGCCTGAATAACCGTTGGATTAACGTCGGGACATGCCGTTCAGGGGGAAAATCCGCATGCAGCACTTCAAAATCATCGCTCAGCACAACGTCAGCCCGGGTCAAAATGCCTACCGGCTTAAGCGTGTTCAGAATACGCTCGGCCTGCGGCACATCGCCTTTAAGCACCGCGTTGGATAAAGGTTGCCGCACCGACAAGGCGATGCTTTGCAACTGCTGTGCATAATCTTCACGGCGTTGCTGCACAAAGTGGAACAGCTGAATGACGATAAAAATGCAAATAGTGACCAGTGCCACTCCAGACACCGTAGCCATCTGTTTAATCGTTAGTGATCGTCTGATCCGCAAGATGTTCTCCAATGCGCCCACGTTTGCCATCACGGCCCACCCCTGGGTCGTCCGGCAGGATTATACCTACTAATATATACTAACTCACGCGGGCTTTTGTTCCTTAAAACAGGCATTTCGGATAATGCCCGCTTATATTAGATGAAAAATTATGGAATTTAACCCTGGCCATTAAATATTTTGGCGGCAAACCATTGCTTGCCATCGGTTATCCTTGGACAAAACCGGGTAAACCAGACAGAATATTTCAACTACATTCATTAGCTATGATTGACCATACAAATCAAGATGTAACAACAAACTCCCGTTTCACTTTGTCTTACGGCGATGCGCTAACCGCACTTCTTATGGTTAAGTTGAGGGCATGATTTCGCCAATGAAAGTTTATAAATTACCCATGGGACTGGTTGGCCAGGATAGTTCCAAAATGCTCGCAAGCATGAATGAACATCATAAAATTCCCTGTCCCCGAATTGTCCATCTTCAGCGGATAAAACCGCTAATCTATTCAGTAAATTCTGAAAAAGGCGGCGACGATTATTCGGCAGGATGCTTTAATAAAATACATTGTCCGCGATCTAGGGAATAGGCCCCGGAGGCTGTCCACAAAAACGGCGTGATTTTCAACCATCCCAACGATGGCGCCCTGGCACTGATGAAACAATGAGAATTATTGTTTATTTATCTTGTGTTTTTGGAAGGAAAAAACGTACTTGCCGCCGACTGGGTGGTTTTAAATAACACGGCGTTCGACTTAACCCGCGATCGGCGCTGGCAACCACGTTCAAGGCTGTGTAAAATGCAGGCGACAGCTCGAAAATTAGAATATTATCCCCTGGTAGACATCGCGCCGTAACCCCTTGGTAGGTTGATTCAGGTCCGTGCGAGAAGCGATCGCTCCCGGCGACGTGAGGGATCATGGGTGTAGGCCAAACAGCTTGGCGTGCCAATACGTCGAGGTGGAATTGAGTCGTCCGTCATGCTGCATAAACCTGCGCCAAAATCATGACAAAATGGCATATCGCGCGGGTTTTGAGCTATATTTAAAGGTAGTATGGTCTTTTTTATATGAACGTGTTTCCCCCCCGTCCCTCACGCATAGAAAAGCATCAGCCGAAGCCTGGAACGATTTATTTCTGGTGATTTAATTTTGTAAAAAAATGAAACTTGTATTAGTTTATCTTGATGACCGGTATTTATCCTCATTGAGTCAAAAATCAGACGAACTCTAACTGCATGCGCCGTGACGTACGTGCCATAGAAGCACAGCGACGGCCGGTGGAACGGCATATCAATTTATCGCGTGAGGTTGAGAATGAATAATTATGATGATATTAAGCGGTTTAAAGAAAAATTAAATTTGGAAGGTATTGATTATAAAGAAATCGTTGAAAGCCGCCCGAATAATACAACCAATAATTGGGCCATCATCAAACAAGTCGCCACCGCTGATGAGCCGTTTCATCCGCTGGAACATGGTCATACAACTCAACCTACGCCGGCTCCGGTATCTCAACAAGAGTTTAGTCCTTCGGCCTTTGTACAACCTGAACGGGTGCGAGCATCGTCCCATGGCCATCACGATAAAGGGATATTTAATTCCTTTGGCGATGTAAATGCCCCGGCACAGGAACAGGCCTTCGCTTCGCCATTGTTAAGCGCCCTAAGCAGAGTGATGCCTCCCGCCGCTGACGCCGTCATTCCTGGCGTGATCGCCGACACTTCGCCATCCGCGGCGCCCGTGCTAGCGGGGAGCGACGTGTTCGCCGCCCCGGCGCCAAAGAACATCGGCGGCGCCACGCTGTTCAATACCGCAAGCCGCCAGGATTTCGCTCCGACAGCGCCAGCCCCGGCACGCCCCTCCTTGGCGCCGCGAACGTTGTTCCCGACGCAATCCAGCGCTTCGTCCCAGGCAACTGCGCCTACCCCGCCGGATAATACCAAACGATTTAATAAATTATTTAATCGGAAATCTCATTTGCCGGCAGGGATCGCGCCGACGCGAGATATGCCTCTTTCACTTCTTTTAGAGAATATCGCTCTATGCCGTTAGTCTGTGTCTGTTCGCCGAAAGGCGGGGTGGGTAAAACCACCGTCAGCGCTAATCTAGCCTATGCTTTGGCCCGCAGCGGCAGCAAAGTATTGGTGATCGATTTTGATGTCCAAAATGCGCTGCGGTTACATTTTGGCGTGCCGATTTCCGATCCGCGGGGATATGTGGCCCAAGCCACGAGCGCCGTGGACTGGAGTCAATTTATTCTCAAGGCGGACGCCAACCTGTTTGTCCTGCCTTATGGCGAGGTTGAAGAAGAACAACGTCTGGCGTTTGAGCATGCCCTCAGCCACGATCAGCATTTTCTGCAGCGCGGATTAAATACGGTATTAAATTATCCGGGTCTGGTGGTTATCGCGGATTTTCCTCCCGGCCCGGTAGCCGCGCTGAAAGCCATCAGACCGATTGCGGATATGCATATCACGGTAATGCTGGCGGATACGGCGTCTCTTTCCTTACTGCCACAAATGGAAAATCATAAATTCCTCGGCTCGGCGATGAATAGTAAACTAGGGGAATATTATGTTGTTAACCAAAGCGATATGCGCAGAAACCTCAGTCGTGACGTATCTCAATTTTTTGAGCAACGGCTGGGTGATAAATTATTAGGGACTATTCATCGCGACGAGTGCGTGCCTGAAGCCAACGCCTCCCAACGTTCGATTATTGAGTTCAGCCCCGTTTCCGCCGCCGCGTTTGATATTGAATTAATCAGTAAAAAAGTGAGCGCCATTATCGGGATCAAAGTAGGTGACGGCGAAATTTACGCTGCTCCGAATCAGGCCATTAAATAAAACGTTTGGGGCCAGGCATGAATAAACTACTCTTTTCTTTGCTGCTGTTATTATTACTGCCGGTCGCCGCGGTGATCGTCATCACGCCAATGGATAGCGATAAACAATACATTTTTGGACTGTTCAGTATTGGGCTAATATTGCTGCTTGGCGTCAGCAAAAGCCATTTAATTAGCGTTATTATGGTGGTGATGTCTTTTTTGATGTCCACCCGTTATATCTACTGGCGCGCCACCGAAACTCTGCACTTTAATTCGGTGATTGAAGCGGCACTGGGAATTGGCTTATTTATTGCCGAACTTTATGCCTGGACTATCTTGGTCTTGGGTTATTTGCAAACGACCTGGCCGTTAAAACGCAAAATCGAACCCATGCCGGATGACCCCTCTACATGGCCGACGGTAGATGTTTACGTGCCTTCATACAATGAAAGCCTGGACGTGGTCCGCGATACGGTCCTGGCGGCGCAGTGCATCGATTATCCACGCGACAAGATGAAAATTTATATTCTCGACGACGGCAAACGCAGCGAGTTTGCCGTTTTCGCCGCCGATGCCGGTGTCGGGTATATCACGCGCAACGATAATAAGCATGCCAAGGCGGGTAATCTTAACCATGCCATGACCGTGACCAAAGGCGAATATATTTGCGTGTTCGATTGCGACCATGTGGCTACCCGTGGTTTTCTCCAGGCAACCATCGGCAGCTTTTTAATCGACGATCGGTTGGCGCTAATCCAGACGCCCCACTACTTTTATTCCCCGGACCCCTTTGAGCGCAATCTCTCGGCGGCGCGCGATATTCCCAATGAAGGCGCACTGTTCTACGGTCCAGTGCAGCAGGGTAACGATAATTGGAACGCCACATTCTTTTGTGGTTCATGCGCGGTAATCCGCCGCAGCGCGCTGGACGAGATTGATGGTTTCGCGGTGGAAACCGTGACCGAAGATGCCCATACCGCCCTGAAATTGCAGCGACGCGGCTGGAACTCCGCCTTTTTATCCATTCCGCTGGCGGCTGGCCTGGCCACCGAACGCCTGGGGCTGCATGTCATCCAGCGTACCCGCTGGGCGCGAGGCATGACGCAAATATTTCGCATGGATAACCCGCTGTTTGGCCGGGGACTGCGGTGGCAGCAGCGGTTGTGCTATCTCAATGCGATGCTGCATTTCCAGTATGGTTTGCCGCGGGTGGTGTTCCTAACCGCGCCTTTGGCCTATCTACTTTTTAATCAAAATATCATTGCCTCGTCGGCCAGCACCATCTTTGCGTATGTGCTGCCGCATCTGTTTTTAGCCATTTATATTAACTCCCGGATGAACGGACGGTTTCGCTATACCTTCTGGGGCGAAATTTACGAAACGGTTATGGCATTCCATTTAATTATCCCCACCGTACTGACCCTGATTTCACCCAAACACGGTAAGTTTAACGTTACGGATAAGGGCGGTTTGCTGGATGTGGGTTTCTTCGACTTTCATATTGTCAAACCCCATCTGATTGTGGCGGTGTTATTAATGCTCGGTATTGCTGCAGGTATCGTCCGCGCGGTTATGCATGACTATTTCAACGTCGATCCCCGGGTTATCGTGCTTAACGTCGTGTGGGCTTCTCTGAGCGTCATTATTTTATTGGCTGCGATTGCCGTAGCGAAAGAAACGCGCCAGATCCGTAAAACCATTCGTATCGATGTAAAAATTCCGGCGATTATCCATTTCGCCAGCGGTATTTCGATCAGAACCGAAACGCTCGATTTGTCGATGGGCGGCCTTAAGCTGGTTACGCCAGACGACCGCTATCTACAAGATAAAATAGAAGAAGTTGAGCTGCGCTTGCAATCCGGCGCGGTCTGTATACCGGTCAGTATCATAGATGCCGACGCCAACGTGATTAGGCTGATGTTTGAAGATATGCCGTTGGAAAAACGCCGTGAACTGGTACGAGTGGTGCTTGCCCGGGCGGATGCCTGGATAGTGCCGCCCTATCCGAAAGATCGGCCGCTACACTCTTTTGCCAGTATAGTCCGGTGCGTATTCGAACTGTTTTACAACACCTGGAAAGAACGCGGCCAGAAAAGAAAGAATGCCAAGTCCCATAGACCTGGTGAAGCGCTCTAAGATCACTCGGAATCAATCGAATGCCATTTCTTATCAGGAAGATAGCCGACAGTCTCTTATTGCTTGCCGTCATGGGCAGTATGGGTTCAACGGCGTTTATCGCACGGGCTTCGGCGGCGGACGCCCCGGCGACCGAAAACGGACCGGTCGTACCCACGCCACAGGCCAACGGCTTGCCCATGGACTTCCCGCCGCCGGTGGTAAAGGTCGCCCCACCGGCGGCCACGGACCAGGGGACGCCTATCCCTTCAGAGCAGGCCAATACCCTCAGCGATGATAGCATCAGCGTCGCCAATATGGGCCAGCCAAACGGCCTTACGCTCGGCGGCGGCCAGCTCCAATCGGGCATTGCCTTCTCTTTGCCGCTTGACCAGGTGGTCACCACCGCGCGTTTATACCTGGCGCTGAAAGTCTCTCCCGCGTTGGCCGCGCGCGATACCAATCTGCGGCTGATGCTCAACGGACAGGAACTGGGCAGCGTCGCCCTGAACCAGGCCAACGCCACCGATAATGTCTATGAACTGGATATTCCGGCGGCAATGATCGTCAGCAATAATAATTTGAGTTTTAGCGTCAATGATGAAAATACGCTGCAGTGCGAACGCGATTCTACTGACAAATATTGGGTCACCGTACTGCCCACCAGCCGTCTGCAGCTCAGTAGCCAGATCCTGGATACCGGCCGTGATTTAAGCCGCTTTCCCCGCCCTTTTTACGATCCGCTGGCCATGAAGGGCTCGTCGGTGGCGTTTGTCTTCGGCCAAAATGTCAAATCCGACGCCGTACAGGCCGCCAGTATTCTCGCATCCTATTTTGGGATACGCTCCAGCTACCGCAACGTCGATTTTCCGGTGCATCTGGATGACATCCCGGCGCAAAACGGCATTGTGTTCGGTGAGCCCGGCGAAAAGATTGCCGGCATTACCTTGCCCAGCGTGTCCGGACCGACGCTTGCGATGATCGATAACCCGCTTAATCCGGTTTTTAAACTGCTGCTGGTGGTCGGACGCAACGAAAATGAGCTGCGTCAGGCGGCTTATCGACTGATTTCATCGCCATTGCCGGTAAAACAGGATGTTATTGCGGTACAAAACCAGCCGATCCCCCTTCGCCAACCTTATGATGCGCCGCGCTGGATCGACACCACCAAACCGGTATATTTGAAAGATCTGGCACAAAGCGCCGATGAGCTAACCGCTAATGGCCTATACCACGACGGTATACGCATCGGTTTTCGCGCCGCGCCGGATCTCTTTATGTGGGACGGCCGGTTTATCCCGGTGGCTATTGGTTATCGCTTCCCGACTGAAAGCTGGATTGATGAGGATCGATCGCAGTTGAGCGTAACGCTTAACGGCACCTTTCTAAGGAATTTGCCGGTTAACAAACACGGTCTGGTGGAAACCGCCTGGCGCAAACTGGGCGGAGATACCCGCCAGGAAAGCTTTACGCTGCAATTGGCGCCCTATTTGATCTATGGCGATAACCAAATGGAGTTCTATTTCTCGCTCAAACCCAAGGCCAACGCCCCCTGTAGCCTGTTGACCAGCAATAATATCAAAAGCCGCATCGACCCGGACTCCACTATCGACCTGAGCAGCACCCACCATTTTACCCTGCTGCCGAATTTATCTTATTACATTGGCGCGTCATTTCCCTTTAGCCGCCTGGCGGATTTTTCGCAAACCGTGATGTTGCTACCCGCAAAACCACAAGAGGGTGAAATCGCCACGCTCTTGGCCATGGCGGCGCGGGCGGGCAATGCCACCGGTATTCCGCTAACCCAGGCGGAGGTGCGGATCGGGCTGCGGGACGGCGATATGGAGAAGCTAGCGGACAAGGATATATTAGTGTTCGCTTCGCTTAAACAGAACGAACTGGTGCGGGATTTATTGTCTGGTTCACCGTTCGAAATACGTAATGGACTGCTGACGATAAAAGAAGAGTCGCTGACGGATAGGTTAAAAGGGTATTTATTTGGCCGGTTCTTCCGCCAGGGCGTCGAGGCGGATCGGTACTTATCCTCCACCGACGCCTGGCGCGGATTTCTCAGCTTTGCCTCGCCTTGGGCCAATAATCGCGTGGTGGTGATGGCAACGGCAACCGATAGTGAACAGCTGTCGCACCTCAACAACGATTTGCAGTTGCCAAACATAAACGCCGGCGTACGTGGCGATATTTCCTTAATCAATAATGAAAATGGCGTAAGAAGCTTTAGCGTCGGCACGCAGTTTCCCAGTGGGGAAATGCCGTGGTACATGATGATTATTTGGTATGCCAACCAGCATATCATCTTGTTGTCTGTCTGCAGCCTGGCCATAGCCGTGCTGGTTGGCAGCAGCGCCTACGTACTGCTGGCACGCCATGCCGCCAAACGCCTGGCCAATAGTGCGAATAAATAACGGTTTTCATCGCGAGTTAAGCCTGACTGGGCCATATGGGTAAGAACAAATGAAACGGCAAATAAAAAAAGAGATTAAAACGCTGTATGTGGCCGGCCTGGCGGGCATGTGTTTATTTTCCGCCATGGCGCAGGCAGCGGATAATAGTCCGGCCATTAACGCCCTGCTGCAACAAGCGGCTTATTGGCATGAAAAAGCCCATAACGATCTGGCTGAGGAGTCGTTGCAGAAAATTCTGGCGGTGGACGAAAACAATGCCGACGCGCTCTATTTGTTGTCGTTATATTCTTTAGGCAGTGGACAAACAGCCCAGGCCCAGAAATGGCGGCAACGTTTTGTGAACGCATCGCCCAATGACCCGCGCGTGCAAAACCTGAATAGCGCCAGCGTCATGCAAAACATTTCACCGACCCAATTAGCCAACGCCCGGCAGTTGGCGGCGCAGGGGAATACCACGCGCGCCGTTGAAAGCTATCGCACTTTGTTTCAGAATAATCAGCCGCTGGATAGCCTGGCGGTGGAGTATTACGAGACGCTGGCCGGCATCCCGGCGTCGCGGTCGGAGGCGATCGCCGGTTTGCGCACCCGCCTGAATCAGCAGCCAACGGACAGCGCCGCAAAATTGGCGCTGGGCCGTATCCTTACCTATGATGAAAATACCCGGCGCGAAGGGATTGACCTGCTGACGCCGTTGGCCAACAGTAACAAGGCGGCGGATAGCGCATTGCGCCAGGCGTTGATTTGGATGGTGTCGAAGCCGGACGATAAAGCGGACTACGATGCTTACCTGCAGCGTCATCCCGGCGATAATGCCGTGTTAAATCATTTCCAGCAAAGCGTGGGCGGTTCGGAAAAAGGGCTGGGGTATACCGCGCTCAATAGCGGCGATCTCACGGCGGCGCGCAGTAAATTTGAATCGGCGCTGGTCGTGAATCCTAACGATGGTGATGCCCTGGCCGGCTTGGGATATATTGCCATGCGCGGTGGCGACTTTAGCGCGGCGGAGAATTTTCTCAACCAGGCGGTTAAACAGGGTGGCCCAAATAGCGCGCAATGGGCCTCTCTGGCTAAGGATGCCCAGTTTTACGGTCAGCTTAACAAAGCCAAGACCGCCGTGTCGGCCGGCGATTTAAACACCGCGTTATCCCTTAGCGAACCCTTGGTTCAAGCCGAAGGCAATAAAGGTATATCAGCGGAACTGTTCCGCGCGGACGTACTGCGCCGGCGCGGCGATCTGCCGGGCGCCGAGCAGGCTTACCGCACCGCCTTATCCCATGACAACCAAAATACCGACACCAAGCTGGGCCTGTACTATACCCTGCAGCAGGAAAATAAAACCGCCGAAGCCCAGCAGGTATTAGCCACCATTCCGACCGATAAACGCCCGAAAATCGCGGTGGGCGTTGCGGCGGTGAATGTGGAGCCTTTGCGCCGGCAGGCCGAGCAGGCTCTGCAGGCCAACGATCCGCAGCGGGCGCTCGGCTTACTGCAGCAGGCGCTGGAAAAACAGCCAACCAATATTTGGGTGCGCCTGGATATGGCGCGAATCCTGCAAAAGCAGGGCAACAGCGCCCAGGCGCAGGCGATGATGGCCTCGGCCGGTCAACGCGGGGCGCCGGCGGATAACCTGTTTGCCGCCGCCCTGTTCGCCAGCGAAACGCAGCGTTGGTCCGTCGCCTCGCAATTGTTGTCTTTTATCCCCGACAGCCGTCGTACCCGCCCCATGCGCGAGCTGGCCACGCGGGTCAGTTTCAATGAACAAATCGCCAATGCGGAACGCTATACGCAGCAGGGTAACCGCACCGCGGCGTTAAACACCCTGCGCGGCCTGGCGCAAACGCCCCCCTCCGCGCCGGCGGACGTAGGCAAACTGGCTCAGGAACTGATGGCCGCGGGCGATAGCGCCACCGCCATCTCGCTGGTGCGGAATAATATGCGCGCCGGCGTCAACGGCAACGCGGGCGATTATGCCGCGCAGGTGGCGGTATTGAACCAGGCCGGCCTGAACGCGGAGGCGGAGGCCTGGCTGAATAATCCGCGCATTCTGGCCAGTACCACCCCCGCCGAACTGAGCAGGATTCGCCAGGGCTCGGTGATCAACCAGGCGGATGAACTACGGCAACGAGGTCAATATGGCGCGGCATACGACAGGCTGATCGTCGCCATGCAAAACGATCCGCAGAATACCGATTTGATGCTGGCCATGGCGCGGCTGTATCAATCCGGCAAGATGAACGACCAGGCGGCCCGGGTGTACAACTTTGTACTGGTGCGCGATCCGCAAAATGAAGGCGCCAGGGAAGGAGCGGCCAATGTGGCGCTGGCCCAGGGTGATGTTGCCGGCGCCAGGCAACTGGTCGCCGGGATGCGGGGTCCCCGGTCGGTGGATCGCATGGTTTTGGAAGCCCGTATCGCCGAAGCCTCGGGAGATCATGAACAGGCCTTAGCCCTGTTACGTTCCGCCAAAGGCCGCATGATCGGACTGAGCCCCGCCGGTACCGGCGGGGCGCCGTTGATCGGCGGGTTGCAAACCGCGGATAACCCCTTTGCCAACCAAAGCAGCGCCGCCGCCACGCCGCGCACCGCCTCCAGCTATGGCACCGTGCTACCCTGGCAGCGTTCCGACACCGTGGCGCCGCTGCCGTTGACCGGCATGGCGCTGGCCTCGGCCACCGCCGAGACGCCCGAGGATCGCACGCTTAAAAACATCAACCAGCTTATCGATCAGGTGCGGGATAAAACCGCTACCTGGGTAGAAGGCGATGTAGGCATCCGCAACCGTAGCGGTGAAAGCGGCCTAAGCGATCTGACCGAACTCAAGGCGCCGCTGACCATTTCCGGCGCACCGTTCGACAGTGCGCGCTTGAAGTTGACGGTGACGCCGGTCTCGCTGAATTCCGGCACCCCCACCGGCTCGACGAGTAATCGTTTCGGCACCGGCGCATTGCAACAAGCCCAGTTGGTGGAGGCCGCCACGGCGGCGGCCACTACCGCCGCCGGTTCCAGCACGACCAACACGACCACCTCGACCACGACCAACTCCGACGGCACGCAAAGCAGTACCACCACCACGACCACCTCGGCCACCAGCGCCGCCTCAACTGTGAACTCCGGCGATTATGTCGCCACCTCGCCCGGTGCGCAAAAGGCCTCCGGGGTGGAGCTGAACGTGGGGCTCAGCGGCGACAGTTACCAAGCCGATGTGGGCACTACGCCGCTGGGCGAGGATCTCAGTTCTATGGTGGGCGGGCTCCAATGGTCGCCAAGTCTGACTAATTTCAGCAAATTGATTTTTACCGCCGAACGGCGTGCGGTGACCGACAGCCTGCTATCTTATGTCGGCACCACCGACCAGATAACCGGTAAAAAATGGGGCCAGGTGACCAAAAACGGCGGCGGCGTCCAGTACTCGTATGACAATGGGGATGCCGGGTTATACGCCGGCGTCGCCGGTTATAGCTATCTGGGGGATAATGTCCCTTCCAACACCGGCATCAACTCGTCCGCCGGATTTTATGTGCGTCCCTACCGTAATGACCATGAGGAGTTAAAGACCGGGGTAAATGTCACCTTTATGGATTATGACAAAAACCTGAGCTATTACAGCTACGGTCAGGGCGGCTATTTCAGCCCGCAGAATTATATCAGCGTCTCGCTGCCGGTGGACTACACGCAAAAATATGATGATTGGACTCTCGCGCTGGGCGGCGCCGTAGGCTATCAGTCTTATTCTCAAGACAAAAGCGCCTATTTTCCCAATAATCCGGCCTTGCAAGCGCAGTTGGAAGCCCTGGTGGCATCAGGCTATGGCGATAAGGCTTATTACGATGCCCGTAGCGAAAACGGCGTGAGTTATAATGTTCATGCCAACGGCACGTATAAAATCAATACAAACATGTCGGTGGGAGGCCAGGTGGGTTATGACACCTTCGGCAATTACTCCGAAAGTACCGCGCTTTTGTACTTCAAATATTTATTAGGTGAGAAATAAGTATGGATATGCCGAACACAGCTCCCGAGCTTGATTACTATCGTCGCCGGCAATACCAGGCCGGTTGGCAGGATCTGCTGGATATCATGATTTCCGGTATCGCCGAGAATGCCGGCGACGAAGACCGCCGGCAGTTCCTGAATTTGATGGGCGGCCGGCTAGCCGACCGATTTCCGTTAAGCCCCGCCGAGACCGTAGGCGATTTTGAGGATCAGATTAATCGTCTGTGGTCACAATTCCATTGGGGATTCGTGACGCTCCACCCCGGCGAAACCCACCTGACCCTGCAGCACCAAGCCTTTCCCACCGCCGCGGCGGGCGCGCAGCCGGAACAATGGTATGCTGGACTAGCGGCGGTGCTCGAAGGAGCCTATGCTCAGTGGCTATTGGCGCAAGGTGGCCAGCCGCATGTCGCGCTGCAATGGCAGCAGGACAGCGCTGAGGGCACCATGACGTTTAGCTATCAAAATAGTCTATAAGGGATGTCTCAGTGATGAAATTGACTCACCGTGCCGCATTGGTGGTGGCTGCTATGGTTTTCACGTTGATGATGGGCAGTGCGCAGGCGATGAGCACCGGCTGGCAAAACTACAAAAGCCGTTTTTTACAGCCGGACGGCCGAATCGTCGATACTGCAAACCACAATATCAGCCATACCGAAGGCCAGGGGTTTTCCATGGTGCTGGCGGTCAAATATAACGATCGTGCCACCTTCGACGCCCTGCTAAAGTGGTCTAATGATCATCTTTATCGTAAAGATATCGGGCTGTACTCGTGGCGTTATGATCCCGCGGCCACTCCCCCGGTATCCGATCTTAATAATGCCGCCGATGGCGATACGTTTATCGCCTGGGGACTATTGCTGGCAGGCCAGAAATGGCATAACCCGGCCTATATTGCCGCGTCCAACGCGCTGCAGGCGGCAATTATCAAGCATAACGTGATTAATTTTGCCGGTTATAGCGTGCTGCTGCCGGGCGTATCGGGCTTTAATCACAACAGCTTTGTCACGCTCAATCCTTCCTATTTCATTTTTCCAGCCTGGCAAGCGTTTTACCAGAACAGCCATCTCAAAACCTGGAACGATTTAACCAACGACGGCTATAAGCTGCTCGCCAATATGCGTTTCGGCGATCCCCGCTTGCCCACGGACTGGGTCACCCTGCGGGCGGACAAGACCCTCTCCCCGTCGGATCGCTGGCCATCGCGTTTTAGCTATGATGCGGTGCGCATTCCGCTGTATATCAACTGGGCGCAGCGCAGTGATCCGGCGCTGGGGCCCTATGTCGCCTATTGGCGCCAGTTTAACCGGCTAAGCACTCCCGCTTGGGTTGATGTATTAACCAACGCCAAGGCGCCCTATATGCTGACGCCGGGACTTATGGCAATCCGCGACTCCATCATGGGTGACGGCGCGCAGATAAGTGAAAATATGCAGCCGCAGGAAGATTATTACTCCGCCAGCCTGCGTTTGCTGGCCTTCTGGTCGCTAAAATAACTCGTTAAGATGCCGAATACCGGTCCGACTGACTGACCGGCATTCGACGATCGCGCCCGCGCCGTTTTAATCGGCCCCAGCAGCGATACGGGGGGTGTTAGCGGATATTTTGTGCCTCATCCTGGTCCACGGCGAAGCATGCGACCAATTGGTCGCCATAGCGTTTAAGCTGCGGCTGTAGTTCGGTACAGGTCCCGAAACGACGGCGGCAGCGGGCGCTAAAGGCACATCCCGGCGGCGGGCTTAAGGGGCTTGGCAACTCCCCGGTCAGCTTGATGCGCTCGCGTCGCAGATCCGGATTCAGACGGGGAGTCGCCGACAGTAACGCCTGGGTATAAGGATGACGAGGAGTATTGAATATGGCCTCCTTGCTGCCTTTTTCCACACAGCGACCCAAATACATCACCATCACTTCATCAGCGATATGTTCAACTACCGACAGGTCGTGGGAGATGAACACATACGACAGCCCCATATCCTGCTGCAAATCCATCATCAGGTTAAGCACCTGGGCACGCACCGACACATCTAGCGCGGAGACCGGCTCATCGGCAATCACCACGTCCGGATCAAGCATCAGCCCGCGGGCGATGGCAATACGCTGACGCTGTCCACCGGAAAACATGTGTGGATAGCGGTCATAATACTCGGTGCGCAGTCCCACTTTCGCCATCATCGCCAAGGCTTTTTCCCGCCGCTCGGCGCGGTTCAGCGACGTGTTGATCTGCAATGGCTCTTCCAGAATCTGTCCGACCTTTTTGCGCGGGTTCAACGAGCCATAGGGGTTCTGGAATACAATCTGAATCTTTTGGCGCCGCAGGTGCTCGGACGTCACGTCCGGCTTGAGCAAATCCTGCCCCAAATAATGCAGCTCACCGCCGGTGGGCACTTCAATCATGGTCAGCAACCGGCCCAGGGTGGATTTGCCGCAACCGGATTCACCCACCACGGCCAGGGTTTTACCGCGCTCCAGCGTAAAAGAGACGCCGTCCAGGGCCTTGACCATGGTTTCCTTGGCGAACAAACCTTTTTTGACCGGATAGTATTTTTTTAAATCTACCGCGTGCAACAGCGCGCTGGATTTAGGATCGTATATGGGTTCGCTCATCGGGTAGGCCTCCCCGCATCATCCAGCGGATAGTGACATTTTGACTGACGATCGGGCAAATCCCGCAGCTCCGGCTCCACCTGGCGGCAGTAATCGGTAGCATACGGGCAGCGTGGGTTCAACAGGCAGCCGGCCGGCCGGTCATATTTACCCGGCACCATGCCGGGTAACGAGGCCAACCGCGCCTTATCGGCAGCGAATTCCGGCAGGGCGCGCAGCAGCGCCTGGGTATAGGGATGGCGCGGCGCGCGGAAAATCTCCGTTGCCTTGCCGGTCTCCACCACTTGCCCCGCGTACATGACGATAATGTGATGTGCGGCTTCCGCCACCAGGGCCAGGTCATGGGTTATCAGTACCAGCGCCATATTTTCACGCTGCTGGAGATCCAGCAGCAACTCGATAATCTGCGCCTGTATGGTCACATCCAAGGCCGTGGTCGGCTCGTCGGCGATCAACAGCTTGGGCCGGCAGGCTATCGCCATGGCAATCATGACCCGTTGGCTCATGCCGCCGGAGAGTTGATGCGGATAGACATCCAGCCGCGAGGCGGGAGCGGGGATCCCGACCAGGGTCAGCAAATCAATCGCCCGCTG
Source organism: Enterobacterales bacterium (assembly GCA_015654745.1). Taxonomy (GTDB): domain Bacteria; phylum Pseudomonadota; class Gammaproteobacteria; order Enterobacterales; family Enterobacteriaceae; genus Acerihabitans. The sequence continues at coordinate 28,676 of JAATGH010000099.1, forward strand.
ACGGCGGGTCTTGCGATTACCGCCCTGGTGCACCTTGATGGCTTCCATGATCTGGAAGCCGACGGTGTAGCACGGATTGAGGCTGGTCATCGGGTCCTGGAAAATAATGGCAATATCGGCGCCAATCAGTTGGCGACGTTCACCGCTGGAGATTTTCTGCAAATCCCGGCCGTTGAATACCAGGTTTTCCGCCATGACGCGGCCGGGGAAATCAATTAATCCCATGATGGCCAACGAGCTGACCGATTTACCCGAACCGGATTCACCGACAATACCCACTACCTGGCCTTGTTCCACCTGGTAGCTAATTCGGTCGACGGCACGAAACGGTGTCCCTTCATCACCGAAATGTACCGAAAGTTTATCTATGGTTAATAACGCCATTGCTTCCTCGTTACTGCTTGAGTTTGGGATCGAGAGCGTCACGCAGCCCGTCTCCCATCAAATTAAAGGCTAATACGGTAAGCAGGATAATGAACCCCGGGAAGGCCACTACCCACCAGGCACTCTGCGCAAACTGCAACACATCGGCGAGCATGGTGCCCCACTCCGGTGTCGGCGGCTGCGCGCCCATGCCCAGAAAGCCCAACGCAGCCATATCAAGGATGGCATTGGAGAAACCCAACGACGCCTGGACGATCAGCGGAGCCAGGCAGTTAGGGAGGATATTGATAAACATCTGGCGCATGGGGCTGGCGCCGGCCACCCGCGACGCGGTGACGTAGTCGCGGTTGACCTCGCCCAATACCGCCGCGCGCGTTAAGCGCACGTAATGCGGCAACGCAACGAACGTCAGCGCCAGCGAGGCGTTGATGATGGACGGTCCGAAGATCGCCACCAGCACCAGGGCCAATAGCAAACTGGGCAACGCCAGCATGATATCCACTACGCGCATGATCACCACGTCCACCAGGCCGCCGACGTATCCGGAGATCAAGCCGAAGAATACGCCGAAAATCAGCGATAGCGCCACGACCAGACAGCCCACCAACAAGGAAAGGCGGGCGCCGAACATCAGGCGGGTCATGATATCGCGGCCGACATCATCGGTTCCCAGGATAAATTGCCAACTGCCCCCCTCCATCCACACCGGCGGGCGCAGCAGCGCTTCACGGAACTGCTCGGCGGGGCCATGGGGGGCCAATACGCCGGCGCCGAAGGCGATGATAAACATCAGGACGATATAGGCCAGGCCGATAACCGCGCCTTTGTTACGTCTAAAATAGTGCCAAAACTCCTGGAATGGAGTCATGGGCGCCGGTGCGCCGGTCACTATCGGCTCAGAGACTTCAGTCATTTTCCATTCCCCTATTTCTGGTGACGAATACGTGGGTTAACCACGCCATACAGCACGTCCACCAGCAGGTTCACCACAATAATCAGGATCGCCACCAATAACACACCCCCCTGAACCACCGGATAATCCCGTCGTTGCAGAGCTTCGATCAGCCAGCGTCCCAGCCCCGGCCAGGAGAAAATCGTCTCCGTGAGGATGGCGCCGGCCAGCAAGGTACCGACCTGCAGCCCGATCACCGTCACTACCGGCAGCAGCGCATTGCGCAACGCATGCACGATAATCACGCGCATCCGGCTCAGTCCTTTGGCCCGGGCGGTACGGATATAATCCTCGCTCAGAACCTCCAGCATCGCCGAACGGGTCATCCGCACGATCACCGCCAAAGGGATGGTGCCCAGCACGATGGCCGGCAAAATCATATGCATTACCGCATCTTTAAAATCGCCCGGCTGGCCCCAAATCAGGGTATCAATCAGCATAAAGCCGGTCAGCGGCATGGAGTCGTCAAGAAATACCGTATCACCTACCCGCCCGGACACCGGCGTCAGATTGAAGTGCACCGATACCAGCATAATAAGCATCATGCCCCACCAGAAAATCGGCATCGAATAGCCGGCCAGCGAGATGCTTACCGCGGTATGATCAAACAACGAGCCGCGCTTAACCGCCGCCAGAACCCCGGCGGGGATGCCTACCAACACGGCAAAAATCATTGCGCAAACGCCCAGCTCAAGCGTGGCTTGGAAGCGCGGCACAAACTCCTGCCAGACCGGCAGACGGCTTTTAAGGGAGATCCCCAGGTCACCATGCAAGATATTGATGACATAGTGGATATATTGCTGGAATAACGGCTTATCCAGGCCTAATTGCGCCATCATTTGCGCATGGCGTTCGGCGGACATTCCGCGCTCGCCGGCCATGATCAATACCAGGTCACCCGGGATCATATGGACAAACGCAAACGTCAGCAAAGTAATACCAATAAACGTCGGGATAACGAGTCCCAAACGTCGGAGTATGAACTGCAACATATTCCGAACTCTCTGTTTCTGTAAAAAGTTTACCCGGGCGCTTAAGGCGGCCGGGTTATCAAAGCTCACATCTTCAGGATTTCCCCCGCGGCCTCGCTGGCGCGATACCTCCCCCGGCGTGGCACCGGGGAACATTCCCGCTTCCTCGCAAGGGTGGAGGAAGCTCCCTTTAGGGATAATGGGGGGTTAATTGACCATTAGTCTAAAGATACGTTCTCGAAATGATGTTTACCCA
>JAATGH010000011.1 GCA_015654745.1 Enterobacterales bacterium
ATCGCAAACCGTCCCAACTTTCCGGCGGCCAGCGACAGCGGGTTGCCATGGCGCGGGCTATCGTACGCGAACCCGCGCTGTTCCTAATGGATGAACCCTTATCCAACCTGGACGCCAAGCTACGCGGCGAGGTGCGTGACGGTATCATGGCGCTGCATCACGCTCTTAAGATCAGTACGGTCTACGTCACCCACGATCAAATCGAAGCGATGACGATGGCCGATCGGATTGCTGTGCTTGACGGGGGGCAACTGCAGCAGATTGGCACCCCGCAGCAGCTCTATCGACATCCGGTCAATCTGTTCGTGGCCGGTTTTATCGGCACGCCGGCCATGAATATTCTATCGATTCCCTGCCGCCAGGGGCAGGCTTGGCTTGGCGGACAGCCGGTTGCTCCATTAGCCGGCTATCGTTTGGAACAGGTGTTTTTCGGCATTCGGCCAGAACATCTGTCGGAGATTCCCCCAGCGGATGCGCTGAGTTTATCCGGTCGGATCGTCCGTCGTGAATTGCACGGCGCGGAGTATCTCATTGGCTTGGATACCCCGTTCGGCTTAATCCACTATCGTCGCGAAAATCGCGGCGCCGTTGCGCCAATCGGCCAAGATTTGACGCTCTATTTCGCCCGGCCGGACGGTTACCTGTTTGCGGCTGACGACCATACATCTTTGCTTGGGGTAAAATAAATGAAAATATCTGGATGGGTTTTATTGCTCACCGGCGCGTTAGCCAGCGGTGGCGCCTGGGCCAAGGAAACTATCGATTTTATGTTTCCCGCGCCGGTGGATGGTAAACTGACCACGGAAATGAATCGCATCATAAAACAATACAACCAGTCGCAGGATCGGGTGGAGGTCCGGGGGATTTTTACCGGGAGTTATGATACCACCAAGGTTAAGGCCGAGTCGGCGGCCAAAGCGGGATCGCCACCGGCGCTGGCGATTATGTCGGCTAACTTCACCGTCGATCTGGCGCTGAAAAATGAACTGTTGCCCATGGATGAGCTGTTTAAGTTTGCGCCGGACAAACAATCGGCCAGCGATTTCCTGCAGCAAAACTTCTTCCCGGCGGTGCGGCAAAATGCCCAGGTGATGGGAAAAACCTATGCTATCCCATTCCATAATTCCACGCCGATCCTGTACTACAATCAAGAGATGTTCGACAAAGCCGGTATCACTCAGCCGCCGCGCAACTGGGACGAGTTGGTGACCATCGCCAAAAAACTGACCGACAAGCAAACCGGGCAGTGGGGCATTATGATCCCCTCGACCAATGATGATTACGGCGGCTGGATGTTGTCGTCGCTGACGCATGCCAATGGCGGCAATTTCTCTAATGATACCTATCCGGGCGAGGTGTATTACAACAGCCCCAGCACCCGCGGGGCTCTGCGGTTTTGGCGCGATTTGGTCTATCGGGACGAGGTCATGCCCGCCGGCGTATTGAACTCCAAGCAGATCAGCGCCGCTTTTTTTTCCGGTAAATTGGGTATGGCATTGTTAAGCACCGGCGCGCTGGGTTTTATGCGTGAAAATACCAAGGATTTTACGCTGCGGGTGGCGATGCTGCCGGCCAAAGAGCGTCAGGCGGTGATTATCGGCGGTGCCAGCCTGGTAAGCTTTAACGGTATCAGTGAAGGGCAGAAGGCGGCGGCTTATGCGTTTTTGAGCTATCTGGTCAGTCCCGAAATCAACGGCGCGTGGAGCCGTTTTACCGGCTATTTTGCCCCGCGCATGGCCGCTTATGATACCCCGGCCATGAAGGCGTATCTTGCTGAGGATCCACGGGCGGAGGTGGCGATGCAGCAGCTTCAATTCGCGCATCCCTGGTATGCCCCGTATGAAACGGTCGCGGTGCGCCAGGCCATCGAAAACCAGCTGGCTTCCCTGCTGACCGATAAAACGCGCAGCGTGGATGACGCGGCGCGCGATGCCCAGACCGACGCGGACACGATAATGAAACCCTATATTGACCAAACCGCGCTTAAACTGCCCTGACCGCCGGTAGGATCCAGCGACTGCAAATACGCGTAGGGGGGGCGAATTCGCCGTGCCCCCAAGAGAGGAGAAGAGCCAATGGTATGCAGCAAGACGTTATTCGCGTTAGGATGAAAACCTCCTTTCTTCTCATGCCAGGAACGACTATGCCAACGCCTTTACGTATTGTGATACCGGTATATCAGGAGGTAACCCAGCTGGATTTTACCGGCCCGCACCAGTTCTTTTCCTACCTGCCGGATACGCGGGTTATTGTAGCGTCGGTGGCGGGGCGGCCGGTGGAGGCTAATGGGCTGGTGTTTTCCTCGTTGGCGGATTTGACCGCCATCGACCAATGCGACCTGCTGTGCGTACCCGGCGGGGCCGGCTGCGGCGCGGCTATAGAGGATCCGCGCTATATGGCGGCCATTCGCCGGCTGGCCGGTGGCGCTCGTTATATAACCTCAGTGTGTACCGGATCGCTGATCCTGGGCGCCGCGGGGCTGCTGGTGGGGAAGCGCGCGGCCTGCCATTGGGCTTGGCGCGACAGTTTGTCGCTATTCGGCGCGATTCCCGATGAAGGCCGGGTGGTAAGGGATGGCAATATTATCACCGGCGGCGGAGTTACCGCCGGCATTGATTTTGCCCTGGTGGTCATTGATGAACTGTTTGGCGACGTGGTTGCCCAGTCAATCCAATTAGGCCTGGAATATGCGCCGCAGCCGCCGTTTAACGCCGGGCGGCCGGAAAGTTCTTCCCCACAGGTGTACGACGCGGTGATGGCGAAAAACCGGGAAAGTGCGGCGGTGCGGCGGGAGATCCTGGTAAACGCGGCCCGCGCGCTCCGTTTAACTTAAACGCTCGGGACGGCGGTATCTATTCGTTGGCGCAGCCGCCGCAGGCTGCGGCCAAAAAAAGTCGGATCGTTCAGCGCGCGGCTCAAGATCAGCGCGCCCTGGATGCCGCCGATGGCGTCCTCGGCCAACGCGGTTGCCACAGCGTCATCCACGCCCACCCGGATCAATGCCCTGCGTAGCGCGGCGATCCAGCGGATGAAATACGCGCTGATAGCCGCGGTAAAACGGTCGCGGGTCCGATCTTGAGCGAAAACGCCCATTAGACATATGCGCTGACCGGACCGGAAATAGTCCTCAACCGCCTGCCACATTGCGTCCCATCTACCCGGCCCCGGCAATTCGTCTTCCAGCGGCTGGAAAATATGCAGAGTAAACCAGGCGGTCACCTGGGCCAATACCGCCGACGCCATTTCATCCTTACCCGCCGGGAAAACATGGTAAAGACTGCCTTTGCCCAGGCCGGTGCGTTGGGTAATCTGGCTTAGTGAGGTTCCCTCGAAACCGTATTCGCGAAAAATTTCAGCGATCTGCGTCACCAGCAGCGCCTTGTCCGACGCCCGGTGATTGCCTGCCGGAGACACCATCACACCCCCCAATCCGACAATCCGGGATAATCGTCGGGCCGGCGGCCCAGCGGCCAGTGAAATTTGCGGTCAGCTTCGGCGATAGGTCGGTCATTGATACAGGCAAAACGGCGGGCCATGAGACCGTCGGCAGTGAATTCCCAATTTTCATTGCCATAAGATCGATACCAGTTGCCGCTATCGTCGCGCCATTCATAAGCAAAACGGACCGCGATACGGTTCTCCGTATAGGACCATAATTCCTTGATCAGCCGATATTCCAATTCTTTTTGCCATTTACGGGTGAGAAACCCGATCACCTCTTCGCGGCCGGTGATAATTTCTACCCGATTACGCCATTGGGTATCCGGGGTATACACCAGGGACACACGCTGGGGGTCGCGGCTGTTCCAGCCATCTTCCGCCATTCGTACTTTGGCGATCGCGGTTTCGAACGTAAACGGGGGGACTAGGCTTGCCATGATTAACGCCTCATCTTTCTGCACGGGAGGTTGCTGAATACCAGGATTGTACCAATCGGTACAATTATCGGCAAGCATTAATCGACAGCCTGTGCCAGCCGCGAATAGGTGTTATCGAGTTCCGTTAGTGCTAACAGCCTGACGCCGTTAAATTAACTGATCTGCCAGTCCGGTGGGGTATGCGATAAGATATAGATGATGACATCTTTGGAATTAGCCCAGAGTTCACGCCAGGACACTTCGAACGACAACGTGATCCCCAGCAGGCCGGTGACAAACCAGCAGGCCATGCTGATACCCACGCCGCTAAAGATAAAGGCCAGGGCGTTGCGGCTGTTATTGCGGCAGACCACGTTCATGGTGCTGGCGAAGAACATCATCACCGCGCTGAGCAGTTCCCAGCGCATCATTACAAAGCTTGAGGTAAGCGTACCCATCTTTAATTATCCCCGGTAATGTAAGATGATGTAATTTTCTCCTGTTTTTTTGCATTGCGCTACAAAAATATGTGACGTGGATCTACTTTTTTCGCGGATTTAGGCTTTGGCCTAAGATTAAGGTGATTTATTGGTCGATTGCACCAGGGCGTCAGCGGTCTGCGCCGGCCTGAACACCGGATAATGTGGCAGTGCGATGGTCTGGTAAGGCTGCCAGCCTCCTCCCAGGGCTTTATACAACGCCACTAAATCTATGGTGCTCTGGGCCTGGCCGCTTCGGTCTGTTGACTGCCCAGCGCCAGCTGGCGCTGGGCATCCAGCACATTGATAAACGTGCTCAGGTCCTGGAGATAATTTTCGCTGGCCAAGTTGAATGCATTTTGCAGCGACACGGTGGTTTGCTGCAAACCTTCCACCCGCTGTTGATCGCTGCGATAGCTCATTAAGGCATTCTCCATGTATTGCAACGCAGTCAACACCGTTTGCCGGTAGGCGAGAGCATCGTTGGCCTGTTCTACCCCGGCCAGACGCACGTTTGCTACCAAACTTTTGGCATAAAGCAGCCAGTAGACGGCTCCCACAATGCCCAGCACCGGCGCCACGATAATGGCAATGGAGGAGATGCCAAAGGCCTTGCCGCGATCCGCCGGCTTGAAATAATCCAGCAGCACCGATTGCCGCACCGGCTGCAGACCGCCGCCGAAAAAGCCCGGCAGTACACGAAATAAGATGAGCGGCCACAGTTCGGTGGCGATGCCGCACAGGAACAAACAGATGGTAAACATGCCGAGACACAGCAATAAATATTGTTTACGGACGAACACCCGGCCAAAAAAGGCGGAAATAGGCAATACGATCCCTTTTGCCACCAGGTAAGAGGTGAGCACCCAGGTGGATTCGTCGTAACTTGCCGATACGGTTCCGGCGATATGGGGCAGGGCGACGTTGACGATAGTGGTATCCGGGATCTCCATAAACACCGCCAAGGTCACGACAATCGCCACCACCCAAGGATTGCCGGCCGGCTGCCAGTCACGGCCGCCGCTCATTTCAACAGTATCGTCGGGGCCACGGATAATCCCAGCGGCAACGGGATATTGGGGTCAAGCCCCTCATCGATCACTATTTTGACCGGTACGCTCTGAACAATCTTCACAAAGTTGCCGGTGGCGTTTTCCGCCGGGAAGGTGGAGAAGCGAGAGCCGGCGCCTTGCTGCACGCTGTCCACATGCCCATGCAGTTTCAACGTTGGATAGGCGTCCACCGTGATATCCACCCGGTTGCCGGGCTGCATGAGCTCCAACTGTGATTCCTTGAAGTTTGCCGTCACCCAGACATCCGGTGAAACCACCGACATCAGGGCGCTGCCGGCGATATTCCGCCTCGACATTTTGTAAATTAGCCTCGGCGCTAGCCTGTTGCGCCTGGGCCAGCTGTGCCGGATACTGCACATGGGATAAGTCCAGTTGCACCTCGGCCTGGTGCAGTTGCGCCTG
>JAATGH010000161.1 GCA_015654745.1 Enterobacterales bacterium
CCGGCCGGGTGAAAAATGGGTGGGCAACGACGATGTCAGCGCGGTGAAAATATCCAGCGACGGCGGCCAGACCTGGCGGAATTATCCGGTGCCGGACAGCGTTGGCTGTGTGCATATGAATATTACGCCCCTTGCTGATGGCAGCCTGCTGGCACTCTATCGCAGCCGTTGGGCGGATTTTATCTACCAAAGCCGCTCCACGGACGGGGGAAAAACCTGGTCTTCGCCCCGGGCCACCACGCTACCAAACAATAATTCCTCTATCCAGGTAACCACCCTGGACAATGGTCATCTGGCGCTGGTGTTTAATAATATGAGCGCGGCAGGGGCCACAGAACGACGAACGTCTCTTTATGATGAAATCGAAGACGAAGACGACGGAGATGCCGTGCCCGCACCGGTGATGGACGCGGCTGGGCGAGGCGCGTTTTGGGGCGCGCCGCGCGCCCCAATGACCGTGGCGATTTCCGTAGACAGCGGACGCAGTTGGCCCTGGCAACGTAATCTGGAGGAAGGCGACGGTTATTGCATGACTAATAATTCTCAGGAAAAATTAAACCGTGAATTCTCCTATCCCAGTATCAAGCAAAGCAGGGATGGCAAATTACATATTGCGTTTACCTATTATCGTCAGGCCATTAAATATATTTGCCTTAGCGAAGAGTGGATAACGGGACGCGACAACCTATGACGCTCGAGCCGCGGCGCCATGCGCTGATCACCGGCACCAGTTCCGGCATCGGCGCCGCCATCGCCGAACGACTGCTGGCGCAGGGCTGGCGGGTGACCGGATTGGCGCGCACCCCGCAGGCAAATCCCCATCCGGCGTTTACCGGCGTGGTGTTGGATATTGGCGATACGCCGGCGCTGCTTGGTTTTTTGGACGGGTTGGGCGATGTTGACGCGGTGATTCACGCGGCGGGCCAGATGCGGGCCGCGCCGCTGGGCGAGCTGGATTATGACGCCAGTCGCCGGCTATGGGCACTGCATATTGGCGTGGCCGAGATATTGGCCGATCGGTTGGTGGCCAGGCTGCCGCGCGGGGGCCGGATAATCTTGCTTGGCAGCCGGACCTCGAGCGGCGCAGCCGGCCGGAGCCAGTATGTCGCCACCAAATCAGCGCTGATTGGCATGGCCCGAAGCTGGGCGGCGGAATTGGCGCCTCGGGGCATCACCGTGAATATCGTGGCGCCCGGGGCCACCGATACGCCTATGCTTAACCGGCCCGAGCGCAAAGGTTCACCACCCACCTTGCCGCCGATAGGCCGTTATATTCGCCTGGATGAAGTAGCCGACCTGGTGATTTACCTGCTGTCTCCCTCGGCGGACGCTATCACCGGCCAGCAGCTGATGATTTGCGGCGGGGCGTCGTTGTAACCTAAGACAAGTACCCACAGCGGAGGTGCAAGGCGGGGCGTGTTTATAAGCGGTCTTCAATGAAACGAAGGGCGGCTACGCCAGATGGCAGGCGACCAGTTGACCGCTTGGCTTGGTACGCAGGCTGGGATGTTCACGGCGGCAGCGGTCGGTAACGTAGGGGCAGCGGGTATGAAACCGGCAGCCGGTAGGCGGGGATAGGGGGCTCGGCAGTTCGCCGGCCAGGCTGACGGTGGCAATGCGCCGGGTCGGGTCCATACCCGGCGCCGCGCGCAGCAATGCCTGGGTGTAGGGGTGCAACGGCTGCTGATAGATTGCCTCAGCGTCGCCGCTCTCAATCACCTCGCCCAGATACATTACCGCCACGCGATGGGAAATATGTCGCACCAGCCTCAGGTCGTGGGCGACAAACAGCACCGTCAACGATAATTTTTGCTGCAAATCCAGCAACAGGTTCACCACTTGAGCCTGTACCGATACATCCAATGCCGATACCAGTTCGTCCGCCACCAGCACTTCCGGTTCCACCGCCAGCGCCCGGGCGATGCCGATGCGCTGACGCTGGCCACCGGAAAACTCATGGGGCAGCTTGTCCACCGCATCGGCGGGCAGGCGCACCAGGTCCAACAGTTCCAGGATCCGAGCCGGAATATCGGCGCGCGGACGCATGCGGTGTACCGAGAGCGCCTCCCGCAGCATCTGGCCTACCGTCATGCGTGGATTAAGGGAACCATAAGGGTCCTGAAAAATCATCTGCACCTGGCGGTTGAAGCTACGCCGCGCCTTGCCGTGCAGCGTGGCAATATCTTGGCCCCGAAAGCGGATGCGGCCATCATCAGCCTCGATCAACCCCACCAGCGCCCGCGCCAGCGTGGATTTGCCGCAGCCGGATTCGCCCACCACTCCCAAGGTCTCGCCACGCCTGAGCTCCAGCCTTACGCCGTTAAGCGCCTGAACATACTGCGCCTGCCGTCCCTGTAGCCGGTGCCATATCGATTGCTTTACCGGGAAACGCACCTGCGCATCCTCGACCAACATAATCGGTGGTTCACCGATGGCTGACGATTGCTCCATCACAGACTCCGCGTATTGACCAAATGTTGAAAATGATGGCAGGCCACGCCGCGATCGTCGGCCAGCGACAAAAATGTCGGCGTCTCGCGACGACAGCGTTCGGTGGCGTAGGCACAGCGCGGGTTAAAGCCGCAGCCCGACGGCAAATCCAGTAATGAAGGCGGCGTGCCTTCAATGGACAACAACGGGGTGCGCTCCACCCCTATCCTGGGCACCGAACCCATCAACCCCTGGGTATAGGGGTGTAGGGGCTGGGCAAACACTCCTTCCACCGACCCGGACTCCACAATCCGCCCGGCATACATCACCGCCACCCGATCGCATAGCTGTGCCACCACGCCTAAATCATGGGTAACAAAAATAATGCCCATATGCAGCCGGTCGCGTAACGACAGCAATAAATTCAGGATCTGCTGCTGAATGGTGACATCCAGTGCGGTGGTCGGCTCATCCGCCAGCAGCAGCCGCGGTTCACCCGCCAGGGCAATGGCAATCATGACCCGCTGGCGCATCCCGCCGGAGAACTCGTGCGGATAATTATCCAGCCGGCGCGGCGCGTCGGGAATGCCGACCTGATTGAGCAGCTCGATGGTGCGCGCGCGCCGCTGTTTACCATTAAGCCGCGTGTGCGCCCGCAGGCTCTCATCGATTTGGCGGCGCACGGTCAGTACCGGATTTAGCGCAATCATCGGCTCCTGAAAAATCATGGCGATTTCGCCACCGCGAATCCGCCGCAATATCTCAGACGGGGCGTTGATCAACTCCTGCCCTTGCCAGGTCACCGAGCCGTAGCTTTGCGCCGATCCCGGCATTAAACCGAGCAAGGACCGCAGCGTGACGCTTTTACCGGATCCGGATTCTCCCACCAGGCCGAGAATTTCGCCGGGTTGTAATTCAAAACTTACCTCCTGGATGGCGTTGATCTCCCCTCGTGGGGAGTGGATCACGGTAGTAAGATTTTCCACCCGCAGCCGGTCGGTTTCCGCAGCCTGCCGGACGATCCTGGTTGGCCGGGAAGATGGAGATGCCGGAAAATTCATATTCTACCTCCAGTCATTAAGCTCGGCTCTGCCAACGGCACTCGCCAGCCGGCTAGTGCCCCGGTCTTAGCCGTTCGGCCAGCACGTCGCCCAGCAGGCTAAACCCCAGGCCGGTCAGGACGATGGCCAGACCGGGAAAAATGGTAATCCACCAGGCGGTATCCATAAAATTCTTGCCGGCGGCAATCAATACTCCCCATTCCGCCGTGGGCGGCTGGGCTCCCAGGCCCAGATAGCCTAGGCTGGAACCGAGCAATATCGCCAGCGCCATATCGGTCATCCAGTACACCAGGGTAGTGGTCATCACGTTGGGCAGCAAATGGCGAAAAATGATCCGTCCACGGCTGTAGCCCATGACCTGGCCGGCGGCGATATAATCCAGCCGTTTTTGGACGCTGACTTCGCCGACGATCAGCCGCGCGTAGAACACCCAGTAAATAATGCCGACGGCAATATACATACTGCCCAGTCCCGGACCCAGGATCGCCACGATGGCGATCACCAGCACCAGTAGGGGAAAGGTAATGACCGCGTCCACCACCCGCTGAAATAGGGTTTCCGCCCAACCGCCGTAGAACCCCACCAGCAGGCCCGCCAGCGTGCCGAAAATCATGGGGAACAGGGTCGTGAACAGGGCAATTTGCAGATCGACCCGATAGGCATAGATCACCCGCGAGAACACGTCGCGGCCAAAATTATCGGTGCCGAACAGGTGATGCGCCCCCGGAGGTTTAAGAATCGCCCGGTAATCAAACGCCAGCGGATCGTAAGGGGCGATCAGCTGAGGGAAAACGCCGGCCGCCAGGCTAAACAATAATATGATCGCCATCGCCAGCAATGGCCAGGGAATATGCCGCCGCCAGGTCCGGACGGGCAGCGGGTGCGCCGGCAGAGTGGTCATCGTGCTCTCCTTGGGTCGATCATCACCTGGATAATATCGGTAATCAGGAAGATTAACGACACTATTACCGACAGCACAATCACCAGTCCCTGGACCATGGGGTAGTCGCGGCTAAAGATGCTGTCCACCATGAGCCGGCAGATGCCGGGCACCGCAAATACCGTTTCGGTGATCACCGCGCTGCCGATAATGGTACCGACATTTAATGCAAACAGATTGATGGTGGGAATCAACGAATTGCGCAGCACATGGCGCAGCAAAATCACTCGGCCGGGCAACCCCTTGGCGCGAGCAAACGTGATGTACTCGGCGTCGAGCACCGCGATAACCGACGTGCGCAGATTATTGATCAATACCGCCGCCAGGCTGAGGGCCAGCGTCATGGACGGTAAAAATAAATGATAAAGCTTATCCGCGAAGCTGTCGCCATACCCACCCACCGGAAACCAATGCAGATGGGCGGAAAACACAGTCAGCAGTACCAGGCCGATATAAAACGACGGCATGGACAACGTGATCTGGAATGAGCCGCGAATGGCGATATCGGCGGTACCGTTGCGTTTAAGCGCCGAGATAAACGCCAGCGGAATAGCCATCAACAGGGCGAATACGCCGGCCATGGCGGTTAACATCACACTGACCGGCAGACGTTCGGCAATGACCCGGGTGACCGGGCTGTGCAAAGCATAAGAATTCCCCAGGTTACCGGTGATCACCTGGCGGGCAAAAAAGAAAAACTGCACCGGCAGCGGTTTATTTAACCCCAGTTCGGCATTGATGCGCACCACATCGGCTTCGGTACTGCGATCGCCGATCATGGCGCTGGCGGGATCGCCCGGTAGTAGGCGCACGATGGTAAAAGTCACCACCAAAATCACCAGCAGCGTTGGAATAATCAGCAAAATACGTTTAACAATATAAGCAAATTCGGGCACCCGTCTATTCTCCTATCCTACCCTGCGTTTGCCGCCCCCGACGTCGGCCGCTGGCCGGGCGCCGGGCCGACCACCGGAGATGGCCGCCCGCGCCGCGGCGCTATTTGCGGGTCAGATAAGTCTCGGCAAACAGATTGTTGCCCAGCGGTATTTGCACGAAACCGTGCACGGTGTTCTTCAACGCTACCGGGTAGGGGCTTTCGTACAGCGGCACGATCGGTCCCTGGGCATTAAAGATCTGTTGGATCTGCTGGTAATCCGCCGCGCGTTTTTGCGGATCAATTTCCTGCTGCGACTGTTCGAACAGGCGATCGGCCTGATCATTTTTCCAACCGGAATGTACCGCCTGGATATTTTTTGAGTAGGCAAAATAGGAGGTGATTTCATTTGGATCGGCGATATCGTCAGTCCAGGTGGACAGGCGCATACCAAAATCACCCTTGCGGTAACGATCGGTCTCGGTGGCATGATCCACCTGGGTAATCGTCAGTTTTATTCCCACCTGCGCCCACATCTGCTGCAGGGCGGTGGCAATGCTGATTTCATCCTCATTACCGGCCAAAACCAGAATATTGGCACCGAAGCCATTGCTAAAGCCGGCCTGATCCAACAGCTGTTTTGCTTTGGCCACATCCACCGGATAGAGCGGTTTATCACCCACATGACCAGGGGTACCGCTGGAAATATAGGATGTCATCGGCGTGCCTATGCCGTAGGTAACCAGTTGAATAATCCCCTGCTTATCGGTGGCATAATTCAGCGCCTGGCGCACTTTTTCATTAGCCAGCGGATTGGCGGTTCCCTGATATTGCGCGCGGACATTCAAACTGACGTATTCCACTCGGGTGGAAGGGAATAGCCGCATGTTAATAGCCGGATTGGCTTTCAGTTCGTTGACCCGTGAATAGGGAATGAATTCGGTGCCATCCAGCTCACCGGACTGCAGTTTCAAAATGCGGGTGGCATCATCGGGTACGATTTCAAAGGTGATGCCGTCGAGATAAGGCAACGGTTTGCCATCGGCACCGTTACGCCAATAATAAGGGTTACGCACCAGGGTCATGGTGGCGTTATGCTGCCAGGATTTCAGCACATAGGGACCGGAGCCTACCGGATGTTCGGCAAATGTCTCCGCTTTTTGCTTATCGGAATCGCCCGGCGTCGCTTCGAACTGCTTTTTCGGCATGATGGAAGTATTAAACGCGGTCAAGGCGCTCAGAATGGCCGGATCCGGATGTTTTAACCACAACGTCACCGTATTGGCGCCGTCGATGGACACATGATCGATGGAATCCACCATAAATTGCCAGACCCCATTACCGGGTTTGCTGGCGCGTTCCAGGGACCATTTGACGTCTTCGGCGGTAATGGGTGAACCATCGGAGAACTTGGTCCCTTCGCGCAGGGTCAGGATGACGCTTTTACCGTCGGCGGCAATCGCCCACTTGGTAGCGAGGCCTGGTTCAATGCCTTTACCGTCGGCGGTGGGGAATAACAGCGTGTCATAGAGATTCGACAGGATCCAGATATCGGTATTATTTTCATTCAGTACCGGTTCCAAAAACGAACTGTCGCTATAACGGCCATACACCAGGGTCCCGCCCCGTTGGATGGGGTCCGCCGCCATGGCGTGGGAAAGTGGAAGTGCGCCAGCTATCATTAAAGCGATTAACGTCATGCAATGCGTTGCTTTCATTTACCCATCCCCTTATCTCGTCAAATAAGATTTTTAGCGTGATTTTTATGTGACTGTTCTAATCCAGTAGTACGATATTTGAAGTATTGATCACATAATGTCAATAATTTGCATGAAAAAAACGCAATTATTTTGCTTTGAAGGAAATGCAGGACAGGAGAGTAGGGGAAAATGTTCGCCGACTCTTGCGTTGTATAAGCTTATAACGTTAGTGTATTAGTCTATTAGAACAGATGCGTGGGCAGGTTGTGGAATTTCATCTTGATCGGACGTTATCGCTCCCGTTGGGAGTGCAGCTTAGGGGGCTGGTGGAATACGCTATTACGTTTGGCGCGTTAAAACCCGGCGACAAGCTGCCTTCGGTCAGGGAAATGGCGGAGCAGGCCGGCGTGGCGCCTATGACCGTGGCCCAGGTTTATCGCGAGCTTAAACAGGCCGAGCTGGTTTACAGTAAACCGGGTTCCGGTACCTATATCGCCGATGCCTCCCAGACGTTGCTTCATAGCGACCAACGTTTAACCGAACTGCACCGGCGGATTGATCATCTGATTGACTGTGCTCGTGAACTGGGGCTTTGCCCCGGCGACCTGGCGGCGCTGGTCAACAATCGCTTCCAGCATCAGCAGCGCCAGGCCAGCGTAAGACATGTGCTGCTGGTGGGGAATTTTATCGATTCCGCCCGCGACTATGCGCGAATTATTTCAGATACCCTGGGAGAGCGGGTTCGCGTAGACGCAACGACGCTCTCGCTGCTGACCACCGATGCCGCCACCCGCGCGCAGGCTAATTGCGCCGATCTGATCCTGACCTTCGCCCATCGACGGCGCGAGGTGATGAATTTGCTGCCCGGCATGCGGGTAGTCAATATCAGCTTTATTCCCTCCGGGCGAACGCGCCGCGCCTTGGCCTCGCTCGATCCGCTGGCGAGAGTGCTGGTGGTCTCCATCTTCCCGGAGTTTACCGCGTTGATGAAAATCGGCGTGCAGCGGTTCGCGCCCCATGTGCAATCCGTCACCGTGGTTCAGCGGGATAGTTCGGAGCTCACTCGCCTGCTGGCCATCGCCGACGTGTTGGTGTACGCCACCGGCGCCGAGGCGTTAACTCAACTGCTATCACCCGGCCAGCAGGCATTTGAATACCGGCATACTCCGGATAGCGGGGATATCCAGCGGGTGGTGGCCCCGCTGTTATCTTCGGATGTTCTTTAACCCCGGCAATGAAGGAAAACCATGAAAATCAGCGAGATGAATTGGCAACAGCTCGAGACCTATCTTCGCGGCGACGATCGGGTCGTGGTACCCTTGGGCAGTACGGAGCAGCATGCGTTCCTTAGCCTGTCGGTAGATTCCATTCTAGCGGAAAAGGTGAGCGTCGAAGCGGCCGCGCCATTAGGCATTCCGGTGTTCCCGGTGATGCCGTTCGGCATGACGCCGGCGTTCAGCGATTTTCCCGGTACCATCAGCCTGCGGGTCAGCACTTACGTTCATGTGCTCACCGATATTCTTTATAACCTTAAACGCCAGGGTTTTAGACGGATATTGCTCGTGAACGGCCATGGCGGCAATATCCCGGCACAGAATATCATCAGCGAGTGGATGGTCACCAATCCCGAGGTGATGGTGCAATTGCATAACTGGTGGTGCGCGCCGAAAACCTGGGCACAGGTACAGCAAACCGACGCCTTGGCGTCCCACGCCTCGTGGATGGAGAACTTTCCCTGGACCCGGCTACCGGGGGTTATTCAGCCCACGACGCAAAAACCCATGCTGGATTTGGTCAGCTTTCGCAAGCTCAATCCGACTCAAGCACGGGCCCTGCTGGGTGATGGCAATTATGGTGGGTTTTATCAACGGACGGATGACGAGATGCTGGCGATTTGGCAAGTGGCGGTAGCGGAAACGCGTCGCCTAATGGAAACGCTTTAACCCTCCATTGATCCGGGTAGCGGTATTGGACCAGGCCCGCCGGTGATGAATTTCCCGGGTGATTAAGCGCGGCGATTTTTACGCCGGTTTGCCAGCAATAGCGGGCAGCTCGGGCAATACTCGGTATCGCCGAGTTTGTAGCGCAGGCAACACAGTCGGCGGATGGTGTGCGAACTCCCGTCCTCTTTTAACTGCCGTACGGGGGCGAACAGCCGGTTTACCGTACCGTCGGGCAGCGTTTTGCTGGCCAGCAGCGGGCCGGCGGCGGTGGTATCTCCCCCTTGCTCCCGTGCCAGAGTAAAGCCGTGCGCGATGCGGATGGCCGCATTATTCCAGAACAAGCTCGCTGCTATCCCCGCCAAGCCGCTCAGCGTATGGCATATTGGCTGTATATGTCCGGCCGCTAATGGGCGAAAGCGCGTAAAGATATCGACCTCGGCGGGCGTCTCCCCACCAATGCTTGCCAACACGAATTCTCCCGGCACCCCATTTTCGTCCAGGGTGAAGCTAACCTCCCGCGGGTCCGATGGCAGTTGCCAGCTGTACAGGAGGTTAATGCGCGTCCACGTAGGCAGCAGGCGGGCAAAATACCATTGTGACCACATGGAAATGACCGCCGCCCGATCCTCACCCTGATGACGTCGCAAAAAAGGCGCGACTACCGGCAGCGCCGTTGTCGGCGTACAGAGAGCGGCCGACGAAAATAGCGTTTTGCCGGCTGGGGCGGCAAATAAGAAGCTATCGGCGATAGCGGCGGCGCGTTCCAATGAGGCCAGGGTTGCGGCGGGCTTCATACGTCTCCTGTCTTGTTCTCATCTCATGATTAACCGCTGGCGGCGCCCGGCACGAATACGTGTGCTTGCAGTCACCGTCCGAATGCGCATAATAGGCGATCAAAATCAGAATGATAACTATTTATATTTAAAATTTATGCAAACTCACGATGCGTATCGCCGACGTCTTTTGCAGGCGATGGCCGTTTTGCCTTGGTGGAGTGGCCGCGCCGCCGCCGCGCCGGATTTGACCAGAATTATTGCGCTGGAATGGCGCCCGGCCGAGTTATTAATCGCCCTTGGGGTGATGCCCATCGCCATTGCCGATGTGCCTAATTATCGCGCCTGGGTACAGGAACCGGCGTTGGCACCGACGGTGCGGGACGTGGGATTGCGTAATGAACCCAATATGGAAGCCATGCAGCGCCTGCGTCCGTCGCTGATTTTGCTCTCGGACGGCTTCGGTCCGGCGCCGGCAAGCATCACGCCCATTGCGCCCACCCTGTCCTTTAGATTCAGCAACGCCGCGGGCCTGCCGTTAACCGTGGCCCGGCAGGACGTGCAGTCTCTGGCCGATCGCCTAGGGGTGCCGGGACGTGCGCAGCTGCATTTGGCGGCGGTGGACCAACAGCTGGATCAGACCCGTCAACGGCTGGCGTTGCTGACCAAGCGCCCGGTGTTGTTGTTTTCCTTTATCGATAGCCGCCACATCATGGTCATCGGCAAGCGGAGCCTGTTCCAGGAAGTGATGGATCGGGTCGGCGTGGTAAATGCCTGGCAAGGCGAGATCAATTTCTGGGGTAGCACGGTCGTGGGGCTCGAGCAACTGGCGCAGTTTGGTGACGTCAGGGCGATATGTTTTCACCGCGGCGCCCAGGATCCGCTGTTCGACATCACCGGCTCGGCGCTTTGGCAAACGCTGCCATTTGTCCGCACTGGCCAACTTCGCATCGCACCGGCGGCATGGTTTTTTGGTGCCACGCTGGCCGCCATGCGTTTTTGTCGGCAGCTTGAACACGCGCTAAGGTCGCCGGCATGAGCCACCGCTTCCCGTGGTTATCCGCCTGGCCGATCGTGCTGTTGGCCGCCGCCGCGCTGGCCATGACCGGTCTGAATTTTTTTCATCAGCTGCCGCCCGTTCTGTGGTGGCCAGCCGCCATCCAACCGCAGGCGGCCAGTATTGACCAGTTGGTATTTCATTTCAGTCTACTACCGCGTACGGTGCTCTCGCTATTGGTCGGAGCCGGACTCGGCCTGGTCGGCGTTATTTTCCAACAGGTATTGCGCAATCCCCTGGCCGAACCCACTACCCTAGGGATCGCGGCCGGGGCGCAGTTAGGATTAACCCTTGCGACGCTTTGGGCACTGCCGGGCGGCGAAACTACCCGGCAGCTGGCCACCATAGCCGGGGCGCTGGCGATTGGCGGCCTGGTGTTCGGCGTATCCTGGGGGCGCCGGCTATCGCCGGTAACGCTGATTTTATCAGGGCTGGTGCTGGGATTATATTGCGGCGCCATCAGAAGCCTGCTGGCGCTGCTGAATTATGAACGGTTGCAAAGTCTCTATTTGTGGAGCAGCGGCATGCTGAATCAGCAAGATTGGAACATGGTGCAGTTTCTACTGCCCAGGCTGGCCATCGGGCTGCTGCTGATACTGTTGATGCTGCGGCCGTTGCTGCTGATGGGGCTGAGCGACGGCGTGGCGCGTAATCTTGGCCTGGGCTTGGTGAGCGCGCGTCTGGCGGCGCTGGGCATCGCGATCGTTCTGAGCGCGTTTTTGGTTAACGCCGCCGGCATTATTGGGTTCATCGGGCTGTTCGCCCCCCTGTTGGCGCGGATGCTGGGCGCGCGCCGGCTCTTGTCCCGGCTGGGGTTATCCTGCCTGTTGGGCGCATTGTTATTGCTGCTGAGCGACCAGTTAATGATTCTACTGGCCCGGTTGTGGCAAGAGATCCCCACCGGCGCCGCGACGGCGCTGATCGGCGCGCCATTGCTGCTCTGGCTGTTGCCTAAGCTGCGTGATACCCGCGTATCGGCCACGGATCCCGCTACGTCCATAGCCTCGCCGCGGCGGATCACCGCCATGGGGCTGCTGGTGGGACTGGCCCTGCTGGTATTAATGATTATCCTGGCGCTGGCGCTTGGGCGGGACGGCGACGGGTGGTATTGGTCGATACAAGAGATGTGGGTCTGGCGCTGGCCACGCGTATTGGCGGCCGGCGCGGCGGGCGCCATGTTGGCGGCGGCGGGCACGCTGATCCAAAAAATGACCGGTAACCCGATGGCCAGCCCGGAAATATTGGGGATAAGCTCAGGTGCGGCCTTTGGCGTCGTATTGCTCTTGTTTCTGGTTCCACAGGATGCCTATCTCTGGTTGCTGCCCGCGGGGAGTCTGGGCGCGGCGTTATCCCTGTTGCTGATTATGCTGTTGGCACAGCGTGGCGGCTTTTCCAGTGGCCGTTTGCTGCTGGTGGGCATCGCGCTAAGCACGCTATTTTCCACACTTCTAACTCTGATGCTGATTAGCGGCGATCCACGCATGTCATCCGTACTGACCTGGCTATCCGGCTCGACGTATAAAGTCAGCGGCGCCGAAGCGGTACGTACCGCCGCCATTGGGGCGGTACTCCTGGCGGCCGCTCCGCTGACGCGCCGTTGGCTGGCGCTGCTGCCGTTGGGCGGCGCCAGCGCGCGTTCCGCGGGTGTCGCGTTAAAACCGGCGCGGATGACGATACTCTGCTTGGCCGCCGGACTGATTGCCGCCGCCACCATGAACGTCGGTCCCCTAAGCTTTGTCGGGCTGATGGCGCCGCACATGGCGCGGATGCTGGGCTTTCGCCGATCGCTGCCGCAATTACTGGTCGCCGGTGTGCTGGGTACCCTGCTGATGATCGCCGCCGATTGGTGCGGCCGTTTCATTATCTTCCCTTATCAAATTCCCGCCGGATTATTGGCGACGTTTTTTGGTGCGCCATATTTTATTTATCTGCTGCGTCGGGCATCGGCCTAGAACGCCGACCTCATGGCGCTTTACCACTGATTTCTTATCTTTAAGCAAGATAATGTATGTTTTTATAAATATTAACTTGCATATTTCTTTACCTTTAGCATAATCCTGAACTCTCATAAGAATCATTCTCATTATTATTCAATAAAGGTTTTGTGCACATGCGTACTGCCGATCTTTCCCCCGTGGGGCGCAAGGCGCCCTTACCCTGCCTGTTGGCGGTGATTATCAGCGCGGGCTGCGCCGCCATGGCCTTGCCGGCGTATGCCGCAACGACCACCGCTACCGTGCCGACAGCGGCTAGCGCCACCGGGACGACGGATCCAACCCCGGGCAAGACCGATACCATTACCGTGGTGGCCGCGCCGGATAACGCTTTCCGCGCGGGGGGCGATCAATTGGTGCCGGCCTATTTGGACGGCCAAATTGCCAACGGTGGGCGAGTAGGATTTTTAGGGCAGCAGGATGCCAGTAACGTACCCTTTAGCATCGTGGGCTTTACCTCGAAGCTGATTCAAGATCAGCAGGCGCGGTCGCTGGCGGACGTATTGAATAACGACGCTTCGGTACAAAGCGGTTATGGCTACGGCAACTACGCCGAGACCTTTGTGGTGCGTGGGTTTTCCCTTGACGGTGAAGACATTTCCTATGGTGGCCTTTATGGTATCTTGCCGCGGCAGATGTTGCCCACCGAATTTGCCGAACGTATAGAACTGCTCAAAGGATCCAGCGCCTTCCTTAACGGTGTGCCACCGGGAGGCACGGGCGTTGGCGGTTCGGTGAACGTTGAGCCCAAACGCGCCGGCGATGAGCCGCTCAACCGGGTATCCCTGGACTATACCTCTAAATCCCAAGTGGGCGGGGCCTTTGACGTCGCACGCCGTTATGGTGATAACAATCAGTTCGGCGTGCGTATTAACGGCGCGCATCGCGAGGGCGGCACCGCCATTGATGATGAACGGCGCCGGATGACCATGGGCTCGATTGGCCTGGATTATCGCGGCGACCGCTTCCGCAGCTCGCTGGACTTCGGCATGGTCAAGCAAACCGTGCACGGCGGCCGGCCGGTGGTGTATCTCGGAACCGCCACCAGCATCCCCGAAGTGCCTTCCGCCACCGGTAACTACGGCCAGAAATGGGCCTATACCGATACGGAAAACGAGTTCGGCATGCTGCGCGCTGAATATGATCTGACGGACAACTGGACCACCTACGGCGCGGTGGGCGCCAACCATACGCATGAATATGGTAAATACTCGTCGCCAACGTTGTCAGGCGACGATGGCGACGCCACCATGAGCCGCATGACCGTGCCCTATTTTGCCGACAGTATCTCCAGCCAGGCTGGGGTGCGTGGCAAATTCGATACCGGTTTCATAAAGCATAATGTCAACCTCGGCGTATCCACCCTGTATCGCAAGACCAGCACCGCCTATACCATGACCGGGACGACCATCAGTGAAAACATCTACGATCCGGCCAACGTCAGCGAACCCTTGACCAACCTCTATTCGGGGGGCGACATGGGCGATCCGGGCGTGACCAACCGCGTGCGTAACTACGGCGTGGCGCTGTCCGATACCCTTTCCATGCTGGACGATCGGCTGCAGCTTATCGGCGGGCTGCGTCGCCAAAATGTGGTGGTGTACAACTATGACTATACCGGTGCGGAAAGCACCTCATTTGATGAGACCAAGGTCACGCCGGCCTTTGGCCTGGTGGTCAAGCCCTGGGATCATATCTCCTTGTACGCCAACCACATCGAAGCGCTGCAGGCTGGCGAAACCGCCGGTACGCTTTATAACGGCACCGTGGTAAGCAATGGCGGCCAGGTTTCCGGTATTGAGACCTCTAAACAGAACGAGGTGGGGATCAAGGCGGACTATGGTCGGGTTGCCGGCTCGGTGGCGCTGTTTGAAATCAAAAAACCGGTCGGCGTTTACAACCCCTCCGGCGACGGCTATGTATTTAGTAATAATGGTGAAGTGCGCAATCGTGGCCTGGAGCTTAATGTGTTTGGCGAACCCGTGTTTGGCGTGCGTCTGAACGGCAGCATGGCCTGGATGGATCCGGAACTGACCAAAACCCAGAACGGTACCTATAACGGCAATGACGCCATCGGCGTCCCTCGTTATCAAATGGTGGTCGGCGGCGAATGGGATCTCCCCGGCCTGACCGGCCTGACCGCCACCGGCAAGGTGATTCATACCGGCTCGCAATATGCGGACCAGGCCAACACGCTGAAAGTGGATGACTGGACCCGACTGGATTTGGGCGTGCGCTATAATATGAACCTGTCGAAAAACAATATCATCTGGCGTGCCGGGATTGAAAACGTCACCAATGAAAAATATTGGGCATCGGCCACCGGCGGTTACCTGACCCAAGGCGACCCACGTGAAGCCAAGGTATCGATGACCGTCGATTTCTAAACACCGATCGGCAAATGACAAGACCGCACCGGCGTGAGCCTGGTGCGGTTTTTTTATCGGGCAACATTGGCACCCCCGTGATGGCTAGGGCTTAACGCTACAACCATGGCTATTATCACCGATACCGAACGGCCAGGATTATTTTGCTGTTCACCCGTTTCGGGACGGTTAGCGCGACCAATATGACTCGGGTGGGCTACAGTGATACCTGGATCGATAATGAAGAAAGGAGCACTTGATGATTACCGTTCACCATCTGAATCAGTCGCGTTCACATCGGATTTTGTGGTTACTTGAAGAACTCGATCTGCCCTACGAGGTGATGTATTACCAGCGTGAAAAAAATATGCTGGCCCCAGAGGCGTTAAAACGCATTCATCCGCTGGGAAAATCACCCATTATTACCGACGACGGCCTTACGCTGGCGGAGTCGGGGGCCATTATCGACTACGTGGAGGACCGCTACGATAGCACTCACCTGCTCTCTCCCGTAGACAGCCATGATGAGAGCTGGATTCGTTACCGCTACTGGCTGCACTACGCCGAAGGTTCTCTGATGCCGCTGCTGGTCATGAAGCTGATTTTCGGTATGTTGGGCAAACCGCCGGTACCCTGGCTAGCCAGGCCCATCGGGGCTGCGGTGGGCAAAGGGGTATCGCAAAAGTATCTTGATCCGCAGTTGCTTACCCATTGTCATTATCTTGAAAGCCATTTAAGCCAGTATCCCTGGTTCGCCGGCGACCGGTTCAGCGCGGCGGATATCCAGATGAGCTTTCCGCTGGAGGGATTAGCCACGCGGGTAGGGGTAGACGCCTATCCGTCCCTCCAGGCTTATATTGGCAAGCTGCGGCAGCGGCCGGCCTACCAACGGGCGAAAAAGCGTGAACAGCATAATGGGTGACCGTCCTGGACAGCATGTAAATCAATAAACCGGCCGCTTAGTGGAATTTTACGTTGAAATCCCCCCCGGGGGGGTTGGATAATCTTCGGCCTTGTCATTTTAGAGGATTTGTTATGTCCGACTCCATCCGACCGGCCAGCCTGGAGGCTAGACCACGCTCCGCTCTTGATACCTGGTTCAAAATATCTGAACGGGGCAGCAGCGTCCGACAGGAAGCACTGGCCGGGCTGACCACCTTTCTGGCCATGGTGTATTCGGTAATTGTGGTGCCGGGTATGTTGGGTAAGGCCGGTTTTCCGCCGGCGGCGGTATTTGTCGCGACCTGCCTGGTGGCGGCGTTCGGCTCCCTGCTAATGGGGCTGTGGGCCAATTTGCCCATGGCGATCGGCTGCGCCATTTCCCTGACCGCGTTTACCGCCTTTAGCCTGGTCCTGGGCCAGCATATCAGCGTACCGGTGGCGCTTGGGGCGGTGTTCTTGATGGGGGTGGCCTTTACGCTGATCTCCGCTACCGGCATCCGCTCGTGGATATTACATAATCTGCCCTTGGGCGTGGCCCAGGGTACCGGGATCGGGATCGGATTGTTTTTGCTGATTATTGCCGCCAACGGCGTTGGCCTGGTAGTGAAAAATCCGCTGGAAGGCCTGCCGGTGGCATTAGGCAATTTTGCCTCCTTTCCGGTCATTATGTCGCTGGTGGGGCTGGCGGCGATTTTCGGCTTGGAAAAGCTGCGGGTGCCCGGCGGGATTCTGCTGGTGATTATCGTCATATCCCTGCTGGGCCTGATCTTTGATCCCAGCGTCAGCTATCGCGGAATATTCGCGTTGCCCACCTTGTCCGATGCCCATGGCAACTCGCTGATTTTTAATCTGGATATCAAAGGCGCGCTGCAGCCGGCGGTGTTGCCGAGCGTGTTGGCGCTGGTGATGACGGCGGTATTTGACGCCACCGGCACCATCCGTGCGGTAGCGGGCCAAGCCAACCTGTTGGATAAGGATGGACAGATTATTAACGGCGGTCGGGCGCTGACGGCGGATTCATTGAGCAGCATTTTTTCGTCCCTGGTGGGGGCTTCCCCCGCGGCGGTCTATATTGAGTCGGCCGCGGGCACCGCCGCCGGTGGCAAAACCGGCTTGACCGCCACCATCGTCGGCATCTTGTTTTTGGTGATCCTGTTTTTATCACCGCTATCCTACCTGGTACCGGGCTACGCCACCGCGCCGGCATTAATGTATGTCGGCCTGCTGATGCTCGGCAACGTCGCCAAGCTGGATTTCAGCGATTTTGTCGATGCCATGTCGGGCCTGCTGTGCGCCACGTTTATCGTGCTGACCTGTAATATCGTGACCGGTATAATGCTTGGGTTCGGATCGCTGGTTATCGGGCGCGTTTTTGCCGGTGAATGGCGTAAGCTAAACGCCGGTACGGTGATTATTGCCATTGCATTGGTAACCTTCTATGCCGGCGGCTGGGCAATCTGAGCCTCGTCGTATTGGCGGTGGTAACGTGAGATGGCGTTGACCTTTCACCGCCCAAGCCGATAACAGGTTTTTAACTTATGGCAAAATGTTCTACTATCAAGGCTCGCGTTGCGGGCCTTGATGCCAACCGGCCGGGCGGTGGACGTTACCAGAGCTAAAGACAAAGGCAAGCATGGAAATCTTTTTTACCATATTGATTCTTATCCTGATTGTATCCCTTTCGGGTGTCATCACCCGTATCCTTCCCTTCCAGATTCCACTGCCTTTAATGCAGATCGCCTTGGGTGCGCTGCTGGCCTGGCCACAGTTCGGGCTACATGTGGATTTTAATCCTGAACTTTTTATGGTGCTGTTTATCCCGCCGCTGCTGTTCGCCGATGGCTGGAAAACCCCGGCGCGGGAGTTTTTACGCCATGGTGGCGAAATCGTCGCGCTGGCGCTGGTGTTGGTGCTGATTACCGTGGCGGGCATCGGGTACCTCATTTATTGGATGGTGCCGGGCATCCCCCTGGTGGCGGCGCTGGCGCTGGCGGCGGTATTGTCGCCCACCGACGCGGTGGCGCTATCGGGCATCGTGGGCGAAGGGCGCATCCCTAAAAAGCTGATGGATGTTTTGCAAGGCGAAGCGTTAATGAATGATGCGTCGGGCCTGGTCTCGCTCAAGTTCGCCATCGCCGTGGCCATGGGGACCATGGTATTTACCCTGGGCGGCGCGTCCCTTGAATTTGTTAAGGTGGCGGCAGGGGGGCTGCTGGCCGGCGTCGCGGTAACCTGGGCCTACAGTAAGTCCCTGCGCCTGATTAACCGCTGGAGCGGCGACGATCCGGCTACCCAGACCGTGCTATTGCTGTTATTGCCCTTTGCGTCTTATCTGATAGCCGAACACCTTGGTGTGTCGGGTATCCTGGCGGCGGTGGCTTCCGGCATGACCATCGGCCAGTCCGGCATTATCCGCAACGCGCCTCTGGGTATGCGGCTGCGGGCTAACAGCGTTTGGTCAATGCTGGAATTTGTATTTAACGGCATGGTGTTTATTCTGTTGGGCCTGCAGTTTCCCGATATCATTGAAACCTCCATTATCCAGGCGGAGCGGGATCCTACCATCCAGACCTGGATGCTGTTTGTTGATATCGCCCTGATCTATGCGGCGCTGATGTTGCTGCGTTTTTGCTGGCTGCTGCTGATGAAAAAATTCAGCCAGCGCTTTTTGAAGCGACGCCCGATGGTTTTCGGCGACTACAGTATGCGCGAGATACTCATCGCTTCCTTTGCTGGCGTGCGCGGCGCGATCACCCTGGCCGGCGTATTGTCCATTCCGCTGATGTTGAGCGACGGTTCTGCTTTCCCCTCGCGTTATCAACTGGTGTTTATTGCCGCGGGCGTCATCCTGTTGTCGCTGATTTGCGGGGTGATCGCGCTGCCGTTGCTGCTGCGCGGCGTCAAAGTGTCGGATAAAACGGTGCATCGCGACGAAGAGCGCATGGCGCGGGCCGCCGCCGCCGAGGTGGCTATTGAAAGCCTGCACAAGATGCAAGAGCGGCTGGCCCTCGATCAAGAAGAAAATATTGATGACCAGCTGCTTACGGAAGTCGCTTCCAGGGTGGTGGGCAACCTGCGCCGGCGGATTGATGGAAAAACCGGGCTGGGCAATGCCCTGTTAATTGAAAATCTGGAGCGGCGCATGCGGCTTAACGCCCTGCGCGCTGAACGTGGCGAATATTACCACCTGCGCGCCCAGCAAAAGATCAGTAATGAAACCCTGGTCAAGCTGCTGCGCGATCTTGATTTGCTCGAAGCGCTGCTTATGGAAAGCGAATAGCGCGGCGCGCTTCCTTGCTAGGGGGCGGCGCCCGGGGCCAGCGCCGTGGGCATGGATCAACCAAATACGCTCCCGGCGTATTTGCCCCCGGCGCGCTACGCTTTACTCTCCTTACCGCGTGGCTGGCTTAACGTTTTGCGCGGCCTCCAGGTCTTCACGCGCTGTTTCCACCGCTTCACGGGCCGTATCCACGGCTTCGCGTACGCCGGTCTGCGAGCGGATAAACTGCGCGAAGAACAGGCCGCGTTCCTTGGCGCCCTGGACGGAGCGATCGGTTATGGAGAATAGCCAGATACCGATAAACGCCACCAGCATTGAGAACAGCGCCGGGTATTCGTAAGGATAAATGGGCGCGGCGTTGCCTAATACCTTGACCCAGATGGTCGGCCCCAGAATCATCAGCGTCACCGCGGTAATCAATCCGGCCCATCCGCCCACCATCGCCCCGCGGGTAGTCAGTTTCGACCAGTACATCGACAGCAGGATAATGGGGAAGTTACAG
>JAATGH010000278.1 GCA_015654745.1 Enterobacterales bacterium
AGTACGGCGGTGGCTACCGATCGGCGTTTATCCTGTCCAGTATACTGGCGGTGGCGGGTATAGTGGTGATGCTGCTGTTCGTCCGTCAGCGTAAGGTGGACAGTATCCGATTGCAGGCGGCCTGAGGCGAGTTCTCCCTTCAACACGCCCGGTTCAAGCCGCGGTGATCGCGGGCCTAGCGTGCCATGAGGCTACTCCGGCGGGCGGGAACACCACGCCCGCTTCGACCTCATTGGCGCGCTCTCCCTTCAACACGCCCGGTTCCGGCTTCGATTAAATCGATTGGCAGTCGCCGTCTTGTCTGTATGACTAGGCCGTAATGGCAAAAAATGCCGCAATTAGTTGCGTAACGCGACAAAATGTGGCATTTTGACGTCATGAGACAATGCGATGCGGATCGAACTCTGTCATCGGAAGTTTGCGTTCCCCGGCTGCAGGCAATAATCTATTCTGAAAGAGGTTCCCGACATGTCAATCAGTGTACGTCTAGACGATGAGTTTGTTAGCGACATCAAGGTTCATGCAGAAGCGGCAAGCCGTAGCATACCTAAGCAAATTGAGCATTGGGCCAAAATAGGGCGTATTGCTGAAGAAAACCCCGATCTGCCCTATGGTTTTATTCTTGAGACGCTATTAGCGCAAAGTGAAGTTGATAACAATAAGGTATCCCGCTATGCCAGAAGGACCAGCCGGTCAAAGGATTGATGTATACGAGACGCGCCGTTTCTCGAAGGCTTTGGCAAAGCTGCCCAGGGATGTGCTTGTAGCCGTTGAGGACGAGATTGATGCCATCATTGCCGATCCGACCCTCGGCGAACAGAAAAAAGGGGATTTGCGCTTCCTGCAGGTACATAAGTTTTCATTGAATAACCAATTGATGCTCATCGGGTATAGCTGGATTGAGAATCGGCTGGAGCTCTATCTGCTGAGTTTTGGCACCCATGAAAATTTTTACCTGGAGCAAAAAAACTACCGTAAAGCCGATCTTAAGCTGATTGAATAATGTCTGCCTACAGGTTGCGGGGTGGATGAATTTTATAAATCAGCAGGCATTTAACCCTATTTTTATTAAGGACAATCCGGCCCGTTTGGCGTTAAACTCCCCTATCTTTTGCCAGGGAGCACGTTCGGGAAATGCAAGTAGATGAAGCAGCGATGGAGCAACTGATAGAACGCTGGCGCGGCGACCCGGCCGGCACCTATCAGAGCTGGTTTTTATGGCCGGAACGCATCAAGAATTTCCGTTCGATTCGCCGCGGTATTGCCCAGGTGGTGTCGGAGATCGAAGCCGGTACCTTCGGCAATTTGTATCGCGGCTCTTCGCTGGAGACCATCGTGCATTCCATTGCTGAACAGCGCCAGATCTTCAAAGGCGCCGATCACGCGTTTTTATGGAAACCGAAGCTGCGCATTCCCGATATTTATGAAAATCCGGTCAATCAACGGGCGTTCGGACATCTGCTGTTTTCCTGCGCCGGCTGTACCCACGCCGAGCAGATTATCCACGCTATCCATGATATCGACAGGCTGGGGATCAAGGGGCTGGGACCGGCGGTGGCCAACCTGCTGTATTTTCTGCACCCCACGCTTATGCCGCCGTTTAATACCGCTATCGTCAAAGGCTACAACGCGCTGACCGGCGCCAATGTGAAACTTGGCAAATGGACGGAATATCTTGCCATGCGGCAGGGCATCATGGCCCTTAACCATCGCTACGGCCCTTTGTTATCCAACGATCTCGGCGCCATGGCCGGGCTACTGTTCGATTTGGGCAATGAGCGATATCCCGCACCGCCCAGGGCCGATGATCTGGGGGCTCGGGAGCGGTGGGCGGCGGATTTGGCACAGGTGCGGGCGGAGGGCGCCGCCATGGCAAAAGCGCGGCAACAGGCCGGTGACAATGACCGTACCCATACCGAAATCCAGGGCTGGCTGCGTGATTTGGGGCTGGCCTTGGGCTACAGCGTCTGGATTACCGCCAACGATCGCCGTCGCGCCTACGACGGCGGTGTGCTGGGGCAAGGATGCCTGGAACAGCTGCCGCCGGATATTATCGCTTCCCCGGCCGCCGATGCTATCCGCCTCATCGACGTACTCTGGCTTGACGCAGGGCGGCAGCGGGTGATGGCGGCTTTTGAAGTGGAGCATACCACCTCGATCTATTCCGGGATCGTGCGCATGCTGGATTTGGCCCTGAGCGGCGATACCCAGGCCAGCGAAGGCCTTTTCCTGGTGGCGCCCGACAATCGCGAGGCGGAAGTGCTGGCGCAGCTGCGCCGTCCGGCGTTCAGCCGGGTGGCGGATCTGCGGGTGCGCTACCTGACCTA
>JAATGH010000158.1 GCA_015654745.1 Enterobacterales bacterium
GAAGAAACGCGCTTTTTCGGCCTCAAGCGGGAATGCGGGCTGCACGAAGGCTGAATATGTTGTGCGTTGTATGAAATGATGCCCGCCGAACGGCGGCATCGCTCGCGCGCCGGGTACTGATGTAGTACCTGGCTAACGTTGTAGGCGGGGGGCAACCAAGTGTAGGCTTTTGCTTTAAATGTTAAAGAAACTTTCCGACAGGCCGATAATTATCCGAGGAAATATAGGACGAATCGGGTATGGCCCTGACATGGCCAAAAAAATTCAAATGGTGCTAATAAACCATTATTAAGTCGGTTAAGAATGAATATTGATAATGTGTTAGGTGATGTTTGCCAATATATATGGGATCATAATGAACATTATGCAAAAAGATTTAATTTTGCAGCCTGTGAACGTTGGATATGCACTGAAATCTGTCATATTGCCAATTTCGATTTGGGTTTTAATGCTATGGCAGTGCATGAAGATTTACAATATTCACTTTATGATGAAGATGAAAAACGCGATCTGAGCCTTTATCAGGGCTACGGTAATAACGCCTTGCTGATAAAACATATTGAGGTGAAAGTCGTTTATCCTTTAGATGGAAATGAAAGTAAATGGTTCAGACCCCTGCTGACCGCGATGAGAAATAGCCTTATCAAACAGAATGACGTGGAAGGCTGGGTGTTTCTGGTCTGGACCTCGGGCGTGAAAAAGAAAGAAAAATATCGTTCGCCAGATGACTTTTTCAACAGCATTAAAAAATACCTCAAAACCGAACGATCCCAAGCGCTGTTAGAGCATGTATTTATACCGGATATGAATTTCTTACCGGTGGCGGAGACGAATTTTATCTGGTGTGGCGGGCCAAAACGTATTGTGGTGAAGGCATTGCGTATAAATCTGATTAAACAACCGAACGAAGATAAGCTGATACTCGCAGTATAATTTTGAGCCGGCTCATTGTTAGCGCGCCGGTTTCATTTCATGATGGTCCCATGGGGGCAAGAGAATGACAGCTTAATCAGCGCCCGTTGGGTGGATCCTCACTGGCCGATGTATTAGCGACAGCTCTGGGAAGCCACCCTAGGATTCATCTTCGACCAATATCACCTCAATCCCCTTATTCTCGAAGATATCCAGCAATGTGGCGGGGATATTACTGTCGGTAATAATTTTGTCGACGCGGTCAATACCGATAATTTTGTGCAGACTGATGCGGTAAAATTTTGATGAGTCGGTCACCACGATAATTTTTTTCGACGCATCGCACATGCAGCGATTTAGCCTGGCTTCATCTTCGTTATGCGTGGTTACGCCCATTAATGGATCCAAACCATCCACGCCCAGGAACAACATATCAAAATGGTAATTTTGCAAAGAGTTCTCGGCCTGGCTGCCATAAAAGGATAACGAATGGCGCCGCAGACGTCCCCCGGTGACCAGTAAATCCACGCCCGTGGCATCAACCAGCGCATCCGCCACATTCATGCCATTGGTCATCACAATAACGTCTTGATGATCACGCAGCTGGCGCGCAATCTCATAGGTCGTGGTGCCGGAGTCTAAAATAATCGTACTGCCCGGCAGGATCAAGGACGCGGCCAGCTTGCCGATGCGCTCTTTAATGCTGGAGTGTTCCGAAAGCTTGGCGGCAATAGAGCGTTCGGTTTCCATAATGGGCGCCGTGCTCAGCATCGCGCCGCCATAAGCACGGGTAGCAACTCCCTGTTTTTCTAAAAAGGAGAG
Organism: Enterobacterales bacterium; assembly: GCA_015654745.1. Lineage (GTDB taxonomy): Bacteria > Pseudomonadota > Gammaproteobacteria > Enterobacterales > Enterobacteriaceae > Acerihabitans. The sequence goes on from JAATGH010000158.1 coordinate 1,735, forward strand.
ATCGTTACGGATGGTGACCGTAGAAACGGCAAAATCCGCCGCCAGCGCATTAACCTGCACGCTGCCCAGCGCTTTCAATTGATTGACGATGCGCTCGCGGCGCGCGCTGGTGGAAAGCGTTTTATCACTTAGGTTCATATCATCGCATCCTTCATACTGCCATCCCTACGGGTAAAACTTCGGGCTAATGTCGCGAAGACGCTGGCAAAAGAATACAGCCCTTAGACCTTTCATTCCCTTATCACTTCCCCGCTGTTTTCTATTGTAACCATCAACCAACGGCACTGTCGAATGTTAAACGCCACCCCAGCGTACAGCATGGACTCTATGATCCCCCCCTGGCACCCGCCGGGTGCGGGCTGGCGGTTATTTCCGTCCGCTCGCCTGGTTAATACCTACAAAAGAAAGGAAATAAGCGTTTAATTGTTTCGTTTTCTTATTTTATGATCTTCATCACAGAGTAAAATCTTTTCTTTTCTTTCTTTATGGTCATGATGTAATCTTTTATCACCAAAAAGAAAGGTAAGAAAAGGTTGAAGTAATGGAAACGAAAAGTGTGCCGCTGAAGGCGTTGCTTGAGCAACATAAACATGGCCGGCCGGTCGGCATCTATGCCATCTGCTCCGCGCATCCTTTGGTATTGGAGGCGGCGTTGTTGCATGCCAAAGCGGAAAATACGCTGCTGCTGGTGGAAGCAACCTCAAACCAGGTCGATCAATACGGCGGTTATACCGGCATGACGCCCGCCGATTTTTTCCAGACCGTTATGGCACAGGCTACCCGCGTGGGTTTTGATACCTCAAAACTGATTTTGGGCGGCGATCACCTGGGACCAAACCGCTGGCAAGGGCTACCCGCCGAAGAGGCGATGAGCAAAGCCGAGGTGCTAATCGCCGCCTATGTCGCCGCGGGCTTTAAAAAAATTCATCTTGATTGCAGCATGGCCTGCCGGGACGACGCTGCCCCCCTAAGCAATCACATCGTGGCGCAACGTTCGGCGCGATTGGCGAAAATCGCTGAGGATACTGCCCACGACAGTTTTGGCCGCCACGATATTGTATATATCATCGGCACCGAAGTTCCCGTGCCCGGCGGAGCCAAAGAGGAGCTGCAGACGTTGGCGGTGACCGCTCCTGCGGCGGCGGCGCGGACTATCACCGCCCATCAGGAGGCTTTTGCGCAGTTGGGGCTGGTGGATATCTGGCCACGGGTTATTGGATTGGTGGTACAGCCAGGGGTGGAATTCGATCATACCCAGGTGATCGATTATCAACCCGCGCAGGCGAAGGCGCTAAGCCAAATGATCAATGATTATCCCTATTTGGTCTATGAAGCCCATTCCACGGATTATCAGCTACCCAAGGCATTTCAGCAGCTGGTACGCGATCATTTCGCCATCCTCAAGGTTGGGCCGGCGTTAACCTTTGCGCTGCGAGAAGCCTTGTTTGCGCTTGAATGCATTGAGGAGGAGCTGGTCAGCGAAAATCGCTCCGCGCTGCGCGCCACCCTTGAATCCGTTATGCGGGAAGAGCCCGAATATTGGCTGCATCATTATCACGGCGACGAACATGAACAAAGATTGGCGCGCCGTTATAGTTATTCCGACAGGATCAGGTATTACTGGCCCAATAAGCGGGTTCAGCAAAGTTATCAAATCTTGATCGACAATCTAAGTAATACGGATATTCCATTACCTTTGTTAAAGCAATATTTACCTGAGCAATCTGTCCGGGTAAGAGCTGGCGAGTTAATGCTAAACCCGAAAAATCTCATCATCGATAAAATCATTGATGTCATAAAAGCATATTCATCAGCATGTCGTTAAATTTATATAAGGCTTAGAACATATGTCCCATTCTACCCATACAACTCATGTCCTGGAATATGCCACTGCGCAAGAGATTAAACAGCAGCCGGACACCTGGCATAAAACGCTGACGATGGTTGAACGGCAACGTGGTCGGATTGATGCGTTTTTGCAGCCTTTATTAGCGTTGCCCTCCCTGCGAATAATATTTACCGGTGCGGGAACATCGGCATTTATCGGCAAGATCTTGGTCCCGGCGCTGGCGCCCAAATTAAATCTGCGCGTTGAGGCTATCGCCACAACCGATCTGGTCAGTAATCCGCTGGAGTATCTCTCCAGCGCCTGTCCCACGCTAGTGATCTCATTTGGCCGATCGGGCAATAGTCCGGAAAGCGTGGCGGCAATCGAGTTGGCCAACCAAATCATCAAGAATTGTTTTCATCTGATTATCACCTGTAATGAAGCCGGCAGGTTACATACCGCCTTTGCCGGCAGCGCCAATACCCTGTCGTTGCTGATGCCGCCGGAAACCCACGATCGGGGTTTTGCCATGACCAGCAGCGTCACCAACATGATGCTGAGCTGCCTGGCGGTACTGGCTCCCGACGAATACAACCGCAAGACCTTCCAGCCCGTTATCGACAATGGCCGCGCGATCATCGACCATCATCTATTGCACACGGCGCCTTTATTCGGCGATGCCGCATTTCAGCGCGTGGTCTATCTCGGTAGCGGCGGCTTACAGGGGATTGCCCAGGAATCCGCGCTAAAGATCCTCGAGCTTACCGCCGGGAAAATCAGTACGTTTTACGACAGTCCCACCGGTTTTCGCCATGGACCCAAATCCATTGTTAACGGCGAGACGCTAATAGTAGTGTTCGTTTCAAATTCGGGTTACACCCGAAAGTACGATCTGGACTTATTGGCCGAGCTGAGAAATGACCAGGTGGCGCGCCGGGTCGTCGCCATTGCGGATAATCATGCGGACCCCATCAGTGAGGGTAACTTTATCTATCTGCCCGCGACCACCGGCGCTGACGATCTCCATATCGGCTTCTGTTATTTATTGTATGCACAAATATTTGCCTATTTGACGTCGCTGTATTCCGGTGCTTCCCCGGATAATCCTTCCCCTACCGGCGTGGTCAATCGTGTAGTGGAAGGTGTCGTTATTCACAAACTGACATTGTGACGTACCGCTAGTCCCGGCCCATTGCCAAAAACAATAAAGAATGATGATAGATAGAGCATCTACTCAAGAGAGAAATATATGCGAATAATATCCACAAAATATTTATTGGCGAGAGCAAAACAAGAACGATTTGCTGTTCCTGCTTTTAATATACATAACGCCGAAACTATTCAAGCGGTACTGGAAGCCTGCCATGAGCGACAATCGCCGGTTATTCTTGCCGGCACGCCCAGCACCTTTCGGCATATTGCCTTCCAGGATCTCTACGCTTTGTGCCAATCCTTTGCCGGCACTTTTGATATACCCATCGCCTTGCATCTGGATCATCATGAAGCGCTTGGCGACATCCGTAACAAGGTTTTCGCCGGCGCGCGCAGCGCGATGATAGACGCTAGCCATTTACCTTTTGGCGATAACGTTGCCCTGGTCAGGGATGTGACCGATTTTTGTCATAAATATGACTGTAGCGTTGAGGCTGAACTAGGCCGATTAGGCGGTATAGAAGATGATCAAGACGTCAGCGCCGGCCAAAGTTTTCTTACCGATCCCGATGAAGCTGTTGAATTCGTCAAGCTAACCGGAATCGACAGCCTGGCGATTGCCATAGGTACCGCCCACGGTTTGTATAAAGACACCCCAAAAATAGATTTTGAACGCTTGGCCACCATCGCGACAAGGGTGGGGATACCCATTGTTTTGCACGGGGGGAGCGATGTGCCCGATGACTATATTATCCGCGCAGTTCAGCTAGGTATCAGTAAGGTGAATGTCGGCACGGAGCTAAAGATTGCCTTTGCCGGCGCGGTTAAACACTATTTTTCCGTCAATCCGGAGGCTAATGATCCCCGCTTCTATATGCGGGTAGGCATGGATGCGATGAAACAGGTGGTTTACAGTAAAATCCGCCTCTGCGGTTCTGCCGGAAAATTGACGATAGGGAGTGAATCATGATTTTCCTGGGGGTGGACGGCGGCGGCACCAAAACGGCCTTTGTGTTAATCAACGCGGAAGGGGGAATTTTAGCTCAACATGAAACATCCACTTGTTATTATTTAAATGTTGGGCGGGAAAACAGTAAAAGTATTATCGCCGGCGGTATCGTCGAAGTATGCCGGCGCGCCGATATTCCGCCCGAGGCGATCGATTACTCTTTTTTTGGTCTACCGGCCTACGGGGAGGTATCGGCGGATGTCGCCTTTCTTGATCAGATTCCCGCAGCGTTGCTCAACCAGCTGAAATATCGCTGCAATAACGATATGGTGTGCGGCTGGGCCGCCAGTCTTGGTTGCCAAGACGGTATCAATATCGTTTCCGGTACCGGATCGATCGCCTACGGGGAGCATCAGGGGAAAACGGCCCGCTGTGGTGGCTGGGGCGAACTGTTCAGCGATGAAGGCAGCGCGTATTGGATCGGCTGTAATGCGCTTAACCTGTTTTCTAAAATGTCCGATCATCGTCTGAAAATGGATATCTTATATGACATGATCAAAAGTAAATATCATATAGACATCGATCTTGATATTAATGATTTGGTCTTTAATAAATGGCAAGGAGATCGGACAAAGATAGCGTCGGTGGCCAAAATTGCCTATGAAGCGGCAATCGAAGGGGATAAGGAAAGTTATAAGCTTTTTTGTACTGCGGCAAAAGAATTGGCCATAATGGTAGAATCGGTCCGTAAGGAATTAGACTATTCGCCCGACGAAACCACTCTGGTTTCGTTTACCGGCGGCGTGTTTAATTGCGGGGACATCATCCTGGATCCATTTATCCATGAGCTGGCAAATTTAAACGGTTATTATCGGGTGTGCCAACCTAAATATAACCCCTCAATGGGGGCCGCGATCTATGCTGCAAAAATAAGTGGCAATCCACTTGCGGGTGCCGTTCTCAAAAAACTCAGCCTTGGTGAATAATATGAAAAGCAATTCGTGGATAATTTATACATTAATGGTGGTGTTAACCTGGGGTGTTTGGGGTGGCGTCAGTGCCTTCCCCACCCAAAAGTACAGCTTCCCCGATCAATGGATTTATATAATATGGTCAATTACCATGTTAATTCCCTGTTATTTTACACTTAAAGGTAAAAAGATTGATTTTTCTCCACAATCTATTATCTATGGACTGGCGATAGGCTTTACCGGTGCGGGTGGGCAGCTATTGTTATTCAAAACCTTGGGCATGGGCGCCCCGGCATATTTGGTTTTTCCGATTATCTCGATCTCCCCGGCCATTACCGTTATTATGTCGCTGGTTTTATTAAAAGAGAGAATCAATTTTTTAGGCACCCTGGGTATTGTGTTGGCGCTATTGTCGATCCTGGCCTTTAGCATTAGCCAAGGGGATGGTACCCAAATCAGCGGATCGCTGTGGTTGATTTTTTCAGTCATCATTTGCCTGGCGTGGGGACTACAGGCGTTTTTTATGAAACGGGCGTCAAACTGTAATATACCAGATAGCTCTATCTTCTTTTATATGACGTTAACCGGCATTATCCTGGCACCTATCGCCTATGCCATGATCCCTGATAAAAGCGTAGGTTATCCGGCTGCCGCCTATATCATTACCGCCGCCACGCAGGTGCTGAATGCCGTTGGCGCGTTGTTTCTGGTCATGGCGCTGTCCAGAGGGAAGGCGATCATCGTCGCGCCCTGCACCAATGCGCTGGCGCCGGTGCTGACCGCCGTTATTTCGCTATTACTTTACCAGACGTTACCCACGACCTACGCTTTTATCGGTATTATTCTGGCTATCACCGGTTCCACCATCATGGTCTACTCAGAGGAAAAAAGCAGTGCCGTAACCACCCAACCCACGGCGTGATATTGTTCGCGGCTGCTGATGCCGAAAAACGCTAAATAATATATTCTTTATCTATTCTGTTTTATAACGGAGACGTCACCGCTTTCGCTTTGCGATATAGTACGCAATATTTATATACAGTTATTGTATTAGCGAAATATGACATATTTCTGCCATTGAATAGCCGTTATTGATTAACGGCTATTCTTTAGGGTGAATCGCCAGCCCTGAGCGGCATGATAGTCAGGGTGGTTTGACTCAATGCGCCTTGGCTACCTGCGTCAAATCTTGCAATAGCGGCCAAAGCAGTTGCATGCTGTCCCGCGCGCGTTTGCCGATTTGCCCGGTAAGATGCGTATCCAGGTTTTGAATATTGTCGCGCTGGCCTTGGTAACGCACCATGCCCTGAGGAAAATTGCGGCTAATTTTACGTTGGCGGCAGTTGCTCTCGGCGGTGCCCGACCCGACGTCCAGCACCGGGAATCCCGCCTTGGCAAATGGCAGCGCGGCGGTAGGGCAGTCGGCGGAGGTTTTGATGCCCGCATTAAGGATGAGCGGAATGCCGGCCTGGCGCGCCTGATTACCCAGATCTTTCACCAGTCCCTGCAGGCGGCTGTCCCCACTGTCCGGGCTATAGTCGACGCGCAGTTTGTCGCCGCCGATCAGACTATCGAGATTAATGACCAGCAAGGTATTGCGTTTATCCTGCGGCGACATGCGTTCAAGGTAATCATCCGCACCCAAGGTCCCGGGTTCGCCAGCGCTAAGCGCTACAAATCGCACGCCCACCGCCAGCGGGTTTTTGCCAAGCTGCTGCGCCAGGCCCAGCATGACGCCGACGCCGGACGCATTATCATCTACGCCCTGCAGCGACAGGCCGCCCAGATTATTGTTAAAATCTTTATCGCTGCGCGGCATA
>JAATGH010000144.1 GCA_015654745.1 Enterobacterales bacterium
CCGAAAAAGCAGGTGGCTTCCTGGCTGGCCGGACTGAGCCACGCGCCGGACGCGCCGGTGCAGCGTAGAATCACTGGGTAGTGCATATGGGGATGCGTGGCGCTGTACCATTGCTTGATCTTTTGAATCACCTGGCCGGCGCGCCGCAGTGGGATGCCGATCTCGATATTGATCTGCGGCGTGGCGATGCCGCGGCAATATAGCTGGTAGATATCGCCGGTGATATCCGAGAAATCCTTGAACCGCTCGACGGTTTTAAAGGGTTTATCCCCTTTCGCGCCCTGGATATCGTTTTGCATATGCGCCAGAGTACGGTCCACCGTGGTGTTCATTGAATCATCACCGGACGACAGCGAGACGGTTTCACCGTTGTTGAGCCGATAAGCGTCGGTTTCATCGGCGGTGGCTTCCCTGGCGCGCCAAACGTGCACCAAATGATCTTCCGGGAACCACCAGGCCTTGCTCAGGGGAAAGGTCTCGTTCCATTCAATCAGCGTAGATTCGAGGGCGGCATCGTCGGTGGCGCTCTTAAAGCAGGTAAAGACGCCCATGGGTATCGTTTTTAGCGTCACCGCGGCAACTACTCCCAGCGTGCCCAGCGCCAGCTGCGCGGCGCCGAACCAGGGATGCTGGCGATCGAGCTCCAGAACGCCGCCGTCGGCCAGGATCAAACGCAGATGCAGCACTTCATCCGCGATGGCGCTCTGGCGCAAGCCTTGCCCATGCGTGCCGGTGGCAATGGCGCCCGCCAGCGTCTGCAACGCGATTACCCCTGGCGAGGAAGCCAGCATCCGGCCCATTTCCGTCAAGGTTGAATACACCAGGTGCAACGGCGTGGCGCCGCCAAAGGTAACCGTATCCGGCGTGGCGTTTAACCGGCCCGCCAGCGCGCCGGGATCGAGCAACATCGTGCCGCTATGGTCGGCGCGCATCAGTTCGCCGGTGGAGAGCCGGCTGCCCATAATGGCGATATTCCCGGTATGTCCAGCCACCAGCGCCCGCAGTTGGTCTTCATCCCCGGGACGTTGCACCTGATCTCTGGCGCCCAGGCGGTCATTTTGCGCCCAGTTCCAAATTTGAGAATCCGTATCAACCGAGTGCGTGTTTCTAATGGGAAATCTATCAGCGCGCGTTTGCAACAGTCCGCTCCTTATGGGTTCTGTCAAGATGAATAGAATAGCGTAGCATAGACTTTTAGGTTAACGGCTTTAGCGGTGCGCTGAACTGCATACTTCGCTCGGTGGCCAGACCGTCGAACTTTACCCCGTAAGCGTTCTCATGGTGGTGAACGGCGGTAATGGTGCCGCCGCCAAAGACCGGATGAAATACCCGATCGCCCGCATGGAATCGGGTGTCTGCGCCGGCATCCATCGCCTCATCGTACGTTGTTTCCCGTGTGGCGCCCATCATGATCGCCGGGTCCAGCGGCTGGTCGAAGGCAATATTGTCGCTGCCGGCATCAAAAATAAACCGCGAGGGATATTTTACCAGGCCGTCATTGGCCACGCCCTGCGAATCACTCAGATAGAGGCCATCCATGGCGCGGGTCATCGCCACATAGGCCAGACGCCGCTCCTCTTCCATTTCTTCGGCGGAGCTGATTTTGCGGCTGGGGAAGACCCCTTCGTTCAGCCCACAGATAAACACGTACGGAAATTCCATCCCCTTGGCCCCATGGATGGTCATCAGCTTAACCGCTTCGTTCCGTGGCTCATCGTCCAGATGGGTGAAGAGGGCGACCCGCGCCAGGAAATCCTCCAGCGTGGCTTCCTCATCGGCTCCCGCATCTTCAACGGTGCGTTTAAGTTCCGCCACGTTATCCAGGCGTTCCTGATCCCCTTGCAAGCGCAAAAACTGTTCATAACCGCTTAAGTCCAGCAGGCTTTGCAGCGCGTTGCCCAGCGATAGCGCGGCCTGATGTTGCCTAACGTATTCAATGGCGGCAACGTAGTCGGCGACGCGGCTGCCCTTGAGCATACCGCTGGTCAGATTGTCTTTTAACGCCTGGTAAAGCGTGAGCTGGTGTTGTTCCGCGTAGAGGGTCAACGCCTCCAGCCTTTTTTTACCGAATTTGCGCGCCGGCAGATTCACCGTGCGTAAAAATGCCACATCGTCGCCGGTGGTGACCATGCGCAAATAGCAAATGATATCCTTGATCTCCCGGCGGCCATAAAATTCGATGCCGCTGAAAATCCGGTAGGGCACGCCGCGCTCGATAAAGCGCTCTTCCAACGCTCGGGTCAGATAGTGGGCACGATAAAGCACCGCGCAGCGGTCGAGACCGACGCCGTTCTCCCGCAGGCGGCCAATTTCATCCAGAATCCAATCCGCTTCCTGCCGATCGCTTTTGGCGTGGAAATAACGCGGCCGTTCGCCGGGATCTTTGACCGCCAGCAGGCTTTTCGGAAAGCGCACGGTATTTTTTTCAATCAGGCAGTTGGCTGCCGCCAGAATCTCCGGCGTGGAACGGTAATTGGTGACCAATGTGATGGTCTTGGCCGCCGGATAAACCCGATCAAAATCCAGGAATAGCCTTAAGTGTGAGCCACGCCAGGAATATATGGTCTGATCGGGATCCCCGACGATAAATAAATTGCCGTGTTTCCCCGCCAGTAGCTGGGCCAGCCGATACTGTTTTTTGCTGACGTCCTGGAACTCGTCAACCATCACATACTGCATGCGATCCTGCCATTTTTGCAGCACCGGCGGGAATTTCTCCAAAATCCAGGTGGCGAAATTAATCAGGTCATTGAAGTCACAGCCAAAACACTTTTTCTGTTCGTACAAATAGCGCAAAAAAATCTCTTCATCACGATCGCGGGCGGTGGCAAAGCGGGCACGCAGCTGTTCATTGTTCAATTGATAAATATCGTCGATATAGGTACTGGCATGCAGCTTTTTGGCCTCCAACACCTCGTCCAGGGTCCGTTTGATGGTGGTATCGCGCAGCGTCAGCCCCATATCGGCAAAAATCTTTAATAGTATCTGTTTGAGATCCTCCATATCAAGAATGATAAAGTTGCGTGGATAATGCAGTAAATGGATCTCTTCTTTCAACAATTGTACGCAAAATGCGTGAATGGTGCAGATGGTCGCCAGATCCCGATCGCCTAATTCCGCGCGAACGCGGCGTTTCATCTCATTGGCGGCCCGGTTGGTAAAGGTGACGCACATAATATTTCTGGGGGCGATACCCAACTGCGAAACAAGATAGCAGTAGCGCTGGGTCAAGGTGCGGGTTTTTCCGGTGCCCGCCCCGGCGATAATGCGCAGCGGCCCTTCGGTGGTTATCACCGCTCGCCGCTGCTCTGGATTGATATGATCTGTCAGTGTCTGTTTTCTCCAATAAAAGGAGCCGCTAAGGGATGAACCGGGCCATGGTTAAAGTCGTGATGCAAAATTACGCTGTGGCCTGCCGGTATAAACCTGGCGGGGACGGCATATTTTTAACTGCTGGTTGTGCATCTCATTCCAATGGGCAATCCACCCGATGGTGCGGCCGACGGCGGAAATGACCGTAAACATGGACGGCGGGAGCCCCATGGCTTTGAGAATCAGCGCGGTGTAGAAGTCGGCGCTCGGATAGAGTTTGTTTTCCAGGAAAAAGGAATCGGTCATGGCGATATGTTCCAGTTCCATCGCCACCTTTAACAAATTATCCTCCATCCCCAGTTCGCTGAGCACTTCATGGCAAGTCTTGCGTAATATGGCCGCCCGCGGATCGAAGTGATCGTATATTGAGTTACCGAACCCCATCAGGCGAAAAGAATCGTGGTGATCCTTGGCCCGGTTAACAAATCCCGGCACCCGGTCGACGGTGTTGATTTCCTCAAGCATCCGCATGCAGGCTTCGTTGGCGCCGCCGTGCAGCGGTCCCCACATGGACGCCAGACCGGCGGCGATACAGGCGAAAGGGTTGGCCCCGGAGGAGCCCGCGGTCCTGACCGTGGTGGTGGACGGGCATTGTCCATGATCCGCATGCAAAATCAGAATGCGGTTCATGGCGCGCTCCAGTACCGGGTTTATCTGGTATTTTTCCGCCGGTATGGCGAAGAGCATATGTAAAAAATTACCGGCGTAGGAGAGTGAGTTCTGCGGATACACCGACGGCTGTTCTATGGAATATTTATAGCACATTGCCGCCACGGTGGGCATTTTCGCGAGCAGCCTGATTGCCGCGAGTTCGCGATGTTCAGGGTTGTCCACATCCAGCTCTTCATGGTAAAACGCCCCGAGGGCGCCCACTACCGCGCACATTAACGCCATGGGATGCGAGTCGCGGCGAAATCCGCTCAGCATTCGGGTCATCTGCTGGTTGATTAGCGTATGGTGGGTGACGTTTTGCGAAAAAACGTCAAATTCTTCACGGGATGGCGCTTCGCCGTGCAGCAAAATATAACTCACTTCGAGGAAGCTGCAGTGCTCCGCCAATTGATCGACCGGGAAACCGCGATGCAACAGCACGCTGTTGCGCGCATCGATATAGGTGATGGCGGATTCGCAGCCGGCCGTATTGGCAAATCCCGGATCAAAAGTAAATAGCTGCTGTGCGCCAAAAGGGCGGATATCCAAGGCCGCGCGGCCTGCGGTCCCGGGGTGTAAATCCAGTTCGACGACGTGGTTCTGGTTGAGCGTAAGCCTGGCTTTTTTTCCGGTCATGTCTCAAGTTCTCCCGAGCGAATGATGAATAAGTTAACATTACTCGTCTGGGGGGCGATAAACCAGCGGGAAAAGGCGGTTCATGCCAAACTAGTGACGTTGATAGGGTTATTTTAGCGCCAAGTCGTTTTGTGTTCCATAACCGTGCAGAGTCAGCGCCTTACCGCACAGTTCAACCACTGCGAACGGCGTGCTGCGGGCACCGTCAACCATGCCTTTAAGCGTAATAAAATCCGTGCCTTCGATACGCTGGTGGCCGCCCGCATGTTGATGCCCCCCGAAATAGGCGCGCGCGCGATAACGGAGCAACAGTGCCGCCACCGCCTGATGGTTCCATAGATTATGCCGATCTTCCGGCGCCAGCGGATAATGTCCGAAGACGATGATCTCCTCGCGCTGCTCCCGCGCGTCGCGCAGGGTCTGCTCCAGCCAGTCTAGCTGCGTATCGCCCAGCGCACCGTTCCACGGCTGGGCCTGGATGGCTCCCTGCGCCTGCAGCTCGGCCAGCATGCGGCGCGCGCGCGGCTGTTCATCGCCGTTGGCCTGATTGCAATACAGGCTAAGATCGTTGCCGTCGATGGCGATAAAGCGATAGCCGGCGCAGGCGAAGTGAAAATAGTGTTTAGGCAACCCCACCGGCGGATGCTGACCGGCGAGATGGCGCGACAGCGTATCCGCGTCATGGTTGCCCATCACCGTCAGATGAGGATGTCGCAGCCGGCGGTAAAGGGGCAATATATCCGCATAACTTGACCAGTGGCGATCCACCAAATCTCCAAGCGTAACGACAAAGTCCAGCGACTGCCGATTGAGTTCGTCGATGGCCTGGGCCAGCTTTGTCAGACTGTGGCGATAGTAGCGCGCATGCGTGGGGTCGGGATCGGCGTCGGCATATTGCGGGTCCGCCAGCAAACCGAAACGAACCCGCGCCGGAACGCGCTCAGGAGCATGCGACGCGCCTATGGCCGGCAGTTGGTAAAACTCGCTGACCTCGCCCAGCGCGCGTTGTTGTTCGGGGGATAATGAAGGGAACATCGACGGTGGCTCCTTACGTGTTTAACGGATACCCGCACGCATAAAAGATTGCACAAACTGGCGTTGGAACAACAGGAACAAAAGCAGCAGCGGCAGGGAGGTCATCAGCGTGGCGGCGCTGATCAACGCCCATTGCACCCCTTGCTCCGGGGCGGAAAAAAGCTGCAGCCCCACGGTCAACGGGCGTACCCGCACCGAATCGGTTATCACCAGCGGCCAGAGAAAATCGTTCCAATGAAAGCTGATGGATACCAGCGTAAAGGCAATATAGATCGGTTTCGCCAAGGGAATATAGATCCGGCGCAGGATATAACACCGGCTGGCTCCTTCGATGATGGCCGCTTCTTCCAGCACCAGCGGGATGCCTTTAAAGGTCTGGCGCAACAGAAATATGGCAAAAGCCGATGCAAAATAGGGTAAGGCAATGCCCAGCAGCGTGTCGCGTAGCCCCAGCGAGCCGATGGTTTGATAGTTATTCAGGATCAGGACGTCCGGGCTTATCATCAGCTGTAATAGCACCAGAGCGAAGATAATCCCCGCCCCGGGTAAACGAAATCGCACTAAGGCGTAGGCCGCCAGGGTGGCCAGAATGAGTTGGCACACCACGATCATCAATACTAGGGCTAACGTATTGATAAAATAGCGGCCAAAGGGCGCCGCCTGCCAGGCATGAATGAAATTTTGCCAGGTAAGCGGCGAAAACAGAACCAACGCACCCTGGTCGGCGGCCGGGTGAATGGCAACCCAGAGGGAAACCAGTACCGGCAACATCCATAGCAACGCCGCGCTCCAGGTGATCAATCCCCATGCCAGACGGCCGGGCGTCATGGTCGCTGGCCGTACCCTGTTTTCCACCAGGCTCATTGGTAGTGTGTCCGTTTATCCAATAGGTTGAATTTTATCAGAGCAATCGCCGCCAGGATCGTCAGCAATACCGTCGTCATGGCGGCGGCGTAATGCAGATCCCAGTAACTGAACGCCGTGCGATAGATATAAAACAGCAGTAAGTGCGTGTGGTTATCCGGGCCGCCGTTGGTCATGGTGACCACCTGATCAACAATGCGAAACGCATTCATCGAGGCGTTGATCAATACAAACAGAGTGGTGGGCATTAACAGCGGCCATTGCACGCGGCGAAAGAAATAGATCCGCGACGCGCCCTCGATATCGGCAGCTTCCGCCAGACGTGGATCGATCTGTTGCAGCGCCGCCAGATAGAAAATCATAAAAAAGCCGGCTTCGCGCCAGACCGATACCACCATCAGGCAGTAGAGCGCGGTGCCTGGGTCGCCAAGCCAATTGACCGCCGGCAGTGAAAACCAGGCCAGCAGGCGGTTGAGCAGTCCGATTTGCGGGCTATAGAAAAAAAGCCACAGATTGGCGATGGCCACCATAGGCAATAGCGAGGGAATAAAAAACGCGGCGCGCGCCAGACTGCCGGCACGCATCCGGCGGTTCACCGCCAGGGCCATCAACAGGGCTAATCCGACCGCCAGCGGGATGGTGATGGCCGCATACAGCAGATTATTATGCAGGGACAACATAAAGGTCTCGTCGCTGAGCAACGCCCGGTAGTTTTCCAATCCCACAAAGCGCGCCGGCTTACCGTTGGCGCCCGCGCCGAACAGACTTTGCCATAGCGTGGCCACGGCCGGGTAATGTGTAAACGCGACCAAAAAAACCGCTGCCGGCAATAGCAGCAGATAACCATAGACCTGCCGCGCCCTGGCGTCATGGCGCGGCGGTAAGACAGGAAAAGGCCATAATTTCATGTTAAAGCCCGGTTACTGATAGCGTTTCAATAAGCGATCGGCCTGCTGCTGCGCTTCCGCCAGCCCCTGTGCGGGGGGTTTACTCAAGGTCACCGCCGCTTCCACCGCGCGATTGAGCAAATCCTGAATTTGCACGCTGTTATAGGTGGACAGTTCGGGCTGGGAATAGCCAAGCTGCTCACGCGCGACCAGCGCCTGGGGCACCTTCACCACATAGTCTCGCATAGCTTGGGTCTCCCAGGCGGCGGGGGAGGTGGCGACATAACCGGTGGCAATGCTCCATCTGGCCGCCTGCTCTGGCGCCGATACCCAGCGCATAAAGGCTATCGCCGCCTGCCGCTGTTCCGGTGTGGTATTGTTGAACAGATAAAGATTGCCGCCGCCGGTCGGACTGCCGCGCCGGGTCTTTTGTGGCAACATGGCAATACCAAAGGGGAATGAGGCGTTGTCACGTACCGTCGCCAAATTGCCGGTGGTGGTCACCATCATGGCCGTTTTGCCGTTAATGAAGTCTTGTGGGGTCGTGCCCCAGGCGATAGTGCCTTTGGGCGATACGGCGTATTTTTGCGCCAGGTCGGTCAGCCAGGTCAATGCTTCCACATTGGCAGGGGTGTCGAAGTTCACCGCGGTCCCTTTCCCATTGTCCAACTGGCCGCCGTTAGTGGCAGCGATCCCCTGGAAATTCCAGTAGCCATTAGGCGTGGAGGGAATTTCGATCCCCCATTGTTTAACGTTGTCGCCGTCGCGAATGACCAGTTTACGGCCAAAATCCACTACCTGCTGCCAGGTTGCCGGCGGGGTATCGCCAGCCAGACCGGCGGTTTGGAATGCTTGCTTATTCCAATACAGCACGACGGTGGATCGCTGGAAGGGAATGCTCCAAACCTTGTTGTCTATCTTGCGAATAAACGCTGGATAAAAACTGTCCAGCCAGGCGTGGCCGGCCTGGTCGTCAACCAGGTCGCTGACCGGCACGATCGCGCCGGCGTCAATCAGCGAATACACTTCGATATCGCCGATGACCGCAATCTGCGGCGCATTGCCCCCGCGAAAAGCGGTTAACGCCTTGGTTACCGTGGTCGCGTAATCGCCGGTATAGACGGGATTGATATGGATATCCGGATGCAGTTTTTCAAAGTCGCCTACCAGTTCTTCGACGGTATGGCTGATTTTGCCGCCGACCGCGATAGGATAATACATTTGTAGCTGCACGGGCTCCTGGGCCGACGCCGGGGCGCAGAGCGTCGCCAGCGTCAACGCCGCCGCGGTTAAAGGCCGAAACAGCCGGATAGCAAGAGTCATGGGATTTCCTTTCGACATAACGCTAATGGGACAGCGCGCCACCAGAGGCGGCGCGCCGGGAATTATCAGGATGCCTGGCGCGCAAGGTGGGTTGTCGCCCAAGGTGGGCGGCCTTCGCCAGACAGGCGTTTCCCGGTGGTCGCCGAGAAGAGATATTCAGCGGCGGCGGGCCAGTTGAGGTCGATCGGGTCGCGTGGCCTAAAGCGCCGCATTCCCGTCAGTTTGATGGTAATGGTGTCGGTCATGCCCGGCAGGGCGCAGATCATCAGGGTATAGGCGCCCATATATTCACACTGGATCACCTGGCAGGCGATAGCGCCTTTCCCTGCGGGCGCTAGGGTGATCTCCTCGGCCCGAATCCCCAGGCAAATATCCGCAGTAGGACTATTGCCGTCTTCCCGGCGGTATAACGGGATGATATTCATTGACGGAGCGCCGATAAATTGTGCCGTGAAGATATCCGCCGGATGGTTATAGAGCTGGTCCGGCGAGCCGTGCTGCACCATTCGCCCTTCATTTAACAAGATGATGTTATCCGCCATGCTCATGGCTTCGGTTTGATCATGGGTGACATAGATCATGGTCAAACCCAGTTTCTTTTGTAAGGCACAAATTTCCCGCCGCATGGTCTGGCGCAGCCTGGCGTCCAGATTGGAGAGCGGTTCATCCATCAGGCACAGCTTATGGTTAGCGATCACCGCCCGGCCTAAGGCAATACGTTGTTGCTGTCCACCGGAGAGTTGAGCCGGCAGCCGGTCCAGTAAGGTATCGAGTTCCATCAAGGCGCTGATCTCGGCCAACCGCGCCGCGAAGCCACGCTTATCCTCGCCGCGCGCCCGCAGTCCGAACAGCAGGTTTTCGCGCACGCTCAGATGGGGAAACAGCGCATAGGATTGAAACACCATGGCGAGCCGGCGCCGGGAGGGCGGCAGGTCGGTAACATCCGTTTGCTGGATCTCCACCCGTCCGTGGTCCGCATGTTCCAAACCGGCGATGATGCGCAGTAAGGTGGTTTTTCCACACCCCGACGGTCCCAGTAAAGCGACGAATTCACCCTCGGCAACGTCAAAGGAGATAGCGTCCAGGGCCTTTTTTGGGCCCCAGGATTTATCAATAGACTGCAAGGTTAAATAGGTCATGCGAAGGTGCCGGCGCTCAGTGAAGATCAACTGGCCTCAGCATAGAAGGGATAAATGACGGTTTTATAGCAAAACGATGACAAAAATGTTGCGCCGGACCGTCGGTTTAACCGGCGGTAAATAAAAACGGACTGGCGCCGCTGCGGCTAAATCCCTGCTCCTCAAGCCTGGCGTCCAGCATAATCGATGCCAGATCGTCGGCGACGCACTCGAGCAACGCGTCCCGATCCTGGAACACGATTTTCAGATAGCTGTCACAGTGCCCGCAGCTCTCTGCTTTTACCGCTGATTCCTGTTCGTCGAGCGACCAGTAGACAATGTCGTCGGTTTGCTCGCAGTTGCTGCATATTGCCCGCACCATATGCCACTCGCTTTCGCACAATGAACAGTGCAGGTAGCGCAGGCCGGGTACGTTGCCGCTCCCCTTGATGACGCTTGCCACCGGCGCGCTGCCGCAGACCGGGCAACATTGCCGCTGACCGCCGTCGGCGCGGCCCTGTCCCCTGATTTGTCCCGCCATTTGCGCCCAGTACAAGGACAGCGCGGTCCAAATAAACACCGCCCTATCGCTGCCCACCGCGGCGACGTCGCCAGCCAACAGCGCCTGCGCCTGCCGTTCCAGTGAATCGTCGTCGGTGGCGGCCAGCGCGTCAAGTACCCGCCCTACGGTAGGTGATGCCGAGGGACGCAGTTCACCGACCAGCCGCCGCAGGACGCGCCGCCAATAAGCGATACGCGGCAGGCGCACGGCGGCCAGCGGCGGCTGGTTCGCGTCGAGGGCCGGGGGGAGGCTCTCCGCTTCCAGGGGCATCGCCTGTAATACCCGCCGCTGCGCGTCGACCACACCGGCAACAAAATGCAGGTAATCGGCGAACGGATGATCCGCCGCCAACCGCCGCAGCCGGTCGGCCCGCTGTTGATAAAGGCGGGGCAGGTCGGCGGTCAGCAACGGGCGAATAGCCGAAACGGCGTCCAGCGGCCAAGACGCCAATTGATCTTCGGGAATAATGCGAATGGCCATCAGCGTTTGCTCCTGGGCGGCTCCGCCGTCGCGGGGTTTTTGGACTGAAGCTCGCGATACCAGCGTGGATGATGCTTTTTGGCCCAGGTGGCGCTGACCCAGCCTTCCACCATGGCGGTGATGGTGCCTTTAACCCAGAAGGCGGCGTAGATATGGATCATAATCACCATAATCAGTCCCAATGCCGCGATGGAATGCACCAGTAGGGCGGCACGAATCAGCGGTATGGGGAAATAACCGGCGAACCAGGGCCGCCAGATCAGCACGCCGCTGGCCAATAACAGCGCCAGGCAGACAATGGCGGCCCAAAACACGATTTTTTGCCCGAAATTATAACGGCCGGTATCACCGACCTCCTGGTTTTTCGCGACCTTGTGGATATTTTTCGCCCAAAGGATATCGTCGCGATTGATCAGGTTATGCCGCCAATAGCGCAGGAACATCAGGATAAAGCAGCAAAACATCACCACCCCGGCAAAGGGGTGCAGGATCCTGGCCAACTGCGGAGTGCCGAAGATGTTCATCAGCCAGTTAAAGGACGGGAAGAAAAACCCCAGCCCGCTGACGGAAACCAGCACAAAGCAGAACGCCACAATCCAGTGGTTGATCCGCTCCGGCGCGCTGTAACGCAGTATTCGCCGCTGTTTCATTTTGGATTCTCCGGTTGATCATGGTCGTGATGGTCCGCGTCGTGATGTTCGTCATCGACATCTTCGTCTTCCGCCCGGTTAGGCCCCACGCCGACATAATGAAATATCGCGGCGGCGAAAATGGCGACAAAACCCACGGTAGCCAGGGGTTTCCATACGCCTTGCCAAAATTTCACCGTTGGGCTAATGACGGGATTGACGGGCAAGTTATGATAAAGTTGCGGTTGATCGGCATGTTGCAGCACATACATAACGTGGGTGCCCCCCACCCCGGCCGGGTCGTACAGTCCGGCGTGAGCGAATCCGCGGGTGTTGAGTTCCGCCACCCGTTCCGCCGCCAGGGTTTTCATCTCGTCCTTGGTGCCGAAATGAATGGCGCCGGTAGGGCAGGTTTTAACGCAGGCCGGCTCCTGGCCGACCGAAACCCGGTCAACGCAGAGGGTACATTTATAGGCGTGGTTGTCCTCTTTGTTGATGCGTGGAATATCAAACGGACAGCCGGCGATGCAGTAACCACAGCCGATGCAGTGTTCGGACTGGAAATCGACGATGCCGTTGGCGTATTGGACAATTGCCCCTTCCGCCGGACAGGCCGCCAAACAGCCCGGGTCGGCGCAATGCATGCAACCGTCCTTGCGGATGAGCCATTCCAGCTTATTATCCAGCTCGACTTCGGCAAAGCGCATCACCGTCCAGGATTTGGCGGTCAGATCGATGGGGTTGTCATAGACCCCGACGTTGATGCCCACCTCATCGCGCAGATCGTTCCATTCAGAACAGGCCACCTGGCAGGCTTTGCAGCCGATACAGGTGCTCACATCGATAAGCTTGGCCACCTCCGCCTGAAAATCCCGCACGCGCGGCGCTGGGGTCAACTCATTATTGGCGGATTTACGGATGACGTCCTGTGTTTGCATAGCCATGTCGTCTGCCCCTTATACCTTTTCCACATTAACCAGAAACGCCTTATATTCCGGCGTCTGACTGTTGGCTTCCCCTACGTGGGGAGTCAGGGTATTGGCCAGAAATCCTTTGCGGGTGGTGCCTTCATAACCCCAATGGCAGGGAATGCCAATGGTGTCGATTTCATGGCCGTCCACCAACAGGGTACGAATCCGTTTGGTGACCACCGCCTTGGCTTTGATATAGCCGCGCTTACTGCTGATCTTCACGCTGTCGCCGGCCTTGATGCCCTTGCTGGCCGCCAGCCGCTCGCCGATTTCGATAAACTGTTCCGGTTGGGCGATGGCGTTCAGGCGCGCGTGCTTGGTCCAGTGACGGAACAGTTCGGTAATGGAATAGGTGGTCGCCACATAGGGGAAATCCGCGGCGACGCCAAGACGCAGGCGATCGGCTTCAAACAGCCGCGCCACGGGGTTAAACACCACCGACGGATGCAGTGGATTGGTACCGATGGGTGATTCCGCCGGCTCGTAGTGCTCGGGGAAGGGACCGTCCACCAGCTTGTCGATGGCGTACAATCGCCCCATGCCTTCCGCCTGCATGATAAACGGCCCCACATCGCTGCCGGGCGCCGCGCTGCCGTAATCGGGAATATCGATACCTTGCCAGCGGGTGCCGTCCCAGCGAATCAGTTCGCGTTTCGCGTCCCAGGGTTTGCCCTGGACGTCGGCGGAAGCACGATTATACAAAATGCGGCGATTCTGCGGCCAGGCCCAGGCCCAGCCCAGCGTGCTGCCCAAACCGGACGGGTCGCTATTGTCGCGCCGGGCCATTTGGTTGCCCTGTTCGGTCCAACTACCGGCGAAGATCCAGCAAAAGCTGGCGGTGGAGCCGTCATCACGTAGCTGCGAGAAATCCGCCACCTGCTGGCCTTTTTTGAGAATCACGGCGCCCTTGTCATCAAGCACATCTGCCAGCGCGCGGCCATTACTTTCCTGGGCCAGCTCTTCCGGCGTGGGATCCTCGGGATTGCGATAATTCCAGGCCATATTCATCAGCGGAGCCGGATTGGCCCCGCCTTCGCGGGCATACATTTCGCGCAGGCGCAGGAAAATCGCCGCCAGGATCACCCCGTCGTTACGGGCCTCTCCGGGCGGCTCCGCGCCTTTGAAATGCCACTGCAGCCAGCGGCCGGAGTTGACGATGGTGCCGTTTTCCTCGGCAAAACAGCTCGATGGCAGACGGAACACCTCGGTTTGAATCGCGCTGGGGTCCACGTTGTTAAACTCGCCGTGATGTTGCCAAAAACTGGACGTTTCGGTGGCCAGCGGGTCGATAATCACCAGATATTTCAGTTTGGCCAACGCGCCCGAGGCTTTGTTTTTGTCGGCAAACGCGGCGACCGGATTGAATCCCTGGGCAATATAGCCGTTAACCTTGCCTTCGGTCATCAATTGGGTGAATTTTAGCGCGTCATAACTTTGATCCCATTTCGGCAGCCAATCATATCCCCAGCTATTCTCTTTAGTGGCGTTATCGCCATAGAAACTTTTCATCAGGCTGACAAAAAATTTGGACGTATTTTTCCAATAATTGACCTGACCCGGCAGCAATGCCTTGGGGGTAGCCTGGGTCAAATATTGTTCAAGCGTGGTGAGTTTTTCCGACGGGAGATCCATGTAGCCGGGCAGGCGCAGGGACAGCAATCCCAAATCCGTATAGCCTTGAATATTGGAGTGGCCGCGCAGGGCGTTGACACCCCCGCCCGCCATGCCGATATTGCCCAGCAGCAGCTGTATCATGCCGGCGCAGCGGATGATCTGCGCGCCGCTGGTGTGCTGGGTCCAGCCCAGGGCATAGAGAATGGTCGTGGTTTTGTCGGGTGCGCTGGTTTCCCCCAAAATCCGGCAAATATTTAGAAAATCCGCTTGGGGGGTGCCACAGACTCGGCTAACCATCTCCGGCGTGTAGCGGCTGACATGCTGTTTAAGCTGGTTCCATACGCAAAGCGGGTCGGTTAGCGTCAGATCGCGACGGGCAAAACCGTTTTCATCCAGCTGGTAGTGCCAGGACGCTTTGTCATAAGCGTGTTTAGCGGCGTCGTAGCCGCTAAACAGTCCTTCGCTGAATGTGAGGTCGGGGCTAATGAGCAGACTGGCGTTGGTATAGGATTTCACATACTCCATCTGCACCTGGTTATGAGCGAGCAGGTAGTTGATCACGCCGAGCAGAAACGCAATATCCGCACCGGCGCGGATGGGGGCGTAGATATCCGCCACCGAAGCGGTGCGGTTAAAACGCGGGTCGACGACAATGAGTTTGGCGCCGTTTTTGGTTTTGGCTTCCAGCGCCCATTTAAAACCCACCGGATGGGCTTCCGCCGGATTGCCACCCATAACCAGCACCACATTGGCGTTTTTGATATCCACCCAATTATTGGTCATCGCGCCGCGGCCGAAGGTAGGCGATAGCGCCGAGACGGTGGGGGCATGGCACAGCCTGGCCTGGGTATCAATTGCCAGCATGCCGAGCGCGCGGGTAATACGCTGGTCAAGCATGCCGGTTTCGTTACTGGCGGCGGAAGAGCAGAGCATGCCGGTGGTTACCCAACGGTTTACCGTTACGCCGCCGGCGTTTTTCTCGACAAAATTGGCATCGCGATCGGCCTTCATTAGCCGGGCGATACGTTCATAGGCATCTTCCCAACTGATGCGTTGCCATTTATCCGAACCCGGGGCGCGATATTCCGGAAATAACAGGCGCTGGTCGCTGTGAATAAAGTCCACCAGTCCGGCGCCTTTGGGGCAAAGGGATCCTCTGCTGACCGGATGATCAGGATCGCCCTCAATATGAAAAATGGACGAACGCGCGTTTTTGGCGCCATCTCCCAGGCTATACATTAAGATGCCGCAGCCAACCGAGCAATAAGTGCAATTATTACGGGTTTCGTGGGATCGGAGTAATTTATATTGGCGGGTTTCCGCCAACGCGATATTCGGGGCAAACCCGAGCGCGGCGGCGGTAGTGCCTGCCATGCCACCGGCGCAAATTTTGAAGAATTGTCTTCTGGTAAATTGCATGGAGACTCCTGGTACGACATCGATCACAAAAAAACCACTGGGGTAGGTCGGTTTTATAGCATTGACACCGAAAGCGCGGCATAAATTAGCATCCCAAGAATGCCGTCGCTGATGCCATGCGTTTAATGTGGGTATTATCGATGAATGCCGGCAGGTTGCAAAGGGTTTTTGATTTTGTTAAATGAAAATATTAATTGTTATGAGTTAAGTCAAATTATTGTTACCACAGATAAAAATGCGGCATATGTTTATTTAAAAAAATGAGATCCTGATCATAATAAATTACGCTGATTAATAGTTAGGCAAAATATAACTAACATCTCTCCTCCACACGGCCAGCCTGGGCAAAAAAAAGAGTCTATTAAGACCTCAATCGCGTTTTAGGTCTCCTTTATTCCTTATTGCCGTTATAAACAGGGCTCTTGCGGTCAGTGGAGTAATAATAGATGAAAGTATTCACCGTGCTAATTACCTGGATTTTTCTTTGTGCCGTGGCGCAGGCCGCACCACCGCAAATTGGATTTTTTAAGACCTTGATGGCGGAACGAGGGGGCGGCGCAGCGATGGAAATGGTGGTCTGGTACCCTGCGCGGGGCGACGGTACGCCGCTATTGATCGGCGACAATGCCGCCTTTGTCGGCCTCAGGGTGAACCGGGATGCCAGACCGTTGCCGGGAGCGCATCCATTGGTGGTGATCTCCCATGGCTTTGGCGGCAATTGGCAAAATCAGCTCTGGCTCGCCGCAGATCTGGTGAACCAGGGATATATTGTCGCCGCGCCAAACCACCCGGGGACCACCACGGCCAACCATCAGCCTGACCAGGCGGCGCAGCTATGGCGACGGCCCGGCGATATTAGCCGGGTGATTGATCAGGTTATTGCTCAACCGCACCGGTATGGTGCGGTGGCCATGGGCCGAATAGCGGTTATTGGCCACTCCATGGGCGGCTGGACCGCATTGGAAAATGCCGGGGCGCGTTTCGACG
>JAATGH010000008.1 GCA_015654745.1 Enterobacterales bacterium
AGTTACTCTA
Organism: Enterobacterales bacterium; assembly: GCA_015654745.1. Lineage (GTDB taxonomy): Bacteria > Pseudomonadota > Gammaproteobacteria > Enterobacterales > Enterobacteriaceae > Acerihabitans. The sequence continues at coordinate 11 of JAATGH010000008.1, forward strand.
TAATCAACGCCCACTCGGCCCCTTAGCTCAGTTGGTTAGAGCAGGCGACTCATAATCGCTTGGTCGCTGGTTCAAGTCCAGCAGGGGCCACCAAACAAAACAAGGAGTTAGACGATAAATCGTCCGACTCCTTTTTCGTTTTATACGAATCGGGTCAGGTAAGGAATTGCTTCCCTGCCCTCTTCATCTCGCTGCCGGCAGCCCCGGATAGTGCTTCGCCACGATTGGCAGGGATCAGTTTACCCTTGTGTCTGGCCATGGCTTGTTGTGTATCGCTTTTGTAGCCAATCTTATCCAATCATCATAATCATTGAAACTTGCAGATGACGAGCCCTCACACGCTTCAAGGACTGACTGAAATGGATTTTTACCATCATTAATGGCTGATAAAATTCCGGAGATGAAATTCCTAGTTATTGCCAGATGATTATTAAACACTTGATACGACTCTGCTGCTGTCATTGATATGGCTGAATTCAATTATCCGGTTTGCACTAATCACATCACAATAGACTCCGACTAAGGGGTTGGGGCTATTCCCTCCGGGGGTGACTAGTTGTAAATTAAGTGATAGGATATGCATTCATCTATCTATTCACAAATCTATTCAAAAAGCGATTCAACATTATGCCTACTCGCTCTGACACGATACGCCGGTTGCTCAGCCAAGGCCCGATGCAAGCTCGGCAACTCATTGAGATAATGAGCATTAGCCAGCCAACGCTGTCCCGCGCATTGAGAGATATTGGCGATGACATTGTTCGAATCGGAGCTGGTCCATCTATTCAATACACTCTACGCGATGTTTATCGCGGATTCAGGTCTGCACCCATTTACCGCATCACTGATGAAGGACGCGTTAGACCCCTTGGCGAGCTCATTCCGGTTCATCCTGAGGGATTTGTCATGGCGCAGACCAACAACGTAAGTCTCCATAGCGACGGGCTGCCGTGGTGGCTGTTTGACATGCGACCACAAGGGTATCTCGGACGAGCCTACGCATCAACGTATGCGGCTGATCTCGGCCTGCCGGCGAATCCAGAGCAATGGGCTGACTCGGATGTCGTTAGGGCGTTGCTTGCACATGGTCATGATGCTATCGGCAACCTGCTGATAGGGGAACAAGCACGAGAGCGTTTCCTTGAGATGCCGGAACCCACCCCAGTTGAGCGCGCCACAGCGTACCCCGCGTTGGCGTTAGCGGCTGGAGCCGGTGAAGCACCAGGGTCATCTGCAGGGGGTGAACAGCCGAAATTTTGCACCTATACAGAACGCGGTCACGTCTTAGTGAAATTCTCGGCCCCAGACAATAATCCGGTTAGCGAACGTTGGCGCGACCTTCTGTTGGCCGAGCACTTGGCGCTGAGGGTGCTTGGTGTGGAAACTGAGGTATATGATTTTGGTAGTCAGCGCTTCCTCGAGATCCCCCGATTCGACCGCATTGGCCAACTGGGTCGTATTGGCGTCTTCTCACTGCGGGCACTTGATGCAGAGTTTGTCGGCAATGCCAGGGCCTCCTGGCCTGTTCTGGTTAACAGCCTTGTTACGGAAGGGTATGTCCATCCTGATGCCGCAGCTGGTACCGCCCGGCTTTGGGCATTTGGGATGCTAATTGGCAATACCGACATGCACCACGGGAACTTGTCGTTCATCAGCAGCCACGGTCGCCCGTATCACCTTGCACCGGCCTACGACATTCTGCCTATGGGGTTCGCTCCCAGAACGGGTGGCGCAATCGTGAACGAGCTTCGACCGGCATCACTACCGGAAGTAATTAGCCGGGATATCTGGCAGGAAGCGCTGGGCTTGGCTGAGAACTTCTTTGTTATAGCTAGCAGTTGCGAGCGTTTCTCCGTCAATTTCGTCCCATGCCTTGAGACATTACGCCATCATCTTGACGAGGCCAGATCGCGTATCGCCCGTCTAGGATAAAAAGCTAGCTCAACTTTACGGATCCACTTATTTTCCAGCTCAATATAGTCCAAAGCGTGCGGGTATATAAACAGTGTAGCTACAGGTGATACGTAAACTTCGTCATCAGGAGGATCGCACATCTAAGCTGATGGACTTAATGATGATGTGCTCGAACCTCACCTTAATGCACTGTTTACTACCTTGTATCAGTTAACTAACGAGCAAATAGTGAAGTTATGGTCTAGGTGTTCGTCCGCACATCTTGATTTCGCTATCTTTCATGTCGATGGCATCGAGGTGGATCTTCATTGCGGGCGGTAAGCCCGTCCAGTCGCCTAGTTCCACGCCCCGCATATAACCGAAACATCATTCCCCAGCAATTATTATCTCTTTTTCGTCGGTGCTTCTGATAGTAAACAACGCCGGTAACCACTGACTTGGCGCAATGGCCTGTGGCCCGGAGACTATCGCCGTGAGAAAACCATCCAGTTCCGACAGATCCAGAATGGAATCGTCGTTACCATATTCCAGCCGCATCGCGCCGACGAAATCTAACCCTTCCTCGTTAGTTGGCTCTGACATCAGGCGATCCCCTTATTAAGTCACCCTGCCATGGTATTAACCCCATCCCCTAACTAAAAACCGGGACATAGAACCTGCCGTATCCCGCAGGCTGACGCAGGAATACTCTGAATTGTAAAATACCCTAGCCGGCAAACACAATACACGACGGACTCGGCGTATTGATCACCCTGCCGGTGCTTGCCAGGATCCCTGAGGTCGTATTCACGCTAAACTCCGTCAGGGTATCGCTATCTTCATTGGCACTGTAAAAAAACAGGCCATCCGGTGAAAACGCGGTGGCGCGTGGGGTTTTGCCGCCACAGTCGACCCAGCCGACGGCCGCTAAGGTGCCGCTGGCGTCATCGATGCGGAAAATGCCGATACTGTCGTGCCCACGGTTGGCCGCATACAGAAAACGACCGTTAGGATGTACCTCGATCTCGCTGGCATCGCTGCGACCGGCATACTCCGACGGCACGCTGCCGAGGCTTTGCCGCAGCGCCAATGTTCCGCTGGTACCATCATAATCAAACACCTCGATGGTATTGCCAAGCTCGCTCAGCAGATACAGAAAGCGTCCTCCAGGATGGAAATCCACATGCCGCGGCCAGCTCCCCGCCGCCGGCTGGATATCATCGGTGAGGGTGCATTGACCGTCATTGAAGGCGTAGATCCGCAGCATATCGATACCATCGCCGGCGCGTCGCCCCTGAATGGGCAAGGCAAAATGCCGTCCTTGATGATCAAAAACGATTTCATGGGGGCGGGACAGGCTGGGGTAGCGATCCGACAAATGACCCGGGATAGGTATCCATGAACTGGCCGGCATCGGCCTGCCTTCGTCACCGATCGGAAATACCGCCACGTTGCCGGCCTCATGATTCGCCACCAGCAGATACCGCTCAGAGGGATCGTAAGACACGTGCGCCGGATTATTACGCTTTTCGGGATCCAGCGCGGGATGGGTGTTTTGCGGGCCGGTTGATTGCGTGCCGAGTAATGTCAATCGCCCCGATACCGGGTGGCGCCGGTAGGTGGCCAACAGATTGCCATCACCATGCACCGCATGCAGCAGGCTTTGCTGTTTATTCAGCGTAAGCCAGGATGGATTTGCCTGAACCGGATCGAGCGTTTGGATTAATAACCAGCCGCCCGCGTTATCTATTTCATACACCGCGATACCGCGACCACGGGCACCGCGCCCGGCCGAGGTCCAACATCCCACATAGGCAAACCGAGCCATTTTCCTCTTCTCCACGTTACACGCGCCGTTAATGCATAGGCTGACTTTAAAGGCTAATCGTCAAACGGAAAAGCATTACGTCAACAAAACGCTCTTAATGATAACGATGTCGATTACCCAGGGGGAGGTTGTGCATTTAACAAAGCGTTGTGAAACGTTTTTTGATCTGAAATTTATTAAAATCAAATATAATCAATAAAATAAATGGAAACCATTCGAAATAGTCGGCAGCGTTTTCGTGACTTCACACCTTTCAATGTGAATTTACGTGAGCGATAATGTTCAATATTGATAACGTAATAATCCACAACGAGCGACGGGCAATCATGATACCTATGGAACGACGTGATTTCATCTACCGCTACGTTCATGAAAATCAGATTGCCTCTATCAATGTCCTGGCCGATCTGATGAGCGTATCCCACATGACCATTCGTCGCGATATCCAGGTATTGGAAGAGGAAGGGAAAGTACTGGGGGTCAGCGGAGGCGTAAAACTTAACGAGGCGCTGCGCCAGGAGCTCTCCTATAGCGATAAAGCCGAGCTACATAATCGCAGTAAACGTTTACTGGGTAAATACGCCGCCGGCTGCGTGGAAGATGGCCTGGTTGTCTATTTGGATGCGGGCACCACCACGTTTGAGATTGCCCGCTATCTGGCCGAACGGTTTAACCTGACGGTCATCACCAATGATTTTGCCATTACGCAATATTTAATGAATAAGCCCCAGATTAACCTGTTCCATACCGGCGGGAAAATCGACAAAAGGAACTATTCCAGCGTAGGCATCAGCGCCGCGGCTTTTTTGCGGACCCTGAATGTCGACCTCGCTTTTATCAGCAGCAGTTCCTGGGATATTGAGCATGGCATATCCACACCTTACGAGGAGAAAGCTATCGTCAAACAGGCCGTTATTTCCGTTTCAAGCCGTAGCATCCTAATAACCGACAGCAGCAAGTACGGAAAGTATGGGTTATATAACATTTGTCAATTAAATAAGGTAGACGAAATTATTACCGATTCGCTATTGGCCGCCAACGAACAGGCCCTATTGCGTGAACAGGGAATAAAACTGCATATTATTGACATCACCTGAATGTGTAGGGGGAGTAATACATTTTTTAATAACACCGTTGAACGACACGCTAACACCATTATACGTTAAATAGAGTCTCACGCTTGTTTAGCTGGGCAACCTGTTTACGGCATCCTGTACGGTATATTTTTCAGGAGTAGACAATGAACCGTGAGAATCAAATACGGGAAGAAATTTGTATCGTAGGCGCCAGTCTTTATTCGCGTGGCTACACCGTCGGCAGCGCGGGCAATATCAGCGCCCGTCTGGACGACGGCTGGTTAATCACGCCCACCGACGTCTGCCTCGGGCGTCTCGACCCCGCGAAACTGGCCAAGGTGACCACCGGCGGCGACTGGGTCTCCGGTGACAAACCCTCAAAGACCTTGGCATTGCACCGCCAGGTCTACGATCGCAACGCTTCCGTTGGGGGAGTGGTTCATACCCACTCATCCAGCCTGGTGAGCTTGACACTCGAGGGCGTGTGGCGGCAAGACTGTATTTTGCCGCCGATTACCCCTTATCAGGTGATGAAAGTGGGTAAGATCCCGCTCATTGCTTACCATCGACCGGGAGCACCAGAGGTAGCAGAGCGCATTGCCGGGCTGGCCAACCGCGTGCGCGGGGTTATGCTGGAACGCCTAGGGCCGGTGGTATGGGGAAGCTCAGTATCCCACGCCAGTTTTGCCCTGGAAGAATTGGAAGAGACCGCCAGGCTATGGATGAACGTAACGACTAAACCGACGCCGCTAGGCCTCAGCGCGCTGGAAGAGATTAAACGGGTATTCGGTACCGACTGGTAGCGGATGGCCGTAAATACAATCGACTACCGATAAACTGTCGACAGCCGACGTCAATTTATGGCACCTGGACATTACCGAAAAAAATAAAACCAATAGAACATCGCCCTCTTATCCTTAAGATCGAATGAGCGGAAGGAAATATATTGAAGATAAATATAAAACACAATCAGCTGTCATGATAGATAAAAGAGCGCGGGCATTGTATCCTACATCGAAGCAGAGCTTGGATGAGTTAACCGTGTCTATTGCCAATTAAAAAACATGGCTTAACGCCAAAAGAATATTAACCGACTCAACTATTGATTTTACATTTCATAAAGAATAAAAATCAATTAAAGAGGTAATTGACATGTTTTTAGAAATCTTACCACGCGTTGCGTTTCTGATTGCGGTATCATTATTAGGCTGGTACTCAGGCCGGAAATTTAAAATCAACAGCCGTGATATTACGTCCCTACTGATATATGTTTTCTCGCCCATCGTCTGTTTTGTATTGATTTTAAAATCACCCGCCGATGTGAGTTATGTCATGTATTCGGTGGTGTTTTATGTGGTGTCCTGTATTTTCGCCCTGCTGGCTTTCGGCGTGGGTAAACTGCTTTGGAAAGATAACCGCGCCAACCTGTTTGGCGCCGCCGGCGGCCAGGGCAACGTAGGCTATTTTGTCCTGCCATTGGCCATTGGTATGCTGCAAGGTACCAAGTACGGGGCGGAAGCGATCGGGATCGTGGTCTTCGCCAAGGTGGCTTCCAGCATCTATGAGTTCACCATGGCGTTTTACCTCACCGCGCGCGGACGTTATTCGGTAAAGCATAGCCTGATCCTGGTCGCGAGAATGCCGACGCTGCACGCGGCGATTCTGGCGCTGATCGCCAAATATTTTGGCTTTGTGATCCCCGATTTCCTGTCATCCGGCCTGGATGGTTTTACCGGGGGCTATAGCATACTCGGTATGATGATTATCGGCATGTCCCTCGCCAAGTTCGACAAGCTGATCCCCGACTGGCGTTTTATCTTTTATTCCATCGTCTGGAAGCACGTGATTTACGCAGCCGCCATCATTACCTTATTTTCCCATCTGTTACATTTGAGCCAGGCGGAAAATATCGTCATGGTCATGCTGGCGTGTAACCCTCTGGCAGGCAATATCGCCGCCGTCGCGACGGCATTGGACGTTCATCCGGAAAAAGCGGCCTGCGCCATTATGGTGAGCACCCTACTGGCAATAATTACGGTTCCATTGACCCTGTCGCTGGTTTTATCGTAGCCGGTTCACATTTTCCCAATTTTTCACAGGATCATGTGAAGGCCGCGAACCCAAGATGCATAGTGTAACTACATTAAATTCATAGTGTTAGGATGAATTCAGTCAACGTAATGCCATCATGCAAGTGTGATGGGGGTCGTTTATTTGTGAATATAGCTGGGTAAAGATAGACCCCAGCAACGCATCAGAAACGCTTAACCGTCGCCGCAGGCCAGGGTTTGAACATTGTTTATTAAGGAAAGAGATCGTTATGAGTAGCCAAAAAATCCGTGTTATCAGCGCACTGGTGGTGCGTTCGCCATTTGATGCCGCAATACTGCCCGCCTGGTCGGAACAGGGTTTTAGCGCCAATGTGGGCTGGACCCCCACCACGGTGATTATGAAAAACATTGAAGACGGTTTTCGCAGCGATATAGCCATCGTCACCGTTCAGGCGATGGATGAACTGATAAAGCAAGGCATTGTTGATGCCGACAGCCGCGTTGAGCTGGTGGTATCGAATATCGGTCTGGCGGTAAAGGCCGGAGCAGCCCATCCCGATATTTCCGATGTGGCGGCGTTAATCAAGACCCTGGTGGACGCCCGTTCGGTGGCCTACTCCATCGGCGGCGCCAGCGGCATTTATTTTAAATCGCTAATTGAAAAACTGGGGATTGCCGACGCGGTGAATAACAAGGCCAGCACCATTCCCGAAGGCTTTACCGCTGAAAAACTTATCAGCGGCGAGGCCGATCTCGCGGTGCAGCAGATCAGCGAGCTGCTGGTGGTGCCCAATATTGAGGTGGTAGGGCCGCTACCTAAAGACGCGCAAAAATCGACGTCTTTTTCCGCCGCCATGTTTAAGGGAGCGGCACATCCGGACCTCTGCGCCGCCTTCCTGGCGCATATCGTCTCGCCGCTCGCCAAAACCGCTTACCTGAAAAAAGGCCTGGATCCGGTGTTTTAGCTCACACCTCTGTTGCCACGCCGGGCTAGCGCCAGCCGGCGAACCGTTGTTCGCATACCCACGAAGAGGAGTTCCGATGGCCGTCAGAATTGTTTTACTCCACGCCACCCCCGTTGCCATGCAGCCGGTGCATACCGCGTTTGCCAACAGCTGGCCCGAGGCGGAAATCATTAATTTGCTCGACGATGGGCTCTCCATCGACCGCGCGCGGGAAGGGCAACTTTCCGAAGCCATGATCAAGCGCTTCGTGCGTTTCGGGCAGTACGGCTTCGACATGGGCGCCGACGGTATCTTGGCCACCTGTTCGGCCTTCGGTCCGGCCATCGACGCCATGGCTAACGCCCTGCCGGTCCCGGTATTAAAACCGAACGAAGCCATGTTCCAAGCCGCGTTACAAAAAGGCCGGCGTATCGGCATGTTGGCCACGTTTGGCCCGGCGATAGGCACCATGACCGAAGAATTCGCCGAGTATGCGGCGCAGACCGGCAGCGACGCCACGCTGAAAACCGTGCTGGTGGAGGGTGCCATCGGTCTGCTGCGTAACGGCGATGAGCAGGGGCACAATCGGCTGGTCGCCGAGCAGGCCGCACGGTTATCCGACTGCGATGTCATTATGCTGGCCCATTTTTCCACCTCGCGCGCCGCAACGCTGGTACGTGCGCACACTCCGGTGCCGGTTCTCACCGCGCCCGATACCGCGGTTGAGCGTATGCGCACCCTGATTAGCGCCGCGGTGGGGAGTTGATATTATGTTAATTGGGGTGATCGCCGATGATTTTACCGGAGCCAGTGATATCGCCATCACCTTGGCCAAAGGCTTGGCGGGTGAAGGGGGCTTGATCACGGCGCAATTTCTGGGTATACCCACCGCGCCGGCCGCCGCGCATATCGAGGCCGGCGTCATTGCGCTGAAAAGCCGCTCGCTTCCGGCCAGGGTGGCGGTTGAGCAATCCCTGGCCGCCTGCCGCTGGCTTAAAGATCAGGGCTGCCAACAAATCGTATTTAAATATTGCTCGACCTTTGATTCCACCGAACGGGGCAATATCGGGCCAGTGGCCGATGCGTTGGCGGCGTTGCTTGACGCCCGGGCGGTCGTGGTGTGTCCTTCGTTCCCGGCCATGGGCCGCACAGTGTATCAGGGGCATCTGTTCGTTAACGACGCGTTGCTTAACGAATCCGGTATGCAGCATCATCCCATAACGCCGATGAAGGATGCCAACCTGCGCCGTCTGCTCGGCGCACAGTCGTCAAGCCAAATTGGTCATATCCCCTGGCAGACGCTGGCTTTAGGTCTAGCGGCGCTACGCCGGGCATTGGAAAACAGCGCCGCGCGAGGCGATAGATTCACGGTAGTGGACGCCATCACCGACGAAGACCTGGCCCTGATTGGCTACGCCAACGCCGATGCCAGGCTGCTAACCGGTGGCTCGGGCATTGCGCTAGGACTGCCGCACAATTTTATCGCCCGGGGCGAGGCCAGCGGTTCGGTCAGCGTGGTGCCGAAAATCGACGGCCCCGAGGCGATCCTGGTGGGCAGCTGTTCCGCGACCACCCGACGGCAGATTGCCGAGCACGAAAAACATCACCCGGTGTTAACCCTCGGCATTGATGACGTGCTAAGCGGACGGATTGGCAGCGATGATCTGGTGGCGTTTATTAGCCGGCACCAGGGAGACGCGCCCCTGGTGTACTCCTCCGGCGACCCGCAAGAGGTGGCGGCGGCTCAGGCGCGCTACGGCCAGGAAAACGTGTCCGCCGCGCTAGATGAACTGTTCGGCGACACTGCCTGCAGGTTGGTGGAGCACGGCGTGCGACGCATCGTGGTGGGCGGCGGGGAAACCTCCGGCGCGGTGGTCGGCGCGCTCAATCTTGGGGCGCTGCTTATCGGCGCCGAGATCGACACCGGCGTGCCCGCCCTGGTTTCCCAAGGCGAGCGGCCCATTGCGCTGGCGCTAAAGTCCGGCAATTTCGGATCGCCGGATTTCTTTGCCAAAGCGGTAAACGTCCTGCGCGGATAATGGATCGTTGGGACGTCAATGGGCCATCGAAATCCGCAGCCTGCGTTTTGGGCTGTGGATTTTTCATAGTGCATTGCGACAAAAAATTATTTTATTGGACGAGATCCCCATCTCCGCCCTAGTTAAATACAAGCCAATAATTTGATATATTCCCCTGACCAAGGTTGATTATTTTTTTATCAGCCGTAATAAAGGTCATTTTTTCCACTTTCGCTTGAGAAACCAATATACGATCAAATGAATCTTTGCAGCCAACAGTAATAGCGGCCTTAACGAATTTCAGACCATGCTGCCTGAACGCATTAATAATATAATCGCTGCTCTACTGCCTGAATTTAAAAAAAATTCCAGGCCATGCGGGCGGTAACATTGTCTTATAACCGGCTCATGAAGTTGATCTACTCGACGCAACTAAAGCATCACATTCATGTGCCGGAGCGGAAATTACGTAATATAAAACGCCACGCGGAAAATCTTACCGAGTTCTACGCTGAGTTGGAAAAGCAGGGCGGTACGCTTAAGGTCAATCTTGTTGCTGATATCTTAGGTTTCACTCATCAGGTCATTAACCTACGTCTTAAGAAAAACCGGTTACTAGCATTCAAGAAAAACGGTGATTACATTTTTCCCGCGTTTCAGTTCACCCAAGATGGGATGTTGCCCTATTTTGCACAGGTTATGGAAGCTATAGTCGACAATACTATCGCCATCACACGTTTCTCATTCTTGATTATGTCATTAGGCAAACAGGCGGACGGCTTCCCGTATGCTTTAAAAAAAACAGCCCATACTCTTTGTTACACTGCCGACAAGCATTGGATCCCCTGTTGAGATCGTCTACGCGACCATTACATGAGCCCAGTCAACGCACATGTAACGAGAACAATAACGGATTTAAACCCACTGGGCGAAATCATAACATTGATCTCATCCTGCTTTACCGGAGGCGCAGCACCACGATGCCAAGCTTATTATTGATATAATCCTGAAACGGGGAATCCACTACCCTCATGTTTTTCTCAAGCGATGAAGCGTTTCGCAAATAAATACCGCCAGAGTCTATGATAAGAAAACCGACATGCGAAACGTCCAAGCCCTGGGATTTGGAATAGATACCGATCAGATCGCCGGAGTTAAGCCTATCCATTATATTCTCATCGATTTTTTTCGTAGGGATATAGGTTATTTTCCGTTCCACGATACCTAACCCCGGAAGATACTTCTCATCAATACCCTTGCGGTTGAGGTGTTTGGTTACGGTGATAACATCAGGGCTGAGTTTATTAGTAATATCAACGGCGTTGGCGGGGGATCGGGCAAACCAGTCGCTAAAAAAGTGATTTCTGTTTAAATAATCAATCTCGCCGGCTTGATATCTTATTAGTGCCAGTTGTGCGAAAAATTCAGACTGTGTGTGCGATCTGATCAATGCACAAACATAATCCAGCAGGGTAAAACAGTCCACGCGGCATAAATCAGCCACCAGCCGCTCTTTTTCCGACAATGAACAGATTAGCGTATTGGCTTGATAGGGAGTGTCCAGAAAGGTTTCGGATACCCGCGCCAGCAATTGCCCGATACCAACGTTCCGGCAAGGAATTACAACGTCATCAATGACGGCGTTGATCTTTGCCTCGGACGCGGAATCTACCACAATGTCGCCCGACGCCCGGTTTGAAGCCGCGGATATGCTATCATCGTCTTGGTCTGAGACCAGCCGTTCATCACATAATAAGCGGGCATAACCGCTACTATTATTATCGACATTCATCAACTCACCTCGGCACCATTGACGCAAAGCGCCAAATATCACATATCCTCCGATTAATTTCAATAAACCGCCCTGCCACCGATGAAAAGTCATCCTTCCAGCGGGGGATGCAAACGGCTTTACAGCATAATCCCTACCCACCGGCAGGGTATCGGTGATAGCCGAGGGCATATTGTGCTTTAGCAGCACTTCATTGTCTCGATTGTGATGCCACACCCAATTACGGACAAAAGGTAATCTTATTCCCTGGTAATCAGGCAATTTAAAATATTATATCGCCGCCAGTATAATTTAGCTTATAGATTATTTTTTGATCTTCCAGGGTGACAGTTTCGCTACCGTTGAATTTGTCGATATGACCATAAAAACTGTTGGAATAGTGGAGCTTGCCTTCATGGTACTCATTCGGACCTCGAATAGGGTGTTCCAACGTAGCCCTGGAGAGATTTTTCCTGACAAAGGCATAAATTTTTCTGACGGTATCGTCCGACATAAGATGGTCCAGAACGCCGCCCTCGTAGGCCAGGACCCAGACGGGTTTGCCGTCTTTGAGCACGAGTATGGTGCCATGCAACGAACGATTACCGATAATATAATTTCTATAGATAAAATCGCCCCTGCGGTGTTCCACCAGTTTCATATCACCGTTGGCGGTGTCTCTGAAAATGATATTATCAGGAAATCTATAGAGAAAATTATTCGCTTCAACTAAAAATTCAATCATCGTCTCATCTTTACTTCGTGAGAATTGGGCGCGCTACGTTAACATGATCGGCTTAACGCAGGATTAAGGTTAATCGTTAATAGAACAACCGCGCTCCGCTACAATAGCATTGATAAGCATTTAATTAATGCGACAATATGAAATAATTAACTTATTAAGTGTTGCATTTATGTCATTTTCAGGATTATTTTTTAAATAATCTTCTGGCAAACATAATTAGTGATTATAATCAACAAATTCAATAAGATACACGCTGACAATTAGCATATTGACTGTGGGTGAATAATACTATTTGTTGCTGATAAGGTGACATCACGCCACAGTAAATTGTTTTTAAGATTAATCCAAATTGACTTTCTACCCCTTAGCACGGATCCGAATACAGCATGCAACGTGAGTAGAGGGTGATTACCTGCGCAAATACGGTTTAATCCAGGCTGTATGGCATAGTTCATTATGCCCATACAGCCACAAGCGTGATAAAGGGCTAGTGGGATTGAACCGCCGCCACGTCAACGGCGGGCCCCATAGCCTAGAAGGTTTGCCAGTTGTCGTCTTTCCCGGCAATGCTTTTCTTGGCGGCAGTATCCTGCGGACGTTTTACCACTAGGCTTTGCGCTTTTTTAGCCACCTTATCTTCGGCCAATTGGAACACAGAAACCATTTCGGTTAAATGGCGCGCCTGTTCTTCCAGTGACGCGGACGCGCTGGCCGATTGTTGCACCAAGGCGGAGTTTTGCTGTGTCACGCTGTCCATTTCCGTTACCGCCTGGCCGATTTGCTGGATGCCTTTGCTTTGCTCGTCCGACGCCGAGGCGATTTCACCCATAATATCGGTGACGTGGGTAATGGCCTTGACGATATCTTCCATGGTTTCGCCGGCGTGGGTTACCTGCTGGGAGCCGATATTCACCCGTTCCACCGACTCGCTGATCAAGGTTTCAATCTCTTTGGCCGCATCGCCGCTGCGTTTAGCCAAATTGCGCACCTCACTGGCGACCACAGCGAACCCCCTGCCCTGTTCGCCGGCCCTGGCGGCTTCCACCGCGGCGTTCAGCGCCAGTATATTGGTCTGGAAAGCTATACTGTTAATCACGCCGATAATGTCCACGATCCGTCGTGAACTGGAGGCAATATTGCCCATGGTTTCCACTACATCCTGCACGCTGTCGCCGCCTTTGCGGGCGATTTGCGAGGCGGTCTCGGCCAATTTACTGGCCTGATGGGCATTGCCGGTATTTTGTTTTACCGTGGAGCTCAGCTCTTCCATGCTGGCGGCGGTTTGTTCCAAGGCGGACGCCTGTTGCTCCGTGCGCGAAGCGAGGTTGTTATTGCCCAGCGAAATCTCGTTCGCCCCTTGATAAATAGCATGGGCGCTGCCGCGGATGCTGGTTACCGTACTGATCCAGTTGTTTTGCATCTCAAGGAGGAAAGGAATCAGTTGGCCGGCACAATTGCGCCCGAAATCGTCAATTTTGACGCTAAGCCGTCCGGCGGCCAGCTCACGGAAATACCCCTTGATCTGCTCCAGCGGCTTAACCAGATAGTTGACCAAATAACGATCGGTTGCCAGCATCAGCAGGATGCCGGCGATCAGCGCGGCGATAAGGGTACGTTGGCACCAGCTGACCAATAGGTTAATGCGGGCGTTGGCCTGCTCCCTGATGCTCACTATCGCGGCGTTATACTCCTTGATGGCGGAGGTGAACCCCTTGCGCAGCGGCAAATAGGTGCCCTCCAATTGACGATCAAACTCGTCGTAGCGGCCATCTAGTATCAATTGGTACAGCGGCTGCATGCCCTTGACGAACAGCTGTAGGGAACTGTTATAGATTTTGTCCACCAACGCCGGCGATAAGGCGCCGTGGTCCATGACCGCAAATTGCTTTAGCCCTTGATCGATATAGTCAATTTCCACCTTGGCGGCGACCATTTCAGCGTCATAGCTCTGCTTTTCACTGATTTTTGCATCCCTGGAGGCCCGTTCCAGCGTGGTCACCAGACGATAATAATGATCGTTGGCACCATTGATCACATCCCCATTTAGCTGGTGGTTATCGCTCAGTTTCAAGGTCGAATTGACCTGATTGAGCGAAGAGAGTGTGAATGTCGATACCGCGGCCCATAACAAAGAAAAAATAACGAGGATAAATAACAAAATAATCCTGATTTTGACATTTCTCAAAAAATTCATAAGGCCTTCCTGATCATTTTTCGCTTTTTACGCACCCGACTGCCTCGCCTGCGATGATGGCTTCTCATCGCCGTATTACTTTCCCGTATCAAGTAATACCTATGGGTGGTGCCTTCTGGAAATATGTCTCGTTGCTACGACACTGCAGTGTGTATCGGCAAAATTCTTAAGAAGCTTATGGCTAGTTGCATTTTTGTTGCATTAATGAGATGACACTCAGAAGAATGGTGTAAACAGCGGGATTTTCCATTGATTTTTAAAAAAAAATGAGTTAGTCCCTGGCAACACAGCCGTGATAACACCCACTGCCCCTTGCTTGTCACAAACGAGGCTCCCGCCGCATGCCGCCTTGAATATAAGGTGACCGGGTCAATAACAATGCCTGGTGAACCGGGCATTAAGATATTAATAATCAGGTTATTCCCAAAGGCCCGGTTTTTTGATTCACTTAATAAGGGATAACAATAATAGCCTATCAAGCCATTGCTCATTATTTATCGACACATGATCTCAATTAAATAAAATAATTGTTATAGTGTGAATCCTTAATAAAATAATAATACGGAGACATATGTTAAAATCTATTCCTCATAGTTATGTTCTGGCCCGGGGTTATGCTGCGCAGCAGCTGGACACCGGCGTCAGCCAAAAACTGGAGATTGAAGCAAGCAGGCCGCTGGCGTGTGATGATTTGACCTTAACGCAGGGTAAAGCCTACGCCGAGGGAGCATGGGAAGACCACGGCATGCCATCGCCAACCCGCGACATGTTTTTTTGCCTGCTGGGGGACTGGCTCACGCTCGCCAACACGGATGAAGATACCAAAATAAAGCTCCATAACGTCGGCAGGGTGTTGATAAATCAATACCAAACAAAATATGCCGACACGCGGAGGAAACAAGAGGGGACCGACAACATCGAGGAACCTGACAATCTGATGACTATTGCCAGGGCGGCAACGACGGTGGGAACCTATATTATTGACAAGGCTATTTTTTTATTGTCAAAAGCGAACAATGGTTTTTTCCCCACCCCCACGCTATTTTATCAATCGAACGGTAGTCCTTTTGATGATCAACAACATTCTCATATTGAAAAACATGCGACCACATTTAAAGATCTCGCCCGAATAAAATTAACGCGTTTACAGCCGGGCCAAAAACTGATGATCCCGCTCTGTTGTCTCGATATTGACCATAACCAGGTCAATCCGGCAGGCAGCCATATCAGTTCGGTTTTAGCCTTAAGAACTGATGCGGGTTTTAAATTTTATCTATTCGACAGCTTGGATACTGCTGAACGCAACGAATATAAGGAAAATCTCATCAATTCACTGATAGAGGATATTGCTTACCGAGAATTTTTTTATCACGGCATGGCGTTTCAGTGGGAAAATGATTGTGCGATCCATTGCTATAATTTTTTTCGGCTATGCACCTTATCCCCTGAGTGTATGTTCAGCGCGCCGGATGGTATGCGTCTTCTTTTTGGTCAATACGTTGCAAATATCGAAAAGTTAAAGACCACATTACAGGATAATACCCATGCGGCAAGCAGCCTGTTGCGGATTTTTTTCGTGCTGGATTGTATCAAGAACGGTTACCGGGACGGGTATGACGGCATTGATGACCTACAGGAGATTTACGATTTACCCGATGAGAGTCCGGCGGAAGATGAGATGGCATCGGTCGGCTGCTTCAATAACTTTTGGGGCCGACTGCGCAGCAATGCCTACCTGAAGCTCCCGGCCTGGATAACATCTGAAAAATAAAGCCTGAGCGAATCATCCCGTTCACAGCGGCAGTGACTGGCGAAATGCCGTGGCATCCCTGGCAAGCGCTTCAATATGGGAGTTCAATATTTTCATTTTATGTATCAGCGGATTGCGTTCAGGCGAACTGTCCAGGTTATTCAGTTGACTCACCAATAGCGCATTTTGTTCCCGCAGTTTCGCCTCGCGGCGCAGACTCAAGTCCAACTGTTGTTGCAATGTCTGATGGTCCTGCTGCCATAGCTGATGATGACGGCCGAAGCTTTGCTCCAACTCCGTTAAGGCATCATTTAACCTGGTTTCAAACTCTTGCAACAGCATAATCCTTCCTTAAATATGATCGTGGCAAAGTATAAAGAATGTAGATCATTTCAACAATTCATTATACTCGCCGTTATTTACGCTTGAACCATCCTGACGGATTCAGGTCCTGACCGCGCGTAACACCACAAATTTCTGATTCGACCCAAGTGTAGTGCAGTTACCAAATAGCTGTTTAATCTTATGATAATAATCAAGATGGCGATTGGCCACGATGCGTAATTCCCCCCCGATGCGCAGACAGCGTTTTGCCTCCCTGAACATTTCGCGGGCAATATGATCGGTAATGACCTGTTGTTGATGGAACGGCGGATTGCATAATACCGCCTGCAGGCAATCGGCATCATAGCCCGCCAGAGCATTACCGACGTTAAACCGGCAGCGCGCCAGATCGGCCGGACAATTACGTTGTATATTAATCTGACTTGAGGCAATTGCCATATAGGATTCGTCGACAAAATGCACGTCGGCCTGCGGATTAAGCCGCAGCGCGGTCAATCCCAAGACACCGTTACCGCACCCTAAATCCACTACCGTCCCTTCCAGCCCTTGCGGCAGATGCTGCATAAAAAATCGCGCGCCGATATCCAGCGACGTACGGGAGAATACGTTGGCGTGGTTGTGGATATGATACGGGGTATCTTCGAGCGGCCAGGTGCAGCTTTGCTCGCGCGCCGCGCCAATAGGACCGGTGGGTTGGCTGAAAATCAACCTGGCTTTCTTTTTGGCTAATGACGTGCGGGTCGGGCCAAGAATGTCGCTAAAGCGCTGCAGGGTCGAGTTATGGATATCACGGACTTTACCGCCGGCGATAATCAGCGTACTGGGAAGCGCTACCTGGCGTAGGGCATATAACTGATGCTCGAGCAGCGCCAGCGTCTTGGGCAATTTTATCAGTACCAGCGCCGGCGCCTCGGGCAGGGGCGCCAGGCTATCGAGAAACTGGACCTGACCACCGGCCATCGGATTTTTTTGCAGGTTGTGGCGGCACGCCAACTGGCTCAGAAAAGAGTCGCCGATGCTAAAGGGGGAACGGTCTTGCAATGCGCAGGCCAGGGTGCCGAAACCGTCGTTAAATAGCAGCGTCGGTCCGGGTAACGGCGTCAGGGTTGCGCAGTGTTGCAGCAGATATTCGTCCGCCGCGTCCCACGCCTGCAAATTATCGTCGGCGACGTCCGGTGGATAGCGATCGAGCTCTACTGCCCCGGTGACATAATCAAAGCGGCTCATAAGCCATTCCCGAAAAAATAAAATTGTGGTGTTTATCCATTAAAACGCCGCGCCAGTAAACTTTTTTTTGCATTAACCGTATAAAACCTCCCATTAGCCAGACGGGGCATGCCAACGCACCTGTGGCTTGAAGTATCACGGGTAGCATACCCTAAATAATTCCAGTCACAGGCAGGCGGCAAGCAAGTGAACCCGATGAGCTTACTCCAGTAAGTGATTCGGGTGAACGCGTACAGCCAACGCACCTGTGGCTTGAAGTATGACGGGTATTGCGTGTTAATCTTAATCACCCTTCCCTATCGTAGGAAACTCACCGGTATGATTCGCTTCGCCGTAATAGGTACCAATTGGATCACCCGCCAGTTCATTGATGCCGCGCATGAAAGCGGCAAGCTCAAACTGACGGCTATTTATTCTCGCCGGATTGAGCAGGCGCAAAGCCTTGGCATTGACTATCCCGTCCAGCACTATTTTGATTCGCTGGACGCGTTGGCGGCCTCGGAAGTCATTGACGCTGTCTATATTGCCAGTCCCAATGCTTATCATTGTCGGCAGGCGCTACTATTTCTTAATCATAAAAAACATGTGATTTGCGAAAAACCGTTGGCGTCCAATGTGCGTGAAGTGGAGCAAATGATTGCCGCTGCCAAGGATAATGAGGTGGTGTTATTTGAAGCATTCAAAACCGCTTACTTGCCCAATTTTCAAGTATTGCGCCACGCCCTGCCCCAGATAGGCAAAATCCGTAAGGCATTGCTGAATTACTGCCAGTACTCCTCCCGCTATCCCGCCTATCTGGCCGGCGAGCATCCCAATACCTTTGATCCGGCTTTTTCTAATGGTTCTATTATGGATATTGGTTTTTATATGCTGGCTAGCGCCGTGGCGCTGTGGGGGGAACCGCGAACGCTGCATGCCACCGCGTCGCTGTTGGCAAGCGGTGTCGACGGCCATGGCACGGTATGCCTGGACTATGGCGACTTCGACGTCACGCTGTGCCATTCCAAAGTCAGCCAG
Organism: Enterobacterales bacterium; assembly: GCA_015654745.1. Lineage (GTDB taxonomy): Bacteria > Pseudomonadota > Gammaproteobacteria > Enterobacterales > Enterobacteriaceae > Acerihabitans. Next base: position 18,870 of record JAATGH010000008.1, read on the forward strand.
ACGGTATTGCCCAGCGAAATCCAAGGGGAGGAGGGGTCGCTGGTTATCGAAAAAATGTCCGAATGCCAGCAGGTCACGTTGACGCCGCGCGGCGCGAATAAACGGGAACTGACTGAACCGCAGCATATTAATACCATGCTGTACGAGGCGGAACAATTTGCCTCGCTGGTGGAACATGGCGCCGTGGATCACGCGGGCTTGGCGCTTTCCCTCAGCACATCCAGGCTGTTGACGGAAATTCGACGGCAAACCGGCGTGGTGTTCCCCGCCGATCGGCAAAGGGTATGATCCGGCGTGCCAAGGGTAGCTTAACCGACCATTCCGCCTGCGGGCGGCGCGGGATTGACGGTAACCCTATTTTACCTTACAGTGCGGTTAGCAAAGGGGAGTAACTTCTTCGCCGGTCTGCCGTCAATACGATGCCCACGCATCCGGCTACCGGGCAACCAGACAAAGCATGTCCAGCGTTGTAAGTGAGACCTTGCCGTAAGGCGAGGTTTGTTTACGTCCTGGATTAGGAAAAACGGCCCGCGTTTTACGACGTTGGCCGTTTTTTTGTCTTTTTCCGGAGGGATTTATTATGAATACCGTGGGTACCCCTTTGCTGTGGGCCGGTTTTGCGGTGGTGGTGATCGTTATGCTGGCCATCGATTTGTTAATGCAGGGCCGCGCCATGACGTTCAAGCGGGCCGCCTGGTGGTCGGTGGTTTGGGTGTCGTTGTCCCTGCTGTTTAACGCCGCCTTTTGGTGGTATCTCACCCTCGCCCAAGGGCGAGGGGTCGCGGATACCCAAGCGTTGGCGTTTCTGACCGGGTATCTGATTGAGAAAGCGCTGGCGGTGGACAATGTATTTGTCTGGCTGATGTTGTTCAGCTATTTCTCTATCCCGGCCCAGATGCAGCGCCGCGTGCTGGTCTACGGCGTATTGGGCGCCATCGTTCTGCGTACGCTGATGATTTTTGGCGGTAGCTGGCTGGTCACGCAATTTAGCTGGTTGTTGTATATTTTTGGCGCGTTTTTGCTGTTTACCGGCGTTAAGATGGCGTTGGCGAAAGAGGATCCTTCGGGTCTGGATAATAAACCGGTGGTACGCTGGCTGCGTGGGCATTTGCGTCTGACCGACGAGCTGCGCGGCGAACGCTTTTTTATTCGGCAAAACGGGCTACTGTACGCTACGCCGTTGCTGTTGGTATTGTTGCTGGTGGAATTCAGCGACGTGATTTTTGCCGTCGACAGCATCCCCGCCATTTTTGCGGTCACCACCGATCCCTTTATTGTGCTGACCTCGAACCTGTTTGCCATTCTTGGGCTGCGCGCCATGTATTTCATGCTGGCCGGCGTCGCGGAGCGGTTCTCGTTGCTAAAATATGGCCTGGCGCTGATCCTGGTGTTTATCGGGATCAAGATGATGATTGTGGATTTAATCCATATCCCTATCGCGCTATCTTTGGGTGCTGTAGCCGCTATCCTGGCGGGCACATTGCTGATCAACGTCTGGGTTAACCAGCGTCGGGGGCGTTAATGCGCCTTGGCCGCTTTATTTTCCGCCACGAACGGATCGATACCCCGCAGCTGCATCCGGCGAAAGCGGACGATATTGATGCCGTTAACAATTAAAAAGCTGCCTTCGATCAGCGATCCGCCAATGGAACCCAGCCAAATATTGTGGGTCACCCAGCCGGCGGTTGAACACCACATCACACATCGGGTGGTTAGCCCACTGGTACGAAACAGCGCCCAGGTACTGATCACGGTGCCGATAATCGGCAGCAGTTCAACGGCGTGTTTAACCTGCGATAGGCCCAAGGCCAACGTAAGGAAAATAAACACAAACATGACGATAATACTGCG
>JAATGH010000331.1 GCA_015654745.1 Enterobacterales bacterium
ATAAACCAGGTTTTAGACATACTGAACTCCTCGACAATAATATCGCCACGGCGACGGTAACAATGAGTTTATCGAGTCGTAACCCGTGCTACTATCCGTATAATGTGGCATGAACTCGTGAAAATTACCCATCAATGATCAAACCTGCCTTCGCGGAATTAACCGCTTTCGCCGCCATCGCCGCCCACCGCAGCTTTCGCCGCGCGGCGGATGAGCTTGGACTGTCTCCGTCAACGCTGAGCCATATGATGCGGGTGCTTGAGCAAAATATGGGGGTGCGGCTGCTGCATCGCACCACCCGCAGCGTCGCGCCCACCGAAGCCGGCGAGCGTCTTTTATCCCGTCTACGCCCGCTGATCAGGGAGTTGGATCTGGCGCTGGACGAGGTCAACCTGTTTCGCGATCGGCCAAGCGGCGTACTGCGTATTAATGCCGGCGAACAGCCGGCGCGGTTGCTGATCGAGTCGATTGTTCCCACCTTTCTCACGCGTTATCCGGACATGTCGCTGGACCTGTGTGCCGAAGGCAGACTGGTGGACATTGTCGCCGAGGGATTCGACGCCGGTATCAGGCTGGGGGAATCCGTGCCGCAGGATATGATTGCCGTGCGCTTCGGCGGACCGGTACGCTTTCTGGCGGTAGCCTCTCCGGACTATCTGGCCACGCGGGCGGCCCCGCAAACGCCGGACGACCTGCGGCATCACGCCTGTATCCGCATCCGGATGCCCAGCGGCAAATTTTATCGCTGGGAGTTTGCCCTTAACGGCCAGGAGATGGTGGTGGACGTGCCCGGCACCTTAACCCTGGATCATCTGGATCTGATGGCCCTGGCCGCCGCACGCGGCATGGGGATTGCCTATGTGCCCGACACGGTGGCTCGACCATTTATCGAGACCGGCGCGCTGGTCTGCGTGCTGGAAGCTTGGTGCCCGGCAATACCCGGACTGTATCTCTATTATCCCGGCAATCGCCATGTGCCGCTAGGGCTGCGGGCATTTATTGAAGTGTTGAGGGAATATGCGTAGGCTAGTTGAGTTTTAAGGAATACCGTTGCATTAGTGGCAATGGCAAAAATTATCATGATAATATAATAGTGATAGCGCACTTGTGAGCATGCTTATTAGTGTCTATATATTATAAATACATTATCAACCTGCAAGGATAAAGTCTTTTTTTAGCGCTTCCCTTAATATAGAATTGTTATTCATAAACAGCTCAGCCGCTTATCGATGCGATGACGCCATCAGCTCACTTTTATAGAGTGCTTATTATGCTATCAACGATCGGCCCTGCACACAGGGTTCAGCCGAATATCGACAGCGACGCCACCTCGGATCGGGAAAATGCACAACGGATGCTCGCCATATTGGAGATCGGTATTAAACAGGGTGTCGCCGGCATTGAGGGCGAGCTTGCGCAACGTATAGAGTATATACAAATGGCGGACTCCATTTTCTGCATATTGCAGGAACACGCCGCTGGGTCAGCCGGTCGGTGTGAGGTAGTGTTAAACCATGGTAATACGCTTACGCTGCAGGATTCCGGGGAGCAGATTACCGTCTCATGCGAGGGTGCGAAAATTACGATTGAAACAACGGCATTGGAAAAACTGAAAGATGTGTTTGTCCACGATGCTTTTGAAAATTCTCATTTTTATCACGATACCGCCATCGGAGAATTTGCTCGCAGCCTGTATTACCCGGCATATGGCAACATCTCAGGGCTACCCAATGCGCTGCAGAATCTCGCGCCGGCTAACGAGGCCGGCCTTCAGTCCATAACTCGGGAGGACATATTCGCCAGGCATCGGCAAATTGACGCGCTTTATGTAAGATTTAAAGTAGCGCAGCCCTGCTATCTGGGCGCGACCTATTTGCTGCAAGAATTGAACAATCCAGCGGACTATATTTTACCTTCACTGCTGGAGGAGATGCTGCGCCAAGGTAAACAAATTGATTTTGGCGGTTTTTTCAATAATGGCGTAGCGGAAAACATCGCATTGGGCGGCATCCAAGCCTCTCGCTATTACATTTTAGATAATAAAGAGAGCCTTTATATACAAGCGCCCGCGGAGGATATAAAGAACAATATCGATGTTATCCAAGCCTCGCTTTTTGATTCTTATCCGCAGGGATGCATTGTTAAAACCGGCGGGGCGGACGGCCATTACAATTTTTATGATACGCAAAACGATGTGTTCTATTCCGGTGGCACCGCGAGCTTTGAGGCCCGATCGTCGGGTATTTCATTTAAACAATATATGGACAATTATTTTGAAAATACCCCCGCCGAAAGTCGTGAAACGTTGACCGCCACCGATCATACCCCGCAGGAATTAGCCGACGCGCTGCAAGCTATGGCGGTGAAACTAGGCGTTTCCACAGAAGAATTCCTACGCTGGAATTAAAAATCGTTAAGGCGCATCGGTCATAATCAAAGCCTCGGCCACTACGGTAAAAACGCTTCGGCTGCCCGAAGGACTATGACCCTTTTCCTCGGCAGATTGGCTATCGTCCCCCATCACGTTGGCGGGCATTCCGCCCGTTATCCTCCGGATGCCCCCCGGCACTATTGGCGCCAGCGCGACGCGCGGATAATCGAACAGAAATTGCCGCGGATAAAACCGGGCGTCTTATCGGCAATCACATCGGCCTTCACGTTGCCGAAGGTGGTATTCGGCTTGTGTTTGATACCGTCATAAAAGGTCTGGATGATATCCTCTTTAAATGCCGGGGTGCGGGGGTGCAAGGCGACCACCTGTTCGCGCACCCGTTCCGCGAACGCGTCATAATCGATGCCCAATACGTCCATTTCAACGCCGGCGGTCACCAGCGCGATTTCCGCCGCCATAAATTCCGGAATCCCTGGGGTGGTATGCAGGGCAATGGCGGTCCAGACCTTGTCGATATCCGCCTGGGCGACGCCATATTGGGACAAGAAATCTCGCGCGGTATTAGCGCCATCGACTTCAAAGCGCTTATCGCAACTGCAATGCTCATGGGTCAGGCCCATATCATGGAACATACAGCCGATATACAGCAGTTCTTTATCGACGCTCAGTCCACGCCGCTGCCCCGCTAACGCGCCCCAATAGTAGGTGCGGCTGGAATGGTGAAATAATAGAGCCGATTCGGTGTCCCGTACCAGCTCCGTCGCTTCCCGCGCCATTTTGGTGTCGGGGATGCTTATGCCGTTAATGGTGTGACTCATGATAGTTGCCCTTAATTGGATTGACCTGCTTAGGCTAATCCAGCATGCTGCCTGTCATCAATCGTCTTGATACGACGTTTCATGACATAACGTCGCTTCACGACATGGAGAATGCAGATGAAAAGACATGCCCTACGTATAGTCTGTCTGGCGCTGCCCGGCGTGCAGCTATTGGACGTATCCGGGCCGCTGGACGTGTTCGCCGAGGCCAACCAGCTTATGGGGCGGGTTATCTACCAATTACAGGTGATGGGCGTAAATCACGACATCATTACCTCGTCCTCGGGGGTGAAAATCGTGCCCGATCTTGCCTTGCAAGACCCGTCTCCCCAGCCCTGTGATACGTTTTTGGTGGCCGGCGCGCCCATGGCGGGCGATCAATGCTGGTCAACCGCCGACGCCGGCACGCTGCGGCACCTTTGCCGGCAAAGCCGGCGTTATGGCTCTATCTGCACCGGGGCGATGGTATTAGCGCAATGCGCCTTACTCGACGGCTACCGCGTCACCACCCACTGGGCGGTGGCCGACGATCTGGCGAACCGCTATCCCAAAGTCCAGGTGACGCCCGATGAACTTTATGTGTGCGACGGACCGCTGAGAACCGCGGCGGGGGTAACATCCGGTTTGGATTTGGCATTAAAAATGGTCGAAGAGGATTTAGGCCGGGAGGTGGCGATGGACATTGCCGCCAATTTGGTGATGTTTTTCAAACGCCCGGTGGGGCAACTGCATTTTAGCCGCAAAGGCAAAGCATCCCTGGCCGGGCGCTCAACGCTACAGGATCTGCAGCGCTGGGCCATATCCCACCTGGCGGAGGCCAAAAACGCGCAAGCCCTCGCCGCGCATATGGCTCTCAGCGTTCGACACCTGACGCGGATTTTCCAGCAGGAGCTGGCTATCACCCCTGCGCAATGGCTAGAGCGCGAAAAGGTGGCCCAAGCCCGCCATTTGCTTGAATCCACCGCGGCGGCACCCAAAGAAATTGCCGTTTTATGCGGTTTTTCCAGCATCGACATTTTGCGCCGGGCCTTTTTAAGGCAGCTAAAGACCACGCCGAGCGAATACCGCAAATATTATCCGCACCGTGAAACATGATGGGGATAACTATCAGCCATAGCGGCGGTGAGCCGGTAGTCTGGAACCCGGCGGATTATTCGCGTTTGAGGCGGTTACTATTTGCCAGCCACAGCGTGATGACCAGCACCAGGATCGCTGCCGAATAGTAAAGAGTATCCAGGGGATTTTTATGATCGACAATAATCAGGCGGATAATCGCGGTAATGCCAATATAAACAAAATAACGCAGCGGAAAATGATAACCTGATTGGAAGTATTTCACGATCAGCGCGATAAATTCAAAATACAGAAAGTAGTTAACAATGCCCTCAATCAGCAAAAAGGAGGACGTTTGTTCATTGGTGTTCAGCATCGCCCAGGCGAGATGCTGGGTTTCTTTACCTAAAAAGACAATCAGTATCAGAGCCAGGCAGACCAGGCCAATGTTTAATATCATCTGCAGCGCGCTTGCCACTCGCAGGCCGGTAATCATAGGGGTGCCTCTAGGTTGCTTGTCCAAACGGGAATTGCCAAGGATAGCAGCATACCATGTTTTGTGTGACACAGATCACAATAAATAAAAGGCGCGCAGCCTCAAGAAAGATGCAAACGTCGCCGCCGTTCCTGCCGCTCCGGATTCAGACCCTACGTTTGTTTAAAACTTTTATGTAAATATCACAAATGACCAATAAAAATATAATTATTATTCTACGTCTAAATGATATTAGGCTGCAGATTATATGAAGCTATTAGCTGACTTTTTCTTTTATAATAAGGCGACTCTATGATAAAACGGAGAGCGAAAATTGTACGCTACTGCTTAAACAACGGTTTTTACCGGATAAAGACGGGGGAGTCATGTGGATTTTGCTAGCCATTTCGCTGGTTTTGCTGCCTATTAAGGCTAGTATTTCATCATGTTTATTATTACTATTTTTATGTTTGGCTTATATTAATCATGTTATCGATCTGCAGGCGGTGGCGTTTCTGGTATTGGTGTTATTGCTGGCGTGGGCATCAGGCGCAATGTCCCGGCATGGCCACCTTTCCCGGGTAGGAGAAATGGGCTTGCTTCTCTCTGCGCTCGCGCTGTTCAGTCATCAGGTTCCGGGCTTTCATAACGTAAAAATGTTGGATAACGTTATTGCCGGGCCGCATAGCGCGCCCTTTACGCTGTATTTCAATGCCGATAAGGCGTTAATACCTTACCTGCTGCTGGCGGCGCTGCCCACTGTATTTTATCGCCATCCCCGCACGACCCAGCCTCTCAGGCGGTGGATCCTGCTGATGCTTTGCGTGCCGGGGCTGCTCTTACTGGCCGTGGGGTTAAAAGGTCTGGTTATCGAACCGCACAATCCGCCCTGGCTGTGGACCTTTATCTTGGCAAATTTTTTTTTCGTCTCCCTGGCGGAAGAAGCCTTATTCCGTGGTTATCTACAGCAGCGTTTAGCGCTTTGGTTGGGGGACTATACCGCGTTATTTATCACCGCAGTCACCTTTGGCCTGGTACATCTAGCCGGCGGCATGCTTATGGTGATCTTTGCCGGTCTGGCCGGAATACTCTACGGACTGAGCTGGATGTGGAGCGGCAGGCTATGGGTGGCCACCCTGTTCCATTTTGCCCTAAATATGATCCATTTATTATTTTTTACCTATCCTTTTTATCAGCGCTAATGGATAGCCGGGGTAAGAATCACCCCGGTTATCCATTAGCGACAGTGCGGTTTTCTGTTACCTGTCTGCGTTTTCACGGCGGAGTTATAACGACTCGTCTTCGTTTAGCGGCGAAACTTCGCCAGCATTGGCGCGAGGAAGGCGCTGCCAAGGATAACCTCCGGCTGGTTCACGGGTACCCGGTTCCACGCCTCGCGACCACCACATAGCTCGCCAGTTGTCATTATTCCAAGAAACCCTATCGCCGCTAACGTAGGCTACCCCTCGTTGCCATAACGGATAAGATGGCCTGTTTTCTAGCTGACGTATGGCCCGCTGGATATTTGGCAGAGGACCAATATGCCCGCCTCCGCCCTGAGGCGTACCGGTGGCAATCAACAACTCGCGCATTGTTATCGGATCGATGACGTTGTGGAAATTTGCTTTATACCATGACTGTATGGCGATCGCCGCCGCCGCCGCAATCGGCCCCGCCGCCGAGGTTCCGCTAAATGAAGCGGTATAATTTCGATTTGGGCCGAAGTTAAAGAGTTGCCCATAGCCGGCGGAGGCGACGCTCCAATCCCCCCAACCCTGCACGTGTATCGGGCTGCCAAAGGTGGAAAAAGACGCCCGATGGCGGCCAATCCTGGTGCCCGCGCCCACACGAATAATACCGTTGTCTCCCCGATTTCTAAAGGCGTCATAATAAGGATGATCAAGGTCTCCGGAACCGTTACCCGCCGTCGCGATCACGATGATCCCGGCGTTGGTGGCGGCCTGGGTTATATCCCATACCCCTCGATCATAATCGGGTGTAATCAACTCCCGCTCCGTGACGCCATTAGGACGGGTTACCAACCTGCCGCGGGTTTGCATTTCATATAAAAAAACATCCCCCGCTTCTAGATAGATGAGCCCTTCGGCAATGCCGTCGACACGGCCCCGGGTCAGTTCAGATACACCGTAGAATGCGTCCAGCCCATAATTCGCCCCCAGCATACCGAAGCCATTGTTTCTGGCCATAATCACGCTGGCCACCGCCGCGCCGTGATCGTTATATTGGGTATTGGTCGTCGGCAATACCGCAATAAAGTTAGGTCCAACCAAGTCCTCATGTTCGAAGTTAAAGCTCCATTCAATATCCGCACAGCGAATGCCTCCTCCTATCGCATTCAACCGCCAGGCATAATCTGCATAAATCCCGACTTGGCCCTGGGTGCCCTGCCCGCGGAGATAATCTTGCCGGTCACTAAAATCCGGGGTGTTTGAAAACTCACTGATATCAGATGGCTCTATTCCCGTTAGAATATTATCGTCAGCAACAGTAAAATGGGGTTGACCGTCAATGACGGGCGGGGCGATAGGCGTAATGTTTTAGACATACGCATATTCTACATAAGGCAGCGTCTGAAATGACCCGGCCAACAGGTCTAAATCCGCCTCCGACATACCATCGGTATTTTCCACATAAACCAATCCTTTGTATTGTGAAAAATCTATGCTGTTTTTCGGATTATTACACTGCCCGGTAGGTGACAAAAAATGAATGACGTGTCGATAGCTAAAATTGAATATATAACCCGCGGTTCTTATCACCTGGTCTTGATTCGAAAAATGAATTTTTCCTTCGTTAACAGAAACGATAGAATCCGGTTTAAATTTCACAATTAATCTATATGGATTAGCCATAGTATTTGACCTCTCAAATATGTGTTCCCCTCGTTATCAATAAACAAATTTTTAATTCTTAGCCCGCCATACACATTCTGCAAGGGGATCAGCCATCATCTATGCGTGCGGGCGCCACGCTTCCTTTATCCATGCCGTCATGGCCACGTGCTGGGATTGAATGTCCCTTATTCTGCCTAAGGCAGCAATCAAACGGACCTAGCGAGTCGGCATAGTAGGTCACATCGTTTCCATGAGACTATCGTTGAGATGGGAATAGATTATAAAAATAAGGGCTAGGTAATTATGACCAAGATCGCAAATCGAATATTAGACAATATGTAGAGCATATATAAAGCCGGTGAATTTCAAATTACGCAATGCCATTTCACAGTATACTTAGTTAGATTTCATTGAGTTGCACTCGATATGCCGGGAAACATGAGTGTTAAAAAAAGCAATTAATGAACAAAGGACATATTAGTCGAAAATTAAAAGTTATCATCAGGCTAAAAAAATCTTGCTGTTTTTAATAGCTTTATATTTTTTCGACATCACGCTGCTTTATCTATTATTGCCAAGACGTTTATTTTTAACACACGGATCCGCTAATGAAATACCACGACACCGTTCGCCGTGGTATTCAACCGAGATTTATGCTGTTCAAACCAGCGGGTCTTACCAAAGCCCCAGCACCTTCCACCAAAACGTGCCCAGGATCGACCAGATTAAGACATTGGTTAAGGTGACGATAAATCCGAGCTTCCACCATTCTCGTTGCCCGATATAACCGCCGGCGAAGAATATTGCCGCCGGCCCGGAAGAATAGTGCGTTATCGCTTGATACAACGATGAGCTGAACGCCAGTAACAGGCAGACCAACATGGGTGGCGCGCCGACGGCGATCCCTACCGTGATAAACGCGGGATACATCACCAGCATATGGGGAATGCCGCCGGCAAAGAAGTAGGCGGAGAAAACATAAATACAGATTAATATGACTAAAACCGGGAATACCGGCATGCCCGACAAACTCACCTGTACCCAATCCGCGAAGACTTTAAAAAATCCCGATCGCGACAGGTTATCAGCCAGCCCATACATCCCGCCCAGCCATACCAACGTATCCCAGGCGCCGCTTTCTTCGGTGACGTCTTTCCACTTGATAACCTCGGCCAGCAGCATAAGACAGACGCCGGCCAGAGCAATCACCGTCGCGCTGATTTTAGTCATTCCGCTGGTTGCCCATCCCAGTACGGTAAGGATCAAGATGGCACAGAGAATCTTTTCATGCAGCGACATTTTCCCCATGGCCTTAAGGGATTGTCGCGCGATTTCTTTGGTCTCCGGGGTCTTTTGGGACTCGGGCGGGCAGATTTTATGAATAAAGTACGGGATAACCAATAAAGACACCAGCGCGGGGGCAAACGCGGCCAATGCCCATATGCTCCAGGAAATTTCTATACCCGCGATCTTGGAGGCAAACGCGACGATCAGCAGATTCCCGGCTTGCCCGGTTAACGTAAGGCATGCGGCAATACTATCGACCTGGACCACGGTTTGAACTAAATAGGCGCCTAATTTTTTAGCCGTGCTGCCCGGTTTCGACCCGCTTACCTCAGCGACGCTGCGCACGATAGGAAACATGATCCCGCCACAGCGTGCGGTCGCCGAAGGCACGCAAAAGCTGATGATGACGTCGCTAATCGCCAAGGTATAACCCAGCTTTAAGGAACTGCTGCCAAACCGCTGTAACAGTGCATAGGCAATACGGTTGCCTAACCCCGTTTTGATCAATCCGCGGGAAAATAAAAAGGCGGCCACGATCAACCACACCACATCGGCGCTGTAGCCGACCAGTACCCCTTTAACATCCAGAATACCAAAAATAGAGGCAACCGTTAACGATACCAGCGTCACCACGCCCAGCGTGACGGGTTGCAGCATAAAGCCAAATGCGGTGGAAATAAACACCGCGAACAGATGCCAGTTTTGTGGAGTATAACCACTGGGGATAGGAATATTCCACACCACGGCGCCGACCAATACACAGATTATAATCCTAAGCCATTTGTACTGCATTTGAGATAACAGCTGTCTTTTTTGCAAAGCGAGACTACTCATAAGGGTACCTTTTATTAAAATAATATTTTTAAAAATAATCCCTCTCAAAATATAACAGCAGGCAGTCCACCCCATAAAGCTACTATTATAATTTATTTTTTATTATTTTTATTTTACCGGCGTAAGCACTTCGCCCCTTTCAAAATATCCCTTGATATTATTAAGCGCAAGATTGGCCATATCGGTACGGGTTTCATGCGTATTACTGGCTAAATGTGGAAACAGAACAACATTATCGAACTGGAATAATTCATCTGGTATGTTAGGCTCATCCTCAAATACATCCAGGCCAGCGCCTAATATTTCATTATTTTTTAACGCATTGATCAATGCGGAGGTATCGACAATAGATCCCCGGGCAACATTGACCAAAATGCCCTCTTTACCTAATGCCGCTAATACTTCACTTCCCACCAGATGAAAAGTGTCCGCCCCGCCGGGTAAGGTCAACACCAGAAAATCACAAGATTCCGCCAGCGCGGTTACGCTATCAAACCGTTTGAAACCTGCATCTTGCAGATAAGGGTCAAAGTAATGAATGGGCATATTGAACGCTTGGGCTCGTTTTGCCACCGCATGTCCAACGTGGCCTAAACCCGCAATGCCGCATATTTTGCCATGCATTCGGGATGACGCGGGAAAAGGCCCCTTGACCCAGGTGTTAGAGCGCGAAAACCGATCTGCTTCGCAATACCGGCGCGAGACGTTGAGCATAAGGGCTAATGCGGTATCCGCAACACATTCACTTAGCACCCTCGGTGTGTGCGTAACTATAATGCCCCGCTGTTTTGCCGCCGTAAGATCCACCGCATCCAAGCCCACCCCAAAAATGGAAATAATCTCCAGTGAGGGCAGCGCATTAATCATATGTGCGTCAATGCCAAGATGCGATCGGGTAACGACCCCTTTGATGGAGATTGCGGTTTTACGCAGTAAATCGGCTTTATCATCTGCTAGCCAATAATTGTGAATTGTGAATAATTGTTCCAATTCAGCCAGCATTACCGGCGGTAGTGCCGAAATAACCATTACATTAATATCTTTAGTATTCATATTTTCTCCCAATTTTTATCATTTTTTATCAAAATTAAACGTAAATTAAAATAAATTATCACAGCATTCATTTAGTAGGCTTGATATATTATTTTTTTGTTAAAAATCAATGACAAAGATAGTGATAAATTTAATCATCGTCTCGTTATAGAACACGAAATGCGTATTTTATATTGAAAACACTATGAGGTTTTATATTCCTCACAACATTAGGCATAAGCTCAAATAAGATTTAAAAAATTGGTGCATAGGCCATCAATAAATTGATGATTGTCGCATAATTTTCAATATAATTTCGACAACACAAACATGGCAAACCAAACATCGACACTCATCACAAAATTAAAAAAATCCATATATTGTTTTAATAAATTGATTATTTGTGCTGTTTAGTGGAAGCCAAGATAATGGCAATGACGCTCAGCATAAGTATCGTCATATACCACCTGAGGGTAATGAGCTAACCTCGGGTGATTTTAGTGATATTAGTCACACTGATGATGTCATATGCCTAAATCATCTCCTGATTGAGACGATAAACATAGGCTATTGCATAATAAACAACCCTGTATTTTGCTTTATACTGTATTCGAACCACCAACCTTTATCTCTATTCTGAACAACAGTAGTCATCCGCCGATATTATTATTTAGCAAAAAAAACTTTGTGGCGATCTGGCTGTATGGAGAATTAAACTATGATTTTAAGTAATATCACTGATTGGCATCATGAAAAATCCGCATTTCATGAAGTATTTAATCAGGTTATCGATTATATCGCCACACAAGACTTAGCAGCGCTTGATGTTGGTAAGTACCAGATAATCCCTGATAAACTTTTCTTTATGATACAAAGCTACCCCACCATTGCGTTGGGCGAAAGCAAACCGGAATCCCATATACGCTATATTGATCTGCAGTATTTGCTGGCGGGTGAGGAAAATATCGGCTTTTCCAGAACCGATCAACAGGTTGAGGTTGTGGAAGATAAGTCGCAATCCAACGATATGCTCTATTACCAGATGAATACGCCGCAAAATGTGTTAACCCTAAAACCGGGAGATTTTTGCATTTTCTTTCCGAACGATATTCATCGTACCCGTGGCCAGGTCGGCGGACCGGTCACCATAAAAAAAGCGGTCTTCAAAATACACCTCGATTTATTGAAATAATCGGATTGATACATCATTAAAAAGGTAAAATTTATGACGGAATCTTCATTAGCAGCGCAGCACGCCAAGATCGCCCTGGTGACAGGTGCGGGAAGCGGTATCGGCCGGGCCGTCGCGTTAGGATTGTTGCAGGACGGCTTCACCGTGGTGCTTGCCGGCCGCCGCATCGGGCCCCTCAATGACGTGGTACAAGCAGCGCAGGCGCAGGGTCAGCGTGCGTTGGCGGTCGCGACGGATGTACGCGATCCTGAAAGTGTCGAAGCCTTGTTTTCAATCATCAAGGCAAATTACGGTCGTCTGGACGTGGTATTTAATAATGCAGGCGTAAATGCCCCCGCCGTGCCGATGGACGAATTACCCCTGGAAAAATGGATCAACGTTATCGATACCAATGTTACGGGGGTGTTTCTTTGCGCTCGGGCGGCATTCGGCTTAATGAGACATCAAACTCCTCAAGGGGGACGGATCATTAATAATGGTTCGATTTCCGCACACACGCCCCGGCCGTTCACTTCACCTTACACGGCCAGTAAACATGCCGTGCTGGGATTGACGAAAAGCATTGCCCTGGATGGTCGGGCTTTTAATATTGTTTGTAGCCAGATTGATATTGGCAACGCCCTGACGGAGCTATCGGCAAGAATGACCCGAGGTGTATTGCAAGCGGATGGCCATACCGCGGCGGAACCGATGGTTGATGTCAAATACGTAGCGGATGCGGTACGTCATATTGCCGCCTTACCCCTCTCAACCAATATACTGACTATGACGGTGATGGCCAGTAATATGCCGTTTGTCGGCCGGGGATGACGGCAATGGCCTGTTCTTAAAAAAACAGCGTTACCGTGCGACTTCAACGCCGAATTTCCGTAGCGACGTATGCCAATATTCACATGCCGCCGTCGTTCCGGGGTGACGTCGCGAGTCGTCAGCACCGCGGCAGTGCCGAGCAGCGCGATAATCACGCCATAGCGCCAGCTTGGCGCGCCGTAGCGGGGCCAGCTTTCCTTTAGTCCATGTAAACCATTGCCCCGCGCCGATATTATCCAATATACGGATCGTCAACCGGGGCAGCCGGCGCGTCCATTTGCACACCTTCTTCACCGCGCACCATGGCTTCCAGCCAGGGTATCTGTCCTACCCGCGGGGAAAAGCCAACCCCACCCCTTGCGCATGCAGAGAACTGCGATCCATTTCATATAAATCTTTATAATCACCTTATAGAATGTGTTCATATGAACACAACATAAACAATAGTTCAACAACAGCAAGAGACAACGCGTTTGGCCCGCATGGTGAATGCGTGACGCAACTTGCCTTCGTATTAAATAGGCCCACTCACTCTTAGATAATCATTTCATGAGGCACCGACATCGTTATGACCAATCAATTTTATCCAAGCGCGCATATCGCCGAGCTTTTTTTCCCCCTGAGCAATGATGAGAACGCGTTAATGGAGGTGGTACGGAAAATTGCCGATATAGGATATTATCGCGGTTTCGAAACGGGGATAATTCACCGGCCGAAAATAGCAAAAACCATTCGCGCCGTTGCGGAACAAAATGATATGCATGTTACGCAGTGGCTGACGTTTGAGTTATTAAAAGATAATCTTAATCTCAGCAGCCTGGATAGCAATCTACGCGAACGCTCTATAAAACGCGCTTGTGAGCTCGTGCATCTGGCGGCGGAATGCGGTACAACAAAACTGTCATTGGTTAGCGGCAGCGATCCTGGCGATACGCTGCGCCAAGAAGCGAAGAATGGTTTTGGCGAAGCACTTATTCGCATCGGAGAGGTCGTCAGGCAATACCCGGGAATGCTGATACAGGTAGAGCCTCTCGATCGTTTCGCCCACAAGTGCCAGCTGATTGGCCCAACTGACGAAACCGTCGAGTGGATGAGACAGTTGCGTGTTGATTGTCCCCATCTCTACCTTGCCTGGGATAGCGCCCACGTCGCGCTCAATGAGGAGAATCTGGCGGATTCCCTCGCGCAGGCGGCAACGTTAATATCACAACTTCATTTAGCCAATGCAATTCTCGACCCGCGGGCGCAAGGCTATGGCGATTATCATATGAAATTCGGTGAGCCGGGTTTTCTCACGCCGGCCACGGCGGCGCATATCATCAAAACGGCTAACGCTCTGCCACTGCCGGGAGAGCTTGGCCCGATATCGATCGCCGTCGAAATGCGCACCACCGAGCATGATGATTTGTGGGACATTGAAAGACAATGCCGAGCATTTTTGCAGGGAGCGCTCGCCGCCGCGCAACTCGAGGATTAAACGCACGTCCTCGCGATATAAACAAACGGGCTGTGAATTAGCCCGTTTGTTTTGTCCGCAAGATAACGCCGATTATTTTGCCACCGGTGTAAGTAATGGCGCGTCAGCATAAAAAGCAGCGATATTATCTATTACCAACGTAGCCATTGCGGCTCGCGTCGCGCGCGTCGCGCTGCCAATATGCGGCGTTACCACAACATTATCGCGATTAAGCAGCTCACGGGACACGTGGGGCTCATCGGCAAAAACGTCTAAACCGGCTCCGGCAATGACATTATGGATAAGCGCGTCAACCAGGGCATGCTCATCAACGATGCTACCTCGAGCGATATTAACGAGAACACCTTTATCACCCAACGCCGCCAGCACATCGCTGTTGATGAGCTTGGCACTGTCTGTTCCACCGCTGGCGCATACCATCAAGACATCACTGTTGCCGGCTAATTCGATCAGATCAGGATAATAGGTAAACCCGCTGTTTTCATTGGGATATTTATCGAAATAGGCAATCTGCATGGCAAATCCTGTTGCCCTGTTCGCGACGGCCTGGCCGATACGACCAAAACCGACAATACCTAGCCGCGAGCCGCTGACCTTTCTCGTTTGCGGATAATTACCGGTTTGCCAGTCGCCACTTTCAATAAACTTCTGCGCGCCGACGAGTTGCCTGGACACGGCAAGCATAAGCGCAATACCCAAATCGGCAACGTCATCGGTTAATATATTTGGCGTATTCGTGACCTGAATATTGCGCGCAAAAGCGGCGCGGGTATCCACGCCATCATAACCTACGCCAAAAACCGCTATCAGCTTTAAGCGAGGTAATTGATTGATCAACGTGGCATCGACTTTCGATTCACCGCTAGCCAATATTACCTCAATCTCTCCGGCGATGGCGTTTAACGCCTCGGCCCCCAATTTTTGATATTCATACACTGTATAATCGAGTGACAACCGCTCTGCCAGAATGTCAGGAACTTTGTCTACTCGTAGAATGGTTTTCGGCATATTAACATCCTGATTATATAACATAGACATATAAAGCTGACTATATATCCTATGGTTATTTTTGGAATGACAGCTGGCCGCCTTTAACCGGCAGTTTATTAAAATTGATACAGAGCGTTCCCAAGGTATAACAGCCAGCGCAAATGGCGAAGTACACCAACACGCTTTCGTAGCTGCCCGTGGCCTGCAAAATGACGCCCACAAGAATCGGCACCAGAATGCCGGCACAGCTATTTGCCATATTCATCAGTCCGCCAACCAGCCCCACCCGATCTTTAGGGGCCAGAATGGCCGGGAAACTCCAATACAGGCTACCAAACATCATAAAAAACGCGGCAACGGATAACAACCCCACGGCAAATACCGGATTGGTAATGGTCGATAAGGCATACAATGCAATTAAACCGACAATACCAGATAAAGATAATAAACTTTTCATTGCGATATTATGGCTCACACCTTTTTTAACCAGAAAATCGACAAAGAATCCACTAAATAGACATCCCAATGTTCCCATAATAAAGATTAAAAACGTTGAATTGCCTATCGATGCCAGTTTCAAACCCTGGGCCTGCGCCAGATAACTTGGACCCCACGTGAGCAGCCCCCAGTACACCATGCCCCATGATGCGCGGCCCACCATGATGGCAATCATGGTCAGCCAGCTAATTCCCAGCCCTTTCGTCGGCGCGTCTTCATCCGCTTTAGCGGCATCAATACGGTTTCCCGCCGCGATATAGGCCACTTCTTTTTGATCGACTTTGGGATGTTCTGCTGGCCGGTCGCGCAAGACTTTCCAGGCGACGAAACCTAATGCCATGGTAACAATACCGACAACAACAAAAGTGATGCGCCAGGAATCAAACAAGATGATGAGATGAGCGACAATGATGCCGCCAACGGCGACGCCCAGGGGACTGCCGGAATCCATAATAACCGCGCCACGTCCCCTTTCCGACTGGGTCAACCAAGTGGAACTCAGTTTTGCGCCGCTAGGCGACACCGGGGCTTCCATTACACCCAGGCCGATTCGCGCGAGGATAAGCGACAACCCGCCGGTAGCCAGTCCGATTATCGCCTGGAAAAAGCCCCAGCCAAACAGTGCGCCGGTGATAACCTTCCGTGGGCCAAAACGGTCCAATAACCAGCCGCCAGGAACTTGTAATAATGCGTATGACCAAAAAAAACTGCTCAGAATCAAACCCTGCATTGTCGGTGAAAGGTTAAATTCTTCTTTTATATAGGGCATGCCGATGGATAATGTGATCCTATCCATCAGGTTTATTGCTAATAACAAAAACATCGTTGCAAAGATTACCCAGCGGAAATTGCTAATCTTTGGCACTTTTGTGGATGGACTAATTGTAGAGTCAGACATAATTAACCTTCATTTAAATAAAGATCGTTAGTTGAGAATAAAATGTAATTAACGAATTAAGCTTAAGTACTATATGAACGTTAGTTGTTTTTTTTTAATTTTTTGAACAAAAGAACAGTATATGATCCTTTGATACAACCATAGAACCATAACAGATTATTTTCATATGCGACCCCAATAACAGATTAAGGAGAATAAAAAATGACACATGATTATCGTTACCCAGCCGAGAAGAAAAGTTAATTTTATGTAATAACCACCACATAAAAACCGTCGATTCCCCCAATCAAATAGAATAACCTAGCCACTTTTCCAACGTTTCACGGGACTGGACCAGGACGTCAAGACTGATCGCGGGATCCACGGGTGAACCCGCACGCACCGGATAGCTGTCGCGTTGACGATGCATCCGTAGTGGGATTTCCAGACTACAGGGTATTGCTCTGGCCGACAGCGCTTCCAGCATGGGAATATAATCAAGTTCCCCTTGGCCAATCGGGGTGAAATAGATTTCCCCGTCCCGATGTACAATGTCTTTCAGATGGCAATGGCGCGCTCCGGGCAGCATGGCCATAGCCTCTTCAATCGCACGTTTATCCGGGCAAAGCGAAACAATATTTCCGGCATCCACATTGAAAGCCACCGCCTGGCTACCTATCTCTTCGAGCAACGCGAACCCCTCATCAGCCAGACTGAACACGTCATAATTCGGATCGCCGCCATTCTCAAGACAAATCACGCAATTGTGGTCGCTGGCGATAGCGGCCAGTTCGCGTAAGTTCGCCACGATACGTTCTCGATCCGCGCGTCGTCCCACGCACACGTTGATCCACGTAGCGCCAATCATATTGGCGAAGCGGATGCGCTGAGTGAACTGAGGGATAGTATCCTGGGTTCCCATATTCATCGTTGCGCCCACTGAATGAGTGCGTAGTTGGTGTTTTTCCAATAACCCTTGGATATGGCGCGCATTATTTTCGCTAAACAGCTCAGGGGATAAATCCCCGACATAGCCCTGGTTATAAGCCAGCTCCACGTAACGAAACCCGGCCGCGCGGATCGTACTGAATGCCACTTCCGTGTCCAGGCCATCGAACATGGCGGTATTCACACCGATAACAAGCTTATTCATGCTGATTCCTCCACTACCTTATATTGCCGCCAGCTTTTCATGGCGCTGACAGCGTTTATAGAATATTTGACCCCTGGTATTTCTACGTCCAGACGCGCCAACATTACTTGCCCGTCACCAGCGCTTTCGCCTGGCGAACCACGTTATCCACGGTGAATCCGTTTAGCTCGAACAGTTGCTCCGCCGGGGCAGACTCGCCAAAGGTGGTCATGCCGACAATCGCGCCGTTTAGGCCAGTGTACTTGTACCAGTAATCCGCGATGCTTGCCTCGATCGCCACACGGGCAGCCACGGCTTTCGGCAATACGGATTCGCGATATGCCGCATCCTGCTTGTCGAACGCATCGGTGCAAGGCATAGACACCACTCGCGCCTTCACACCCTCCGTTGACAACCGGTCCCACGCGGCAACCGCCAGTTCCACCTCTGAGCCGGTGGCGATGAAAATCACCTGCGGTTGACCGGCGCAGTCTTTCAGCACATACGCACCACGGGCGATATCCGCTAACTGCCGTTCCGTGCGGTTTTGCTGCGCTAGGTTCTGGCGAGAGAAAATCAGTGCGGTCGGGCCGTCTTGGCGCTCCACGGCGTATTTCCACGCCACCGCGGATTCCACCTGGTCACAGGGGCGCCACGTACTCATATTCGGCGTTACGCGCAGCGCCGCCAACTGTTCCACCGGCTGATGCGTCGGCCCGTCTTCACCCAACCCGATGGAGTCGTGGGTGTAAATCATCACCTGCCGCTGTTTCATCAGTGCCGCCATGCGCACCGCGTTACGGGCATATTCCACGAACATCATGAAGGTGGAGGTGTATGGAAGGAAACCACCGTGCAAGGCGATGCCGTTGGCAATAGCGGTCATGCCAAATTCGCGCACGCCGTAGTGGAGGTAGTTGCCCGCCATATCGTCGTTGAGGGCCTTTGAGCCGGACCAGAGGGTGAGATTGGACGGCGCCAGGTCAGCGGAGCCGCCGAGGAACTCCGGCAGCAAATGACCGAAGGCTTCTATCGTATTCTGAGAGGCTTTACGACTGGCGATTTTCGCCGGATTAGCCTGCAGCTGGACAATGAAAGCCTGCGCTTTTACGGCGAAATCTGCCGGTAGGTCGCCTTTCATGCGCCGGGTGAATTCTGCGGCTTCCTGGGGGAAGGACTTAGCGTAGGCCGAGAATTTTTCCTGCCATAGGGATTCTTTCTCCTGGCCGGCTGCTTGCGCATCCCACTGCGCGTAAATGTCCGGCGGAATGTCGAACGGCGCGTATTGCCAGCCCAACCGTTCCCGGGTTAACGCGACTTCCGCGTCGCCCAGCGGCGCGCCGTGAGCATCGTGCGTACCAGCCTTGTTTGGCGAGCCGAAACCGATGATGGTTTTACACATCAGCAGTGACGGCTTATTGCTCTCGGCGCGGGCTTGCTCAATGGCGCCTTTGATCGACTCACCATCATGACCATCCACGCCGCGCACCACATGCCAGCCATAGGCTTCAAAGCGTTTCGCGGTATCGTCGGTAAACCAGCCTTCGACATGGCCGTCAATGGAAATGCCGTTATCGTCGTAGAACGCCATCAGCTTGCCCAACCCCAGGGTACCCGCCAGCGAACAAACCTCATGGGAGATACCTTCCATCATGCAACCATCGCCCATGAACACGTACGTGTTGTGATTCACAATCTCGTGGCCCGGACGGTTGAACTGCGCGGCCAGCGTGCGTTCCGCAATCGCCATGCCCACGGCGTTGGCGATACCCTGTCCCAGCGGGCCGGTGGTGGTTTCAACACCGGCGGTGTAACCCACTTCCGGATGCCCCGGTGTTTTAGAATGCAGCTGACGGAAGTTTTTCAGTTCTTCGATCGGCAGATCGTAGCCAGTGAGATGCAACAGGCTATAAATCAGCATGGAGCCGTGACCATTGGACAGCACAAAGCGGTCACGGTCAGCCCATGCCGGATTGCGCGGGTTATGGTTCAGGTAATCTCGCCACAGGACTTCGGCAATGTCGGCCATCCCCATCGGGGCGCCGGGATGACCGGATTTGGCTTTCTGCACCGCATCCATACTCAACGCACGAATAGCATTGCTCAGCATTCTACGCGATCGCATTCGCCGTCTCCTTCTTAAGCAGGTGTTCCGCCAGCAGCGTTTCCAGTTTTTCCTGATCACAAGCGAATAAACGAATGCCTTCCGCCAGTTTGTCCACCGCCATGGGATCCTGATTATGCAGCCAGTAAAACTCCGACTCCGTCAGCGGTGAAGGCGGCATTTCCGCCTCTTTAGGCGGGGTCAGCGCTATATGAAGATCCCCTTCCCTATGACTCAATTCTTCCAGCAACGCAGGCGCGATCGTCAGCCGGTCACACCCGGCCAGGGCAATAACCTGTTCCGGTTTGCGAAAACTGGCGCCCATGATGACCGTAGCATAGCGATGCTTTTTGTAGTAATCGTAAATACCACGTACCGATAGCACGCCCGGATCGTTTTCTGCACGTTCATCTATCAATAAATTATGTTGCCGGTACCAGTCATATATCCGGCCCACAAACGGCGAGATCAGCCAAACGCCCGCTTCCGCGCACGCGCGTGCCTGGGCGAAGGAGAAAAGTAACGTCAAATTACAGTGAATACCTTCACGTTCCAGTTCCTCAGCGGCTTTTATTCCCTGCCAGGTGGCCGCCAGCTTGATCAGCACCCGCGCGCGGTTAATCCCCTCATGTTCATACAGACGAATCAGCTTGCGCGCTTTCGCCACACATAAGCCGCGATCGAAAGAGAGTCTGGCGTCTACTTCGGTCGAGACTTTACCTGGTACCTGGCGCAGCAACTCAAGACCAATACTGACCGCAAGCTTATCGCAAGCGTTAATCAGCAGAGTGTCGTGAGCGCCGCCCTGCTTAATCGCCCAATCTATCGCCTGCTCAATCAGGGGCCGGTATAGCGGTTGCGCCGCGGCTTTGAGAATCAGCGATGGATTGGTGGTGGCGTCCTCAGGGTGATATTCACGAATAGCCGTAATGTCACCGCTATCAGCGACCACGGTGGTCACTTCCTTGAGTTTTTCCAGAATAGTCATCACGATAGCTCCTTTATTTACCGACTTTGGTCGAGCTGGCGGGATGGATAAGCGTTTCATAATATTCAATGCGCTTTACCTTCGGTGCGGAACGGCCAGCCTCAAATTCAGCGTTAAGCCAGGTGTCCACCAGCATCAACGCCAGTTCGTTGCCCACGACACGAGCGCCTAGCGTCATGATTTGCGCATTATTACTCTTTCGCGCGCGCTCGGCGGAATACACATCGTGACATTGCGCTGCACGAACACCAGGCACCTTATTTGCCACAATCGCCATACCTATGCCGGTACCGCAACATAAAATACCGCGCTCAAACGTACCCTCGCGAATGGAGGTGGCCAGATTAAAAGCCACATCTGGGTATATCTGCTCATTGCCTGCGATGTCGTGACTAAAATCGACAACGTCTATTCCTTTTTGCGCAAGATGTTCTTTTACCAGGTTCTTAAGTCCGGTTGCGGCATTATCCGCACCGATAGCGACTTTTAGCATATTAATTACCTCACAGATTACAGTAGCCGCCTTGAACGTGGGTTTGAAATGCGAGCGGTGATGGGTTCAGGCTGGGACCTGATGCTGCCATTTCGAACTTATGTTCAGTGCATGTTCGTATGTATATAGCATTATCATGAATGCTTAGGCGAAAAAAGAGGCGTTGCCAGCAAAATAACCCTGTATTACGAAATCAAGAAGGTGATCACATTTTCACATATTGGATATTTGATTTGTTCATGTGTTCTTGTATCGTTCATATGTGATGGGTGTTAAATAGGCCAATGTCTTGGCGGCTGGGGTAACAATACAAATAATCTGGAGAAGGAAAATGACCTGGATTTTTAACCGACCGTCAGACTTTGCCAAAGAAATGGTGACGGGTTTTGTCAGCGCACACGCCTCTTTAGTCCGTCAGGTACCGGGTGGCGTGGTGCGTAATACCAAAAGCAAACCCGGTAGCGTCGCTATCGTGATTGGGGGCGGCACGGGTCATTATCCCGCCTTTGCCGGACTCGTAGGACAAGGGCTGGCGCACGGCGCTGCCATGGGTAACCTTTTCGCCTCACCTTCAGCCCAACAAATCTGTTCCGTGGCCCGCGCCGCCAATAACGGTGGCGGTGTGCTGCTAACATTTGGCAATTATGCCGGCGATGTACTGCATTTTGGTCTGGCCCGCGAGCGGTTACGGGAGGAAGGCATCCCTTGCGAAACGCTGGCCATCACCGATGACATCTCCAGCGCGCCGCTTGCGGAAAAAGAAAAACGCAGGGGCGTGGCGGGCGATCTCATGGTATTCAAAGCAGCCGCGGCGGCGGCGGAACGAGGAGACTCACTGGCTGACGTGCTGGCCATCGCGCGGCGGGCCAACCAAAGAACCCGCACGCTGGGTTTGGCGTTTAGCGGATGCACTTTCCCCGGCGCGGAGCATCCCCTCTTCACCGTACCGGAAGGAAAAATGGGATTCGGCATGGGGATCCACGGCGAACCCGGGATCAGCGAACTTGCCATCACATCATCTGACGCGCTGGCCAGAAAATTGAGCAGTACCTTATTGGAAGAACGCCCGGATGACATTGCACAAACCAAAGGAGCACGCCTGGGGGTGATCATCAATGGGCTTGGCGCGGTCAAATATGAAGAGCTTTTTGTCTTTTGGCATGACGTTGAGCAACAACTTCGCGCGGCCGAAGTGGTGATTGCCGATATCCAAATCGGCGAGTTCGTGACGAGTTTCAATATGGCAGGAATGTCGATGACCTTCGTTTGGTTCGACGACGAACTCGAGGCGTTATGGCTAGCGCCCGCCTGTACGCCGGCATTTAGCCGAGGTTCCGTCTTGACGAATCAACCCCTGGATCCGGTTCAGCTTGAGCAGGGCGTCGCCGTGCAGGTTCCCCAGGGAAGTCCTGAATCTAAAACCGCGGCGGTGAAGGTGATGGCGATGATCGACGCACTGGCGCAAACCATTGTGCGCAACGCCGAAGAGCTTGGTCGGCTTGATGCTATCGCCGGTGATGGCGATCATGGCATTGGCATGGAACGAGGTGTCGTCGCCGCGCGCACTGCCGCAAGCCATGCGTTACAACAAGGGGGCGGCGTGGGTGCGTTGCTACAGGGCGCGGCCGATGCCTGGGCGGACGAAGCGGGCGGAACCTCGGGCGCCATCTGGGGAGTGATCCTCAGCACGTTAGGTACCGCGCTGGGTAATAGCGAAAAACCTGATGCCACGCGGGTTGCGCAGGCCATAGTGCAGGCTAGTGCGGGCGTTATGCATTTCGGTAAAGCGAAACCCGGTGACAAAACGCTGGTCGACGTATTGCTGCCGTTCAGTCAGGCCTTAAGCGCCGCCGCGGATGAAGGATTATCCCTGTCGGCGGCCTGGCGCAAAGCGGCGGGTGTCGCCCAACGATGCGCTGAAAATACATCGCAACTGACGCCCAAAATCGGCCGCGCGCGTCCGCTGGCGGAACGCAGTCTCGGAACGCCTGACCCGGGCGCGATTTCAATGGCGATGATTATCTCGACGGTCAGCGATTGCATGACGGTTAATGTTGCAGATGAATCAACTCGGGAAAAAATATGTCCGTAAATCTGGTGATTGGCGTCAGCCATAAGGCTTACTTCGGTTATCGCCAGACGCAAGAGTGGTGTGGACAGGTAGCGGATATACTGCGGCGGTTACCGGATGACCTGACGTCGCGTTTACAGCTCATCACGTTTCCCGCGATGCCGGCGCTCGCGGTCGCGCTGCGCCATTTTGACGGTACCACCATGGCGACGGGGGCACAGAATGTGTGTGCCTCCTCCACGGGCTCATGGACCGGCGAAAGCAGCGCGATGATGTTGCAGGAGATGGGATGCCGGTACGTGGAAATTGGCCATGCCGAACGCCGTCGTGACTTTGGTGAAACCGTGGAAATCATCAACCAGAAGATAGACCAGGCATTATCCTATGGTTTGGTCCCGGTCATCTGTATCGGTGAAGATCGGCAAATGAACGTTGAAGACGCCGCCGAATTTGCTATCAAACAGGTTAATGAATTGCTCGGGCATCGTGGCGAAAAACAGCTCGCGGCGGCGATTTTCGCCTGGGAGCCACAGTGGGCCATCGGTGCGTCGACCCCTGCCAGCGACGGCTATATCCGACATGTTTGTGGTATTCTGCGGGCGTATTTACGCCAACATTATGGTGAGCAATTTTGGGTCATTTACGGCGGCAGCGCCGGTCCGGGCTTACTTAGCCGCCTTTGGCCTGATGTCGATGGTCTTTTTTTAGGACGTTTTGCCCATCAGCCAGCGGCCATGGCATCCATTATCGAGGAGGCACAGCACATTGTCGCTGCCCACGCTGGCGACTGATGTTGAACCATGGTGGAAACTTGCGGGGCCGCATTTTGGCCCCGCCAAACCAGCTTGACAAAATATTGAAACATTTCTGATATACTTAATGCAAATGTACACCTCCTAAACATTATTTACCGGGGAGATAATGCTGCTGAATGGATAAATCGAACACGTCCCGAGAATATGAGTTACTTACCGAAATCGCCGTCGCTTATTATTGTGATGAGATAACTCAGGAAGAGATTGCCAACCGATTTGGCTTTTCCCGTATCAAAGTCGGTCGCCTGCTAAAACGGGCGAAAGAGGAAGGTATCGTTGAAATCAACGTGCGTTACCATCCGGTTTTCAGCACCAAGCTTGAAAAGCAACTCAAGGAGCGCTTTCCTATTAGCCGCGCGCTCATAGCCCTCGATCATAATGATGAGGACGAGCAACGCCGCCAGGTTGCCGCCCTGGTTTCAGGACACCTCAACAACATTCTCAAAGATAATGTATTGGTTGCCGTCGGGCAGGGGCGCAATGTCGCCGCGGTTGCGGAGGCATCCGGAACCATTCAGCCCAGGGATTGCCGCTTTATTTGCGGGATCGGCGGCACGCACCGCCCAGGCGATGTCATTAACGCGGATCATATCAGCCGTCTGCTGGCAAGAAAATTCGGCGGCAGCAGCGAATCTTTATACGCCCCCGCCTATGTTGAAAATATACAGCTAAAAGAACTGCTGCTGAAAAACGGCACCATTAAACAAACCCTCGATCGCGCACGAAAAGCCGACATTGCTTTGGTCGGCATCGGTGATATGAACGAAGAGAGCTATATGGTGAAACTGGGGTGGTTTACCCCAAATGAAATAAACGATGCCAGCCTTAATCAGGGCGTCATAGGCGATATCGCCGGGTATGATTTTTTTAACGCGCGCGGCGAACACGTCAATACCGTCATGGACAATCGCGTGATTGGCCTGAGCGTCGAAGAGTTGCGGCAAATCCCCTGCGTCATCGCCATCGCTGCGGAAAATACCAAAGCAATGGCCATCATGGGTGCGCTGCGTACCGGCGCCATCGATATCATCGCCACCAGCGTCAGAAATATCCGCACTATCCTGAGCATGAGCCAATAAGCGGAGACCCTTGCGGTAACGGAATGGATTTATCATGCCGGATTTCCGTTCATGGTAGATCTCAACGTAAAACGGTTGCCGCAATTCCCAACCAGCGTCAGAAACATCCGCACCATTTTGGGCATGAGTCAAAAACTACCTGACGCTCCCAAGTTTCCGATCGTCCCCAGTGCCGCAGAGTAATCGGGTTAACTCCTGACAAAGGATAATTTTCCCTTCTTTCAAGGTAAAGTGCGCAAAGACTTCAGCCACCGCGCTTTCACCATTGGTCTTGATAACGTCCACCCTATGATGCGTCAGAACGTTATTCCCCTCCCCGGCAATGGCGAGGATTTTCACCATGATGGATTGCGTGGCCTGTTTGAGCGTTGCCATATGAGCGACGAAACCTGGATAGTCGAGCTCGGCGCCATCAACTTCCTGGCGATAATCCGGTGCAAAAAAGGTTTTAATGATTCGTTCATCATGGATGGACTGACAAACCACGTTCTCAAGCGCCTGGATCACTCGCTGCATATTCTGCGTCAATTTTTCTTCCTGGTTAATTGTTGCTTCACGGGAAGATTACATCCAGACTGGGCAGACATATTAGCCGTAATAAGACATGAAATACGGTAAATCGGCCATGATGATGGAATATATCCAACCGCTGCGGCACCCGCGCAAATACGCTACCAAGTGGCATCAGCACCCCACCGGGCAGATCTACTGGGTAACGCGCGGTATGGTTATGGTCGAGACTGAACTGATGCAGTGGGCGTTAACGCCTGGCGCAGTGGGCTGGTTTCCGCCGGCGTTGCCGCATCGGGCATGGATGCCAGTTGACACGCTGGGAGCCAGCCTGCATCTCGAAGCACGAGACTGCGGCTCGCTTCCTTCCTTACCCTGCATTCGAGCGGCGAACCCTTTTTTGATGCTGCTGCTTGAAAATATCAGGAAGAAAAACACGATCGGGCAACCTCCCGAGCGCCAGTCACACCTGCTGCAGGTGATGATCGACGAGATTCAATACGCAGACGTATTACCTGCGCAACTGGTTCTCCCCCATGACAGACGAGCAAGACAGATTGCGCAGAAATTGCTAACCGCGCCTGAATGCGGCCTCACCCGGTCGAATTTAGCAGAGCAGGCGGGTTTGAGCGTCAGAACGCTGAGCCGTCTGTTCGTTCAGCAGACAGGGCTTACCTTCAGCCGGTGGAGGCAAAAAGCGAAGGTCATTATGGCACTGGAATATTTGCTGCGTGGGGAGTCGGTCAGTCAGGTAGCGGAATTGTGTGGCTATGAGAACGTCAGCTCATTTATTGCTGTTTTCAGCCGTTTTCTGGGGACCACTCCCGGGCGGTTCCAGTCGGTAAATCAAAGTGTTCACCAGTAGGTGTTGCCTCGGTTTACGCATCGAGGCGATAATTACGCAAATTTTGGTGCGAGTTGTATAAGTTTGGCTTTCGCAACATCGACGTCCAGTTAGCTTAACGCCTTGAAGTCGTTAGGGCATCCTAACCAGGTAAACGATGAAGCCGCTCGGGTGCAAAGGCGCAGATTGAAAAGATAGTTTTGGACAGCAGCAAAAATAAGAATAAATTATTTTCGGAAACGGATTTTCTATACGGGGTGAAACGTGGCGGTTCTGCTTTATCAGTTGACGATTATTATAACCTTGATCATGACGCGGTTTATCGCGCCGAAGCGGTTGATAGCGGCATGCCTCATTTGGACGGCATTTACCCTCGTAAATTTACTCTGGCCGCCGCTGATCATTATCCAACTGCTTGTTATCTGGATTACGTTTCTGTTTATCAAACCGTCTGAATCCGTCAAGCCAAAACCGCCATCCGGCGGGATTCAGCCGCCCCGCGCCGCGCCGGCTGCGGCAAAAACGACCAGGGTCGTAGCTCGACCGGCACCACCGCAGGTCAATCCGGCACCTCGGGCCAGTCCGGCAGCGAGCGCGGCGCGGACCGTCCCGGCGGTTGCCGATAAAAAAAACCTGGTACCGCCGAAGCAAACTGAAACGCTGGGGATACTGAACTCGGTCACTCAGTTTTTCAACGAACTGGACGAGCGCGTTTCCTTCCAGCAGGCGGTGCAGGCGGCGACGTCGCCGTTATTACTCGCATGTGAAACCGAGCGACTGTACATCGAAAGATCGCTGGAGGATGCCCAGCGCCGGCTGGAGCGGGACCTCGTATTGTCCGCTGATGACAATATGCAAACGCTGTACGAGACCAATCGCGCAAGGATCGAAAAACTGCTGCATAACGATGCCGCCGCCAAACCACCGGCAGCCATCGAATGTACGGATTTTCGCTCATTTCCGGTTCATGCGGATCGGAATATCAACCAGGCTATCCAGGATAAACTTAACGCGGCAGTCGATGATTATGGCGCTTTTCTCCATGAAGTCCTCTTGCGCCTGAAAACCCCTGGGCTGACAGCCATATTTGAACAGGGTATCCGCAATTTGGGCGGCGCGGATCTGCTCGGCCGTATTTTTTGTTTCGCGCGTCCGGGCGCCGATTGGCGCGGTATCGCCGAGATCGAATCATGGCGGAAGTCCGCCAATGAGGCGCAGCCACCAGCCATCAGCCGCCCTGCCGGCACTATTGCTACTGATGGCGCATCACGGCGGAAGACCGGTACGGCACGGGTCTTGCCCAACTTGCTGGATCTGCCGCAATATGCCGATCAAAAGTTACGCGAAGCGATAAAACAAGCCGCCGTGAGTAAGAAAATACCGCTGCTGACGCATTTCACCCGTGCCAGCAATCTGATTTCGATTCTGGAACATGGTCTATGCCCGGTAGATAACGCGCGGGCGTCCGGTATTAACCCGCACACTAACGATCCGCTGCGCCTTGATGGTTACCCGGGCGCGGTTTCAGTTTCCATCGCTTTTCCAAACTATAAAATGTTTTACAAATATCGCCGGTTAAATCCCGGCGAGTCCTGGGTGGTACTGCTTCTGGCGCCCTCTATCCTGTGGGAGAAAAAATGCGGGTTCTGCCAGTACAATGCGGCAGACCGCAGGATTTTAGGGCGTTCGTTGGCCTCGCTCACCAATATCGACGCTTTTCACAGCATGTTTAACCCAGCCGAAGATGGGCCGTCTCGGAAAGAACGGCAACTCAACGACTACGACCCGACCGATCCCCAGGGCGAAGTTCTGGTTTTCAATGTGATTGAACCAAAATTCATCGAGGGGATCGCGTTTGAAAGCAGTGAGATACAAGCGGCTTATGCCGGGGCGATCGGTGCGCGCAAATGGAAAGTGCATGCGCCGGGCACCGGGCCATTTGGCTCCCGACATTATCGCGGGACATGGAGAGTGTAAACAGATGGCACAACGACCGGTATTTATGCCAACCCTGGACGGGGAGCTGTGTGTACGCACCGAGAACGTCACCTTTGATTGGTTTCCTGGACTGTCAGTTGCACAAAAACAGCGCTCAATCGCATCGTTACACCACGCTGCCCATCTGCATCTCGGCGTCGACACTATCCTGGAAGTTTCCAGTAAATCCACGGAAACACAGGGCAGGCAGCTCAGCGCCTTCAATCTTATGCTGAAAACGCAAGATTATCCGCGCGGGATAAGCGTTGAGTGTGCATTTCAGGGGAGTAAGGTCTTTGAACGCGGCGGGCCTTATGGTGACCTTTATACCGGCACCTCGACAGAAGCAAAACGGGATGTGCGCCTGCGTCATTCAGGCCGGCTGATAAAGTTTTGCTTTGAAAACGTGGATTGGCCGACCCTTCCCCAAACGGCGTTCTATGACTGGCTCTACCTTACCGCGTTGATGCAAAATCCGTCATTGGCGGCTAATCTTGCCGGCTATGGGGGGTTTACCGATATTGAATTCAACCCTGAAAAGTCGATTAATTGCCAGGCATATGCCATTGCGCTGTATGTCGCGCTGGCTCGGCGCGGTGAACTGGCCGCGGTACCACGCGGCAAAGACGCTTTTCTCAAGCTTATCGGCGATCGACCCGGGAGTCATGTGCCAAAAGGTCCATGGCAGGAATCCCTTTTTTGATCATAGGATGCCGCATTTCGGTTTACCCAGGTTCCCTCCCCTCCATATCATGCGATAAACCGGTAATAACCTTTGCCCATTCCCGTGGTGCGGTTCGGGCGTAAAGCCCGGCGTTCAGTTCTTCGGTCGATTCGCCGCACGGATAGCGAAACGGCCTGCTCCGCCGATCCTACTCACGCGTTTCAGCCGCACTAATCACATTTATGCATAAGTATTTTTATTCGGCTCATTACCTGTTACGATGCAATTAGTCCTAACTAAGGACAAATTGATCTTTATACCAGCAATTGCCTTGCCCCTCCGGCGAATAAGCCGGGTAATGAGTTGTTTTAGAATGATAAATGACGGGAGCACATATGAACGGGTTTGACTATGCGGTAATGGCGCTTTACGCGGTGATGATCGTTTCCATCACCCTCTGGGCGATGCGGCGGGTGGGAAGCACCAAAGATTTTTTTGCCGCCGGCGGTAACATGCCCTGGTGGTTATCCGGCGTGTCCCACCATATGTCGGGTTATAGCGCGGCGGTGTTCGTGGCGTACGCCGCGGTCGCTTACAATTACGGTATCACGATCTATTTCTGGTGGGCATTGCCCATTTCCATCGCGGTGTTTATCGGCTCATTTCTTTTTGCTCCCCGCTGGGCGCGCCTGCGCCTGCACATGAATATCGAATCGCCAATGGAGTACCTCGCCACCCGTTATAATGTCCCGACTCAGCAGGTGCTTGCCTGGAGCGGCGTATTGCTGAAAACCTTTGACGTGGGCGCAAAATGGGCCGCCATTGCGGTGATTATCAACGTTTTTACCGGCCTGAATCCGGTAGCCGGTATTTTGATTTCGGGGGGCATAAGCCTGTTTTACACCATGATGGGTGGACTTTGGGCGGATGCCTGTAACGACTTTGGCCAGTTTGTGGTGCAATTTGTCGCGGCTATCGTGATGGTGGCGGCGGTGGCCGCGCAGCTCGGAGGGCTCGGGGAATTACTCACCGTGTGGGATAAGCTGCCCGCCGGCCATGCCGAGGTGGTTCAAGGCCCCTACACCATGGGCTTTATTCTGGCTTATTTCCTGATATACACCCTGAGTTACAATGGCGGTACCTGGAACCTCGCCCAACGTTTTATTGCCTCGCCGCGGGGGAAGGATGCACGCAAAGCGGCGCTGCTTTCAAGCGTGCTGTACCTGGTGTGGCCGCTGGTGCTGTTCTACCCGATGTGGGCCGCGCCGTTGCTGCATCCCGGCCTGGCCGATCCGTCGAAATCTTATTCGCTGATGGCCATGAGCCTGCTGCCGCACGGGCTGGTGGGTCTGGTACTGGTCGCCATGTTTACCCACACCTTGTCGATGACCTCCTCCGACTCCAATGCCATTACCGCTGTCGTCACCCGTGATATTTTGCCCAGATTATTCCCGCGTAAGTTCGCCAATGGCCGAGCGTCGTTGCTGGTCGCCCGGATCACCGTGCTGCTGTTCATCCTGACCACGTTATTGATCGCCATTAACGCCAGCCACTTCGGCGGAGTGCTGGAACTGTTGATCATCTGGTTCGGCGGTCTGGTGGGGCCGATTTCCATCCCTATGCTGTTGGGGTTATTGCCGTGGTTCCGCAAATGCGGTTCGACCGCCGCGATCGTTTCTTGGTGCATCGGCGTCGGCAGCTTCTTTGTCGTTAAATTCCTGCTTCCGGGCATGAGTACCACCGTCATCATCGCGACACCGGTGCTGCTCTCTTTCGTTTCCTATTCTCTCGGCGGCTTCCTGCGCCGGCGCCCGGTGCGCGCGGAGGTGGATGAACTGCTGTTGGCCTTGAATCAGGATCAGGATGATGAGGACGAAACGCTCGCCTCGTCTGTTTTGAAACACAACGGATAACAGGAGATAAGCAAAACCATGGCTGAACATGTGCAGATAGCGCGGTTACAGGTAGAGATTTTCGCTGACCGACCCACCATGGGCACAGCGGCGGGACGGGCGGTGGCACAAGCGCTCAAGGAGCGTCTAAGCCGCCAGGACCGGGTACGGATGGTATTTGCCGCCGCTCCCTCGCAGCTGGAGTTTCTGGCGGCGCTGGTCGCGCAGGCGGATATCGACTGGTCGCGGGTCACCGCGTTTCATATGGATGAATATATTGGTTTATCCCCCGACTCGCCGGCGCGTTTTAGCCACTTTCTCGACGAACATCTGTTCGATAAGGTAAAACCGGGCCGGGTTTATCGCATACGACCGGAGCCGGACCCACGGCAATGCTGCGAGCGTTATGCCCAACGCCTGGCCGAAGCGCCGATTGATCTGGTTTGCCTGGGTATCGGTGAAAATGGTCATCTGGCCTTTAACGATCCTCCGGTGGCCGATTTTGCCGATCCGCTACGGGTGAAAATCGTTACCCTGGATGAAACATGCCGGCAGCAGCAGGTCAATGACGGCTGCTTCCCCGCGCTTGAATCGGTGCCGACCCGGGCCATCACCCTGACCATCCCCGCGCTGCTGTCCGCGGATCGCCTGTTTTGTATCGTACCCGGCGCACGTAAGAAAGAGGCGTTGCAGGCGCTGCGCGACGCCCCGCTGACCACCGACTGGCCGGCCACCAGCCTGCGTCAACACCCGCACTGTATTTTATACACCGATCGGGAGGGATGGGGAGAATAACCATGGATAACATCGTTTTGCAGGGAAGGGAATATCGCCATTTGCAGCCGGTGGCCATTACCGCCAGCGATGGGGTGATCCAGTCGATTGCCCCGCTGGCCCCCTCGGCGGTTACCGCTGAGCTGCCTATTATTGCGCCGGGACTGGTGGATTTGCAGGTTAATGGTTTTGCCGGTCATGATTTTAACCATTACCCCCTTAGCGACACCGCGCTGACCGGCGCCACGCGTCGGCTCTGGCAAACCGGCGTCACGCAATTTTTGCCCACGGTGATCACCAACGGCAGTGAGGCGATCGCCCAGATGGTGGCCACGATCCGGCAAATGATCGAGCAGGGGCTGCCGGAAAGCCGGTCGGTGGCCGGTATTCATCTGGAAGGACCCTTTTTGAGCCCGGAGGATGGACCCCGCGGCGCCCACCAGCGCCAGCATATTCAGCCGCCGTCCTGGTCCCGGTTTACCGCGTGGCAGGAGGCCGCCCATGGCTGGATAAAAATCCTGACGCTGTCGCCGGAATGGCCCGGTGCCGGCGATTTTATTCTCCGCTGCCGGGCGGGAGGTACGCTGGTTTCCATTGGCCACACGGCGGCCGATGCGCAGCAAATCGCCACGGCGGTGGCCGCGGGCGCCAGCATGTCGACCCATTTGGGCAATGGGGCCCATTTGCTTCTCCCCCGCCACCCCAACTATCTCTGGGAGCAGTTGGCCGAGGATCGCCTGGCCTGCGCGTTTATCGCCGATGGCGAGCATCTGCCGGCGTCGGTCATGCGGGTATTTATGCGCGTAAAAGGGGAACGGGCGCTGATTGTCAGCGATGCCACCAGCCTGGCTGGCATGCCGCCTGGGCGCTATCGCACCCATATTGGCGGCGATGTACTGCTGAGCGACGAAGGGCGACTGTCGGTGGCCGATAGCCCCCATCTGCTGGCGGGCTCGGCCCAGCCGCTGCTGCAAGGGGTGAATAATCTTATTCGGCTAAAATTGGCGGAGCGCGCCGAGGCCATTGATATGGCGTCCCTGCGTCCGGCGCGTTTGCTGAATTTACCCGCCGCCGCCGGGCTGTCGCCCGGCGCGCCGCTCAACGCCGTGCTGCTGGAAGAAAATGCCCAGGGCCAGCTCGCCGCGCTGGCGACCCTATTGCAAGGGGAACGGGTTTGGCAGCGAGGTGCCTGAGGACAGCGGCAACAGAGTGTGCCAAAATACGTGCCGGATAGGGTTCAAACGGGAACGCCATGAAAGCGCAAGGAAAAGGTCCGGCACAGTTAAGATTATACAATGAAAACCGGGTGCTTAGCTGGCTGCGCTATCATCCCGTGGTTTCGCGGCAAGAGATTGCCGTGGCCCTGGCGCTGGGTAAAAATACCGTTTCGCAAATCATCGATGATTTTATCAGCCAAGGCTATGTAAAAGAAATTGGCACCGCGTCGGTGAGCGGCGTCGGGCGGCCTAAAATCGAACTTGCGCTGTTGCCCGAACGCCTGCCGATAGCCGGGGTCTCCATTGAGCATCAACGGTTAAAGTGGGCCATATGCGATTTCACCGGCGCGGTCATTGAATGCGACGACGCGGCCTGTGACACTGCGTCACCCGACGCGGTGTTAATCCAGATCAACCGGCTCTGTGCCCGTTTTGTCCAGTTGGCGCCCGCGCTTATCGGCATCGGGATCGGTTTTCCCGGTATTGTCGATCCGGTGGCGGGCATTATCCATTATTCATCCCATCTGGGCTGGGAAAACGTGGCGGTCAGCGCCGCGCTTGACAGCCCGGTCCCCTGCTATGTAATGAACAGCGTGAAGGCGGCAGCCTTGCATTGCCGGCAGGGACTAAGTAAAACCAGCATATTCTATCTGCGTATCGGCGAGGGCGTCGGCGGCGCGCTGTTAATGCCGGGCGGCATTGAATACGGCGCCAGCTGGACCGCGGGTGAAATTGGTCATATCGCCGTAACCGATCAAGGCCCGCCGTGCCGCTGTGGGCAGCGTGGCTGTCTTGAGTCGCTGATCCGCTATCCGGTGATGCAGGCTCGCCTCAATACGCCGGGCCTGAGCGAGGCGCAGCGGCGGCGGCATTACCAGGACGCCGGCGGTTGGCTCGGTAAGGCCTGTAGCCAGGTGATCCACTTGATCAATCCCCATCTGCTGGTGATTGACACGCCTTATAATGCTTCCGCTGATTTTACCCAGGCGACGCGGACAAGCATCACCGCCCATACGTTGGTGTTTCCGCTGAGCAGAACGCAGATTCAATTCACCGAGCAGCGCTTTGACCTGGCGGTTGGGGCGGCGCTGGCGGTCACGGAATTGCAGGCAAAGGTGTGGTAGGTACGGCTGTTTACGCGCCAAACCGGCCTGATTTCAAAAATAAGGCTCGTCGGTCCCCTATCGGCTATTATCTCAACGCTGCGAAGAGTCCTCCTTGAGTCGGGTGAATTGCTGTTCCAGCATCGTTTTTCCCCATTGTTCCCCCTGCCATTCTTTGACCAACCGGAACCCGAATGACTCATAAAGGCGACGAGCCGCATCGAGTCCGCTGAACGTCCACAGCTGCACTGCGGCAAAACCGAACCGATCGCAAAAATCCATGGCTTCCTTGAGCAGCTTGCGACCCATCCCGCTCCCGCGACAGTCATCATCCAGAATGAACCAGCGCAGATGCGCCTCATTATTGCCCAGATCCTGACCATCTATTACTACCGATCCGACCACTCGACCATGATGCATCGCGAGCCAAATGCGATTCCCTTTTTCATCAAGCCGACCGGCGAATTCAGCGACGCCGGCGGCAACTTTGCTTTCAAAAAAGTATTCAAAGCCATAATGAAGGGAATAATAATTCGCATGCATCTCCGTTATGCGCCCGATCATGCTCGGCGTGTAACCCGTAACGATCTCGATATCATGTCCAGCGTCGGCAATGCCATATCTGCATGCTTCCAGCGCCCGGGCATAAGCAGATAGCCCACGAGCCACGGACCGCCGTTGGGACACATCCAAATGTTCAAGAGCGTTGGCCACCTGCGTAGTGGCATGATCATTTATCCTGGATACGCAGATTTTTCCCTGTTCAGTCAGCTGCAGTTGCTTAATACGGGCGTCTTGTGGCGACTGAACTTCTTGTAGTTCGCCTGCCTTGATGAGCTTAGCCAGCATCCGGCTGACGCTGGATTTTTCAAGGCCCAGCACCTGCGCCAACTGGACGGCGGTCATCGCGCCCTGGCGGTCAATTTCCAGCAGGGTATGGACCGCCGAGGGTGAATACGCCGTCGCGGCCAGGGTATTGTTCATAAACCCCCACTCACGCACCATACGGCGTGATGAAACGCGAATATCATTAATCATCAGTAGATTGGTCATGGCTGCATCGGATATCGAGTCAATTTAATCGTTGTATAATACAACCATCGATTATCCTCTGTTGTCAATGACGGCACATTATTTCAGGCAGGGACAATGACGGTGAGTGAATCTGACCAACGGAGATACCCTCATAATTCCGCTATCGAGACCAACAAACATAGCTGTAAAACAGTGTCTTGCAGACGAAGCGGGCCGGCTATGGCCAAATTACTAAGCGACGCTGGTCATGCGCGCTTTGCCCGAACGTGTTTGCCTCCGCGTGATGATGTGTGATTTCTGGCGATTGATAAGATTGCGTAAGTCAGACTGAGTCATGTTAGCGCGATCGATTATTTTATTAGGAGCAGCTAATTTATATGAAAAAAAATGCTAATAGTTATCATTCCGATATTTTTGTCATGACGAAATTAAAAAACCACCAACAGATATTCTTAAAATTAATACTAAGCTAATCATTGAATCGTATGATTCAGATTGCCGACACATCCACTAAGGCCATCATTAATGAAATCGCGACTTTGGAATCTATTACCTCATGAATATGCCCCGTTTTTTCGCATACTGCATATCATTGTGGCATTTTTAATACTTTCACAGATCATTAATTCCAATTTTACAGAAACTGAAGCGCTCACCGAGAGCGGCCTGAAAGGAATCATAACCTGGCTGCACATAATTTCAGGATTCGGGCTGATTGCCTGCGGCTTCATAATGCTAGGCTGGATGCTCTCCCAGAGAGGATTTACCTATTACTATGCATGGTTAACGCTTGATTTTGAAGGTATTAAACAAGATATAAAAATGCTGATGAAGTTTCGCTTACCGGATGCCCACATCGGAGGGATTGCCAGTACCATTCAGGGCCTTGGCGTTCTGGCATTGTTGGGCGTAGCGCTTTCAGGTGGATTATGGTTCTGGTTAAACACCATACAGTCCGATCTGGCAGATACGGTTATTCACTGGCATAAATTTCTAACGACTTTCATTGAGATTTATTTTTATGCGCACGGCGCCATGGGCATTCTGCATCTTTTAATTGAACGAAATAAGAATCGCTCTCCTACTGAGAATAGCTAATTCTAAGCATCGGAAATGGCGCGGGCGGATTTCCTTGCTGCGCCGCCCTGATCCGATTTGGCGGACAGGCCATGGACGAGATATGCCGCGTCCACCTTTATCCCGGACGATTGAACACCATCGACATTAGGCAGACTGGGACCGTTCATTTGTCATTACCGCTGGGCCAAATTTGACAAAGTCCGCCGGCTAAACCGGCGAGCTTTATCTCTATAAACGTAGTCCTAAAGCGTTGCCAAAAAAAAAACTGCTCGGATCGAGCTGATAAATACAATACTGAATTTGATATCTTCCCCAAGATCTAATAAGAGATACTCTGAGCAACGCTTACTCTAGATTTTTTTCGTGTGACTATGGCCAGCCAGTTAGCCATAATGCGGTACGGCAAGTGTGGACGTCGTGCGGGCTTCCTGGATGTGGGGAGCCATACGCCACGCAAAAGCAAAGGTCGGATCTTGTTTGAAAACGGCGCACCGCTGGAGCATATTACAAAGTTGTTGGGACAGTCTAACCCGGCGTCAACGCTGTTTTACATCGGTTTCACCCAGGAAACAGCGGACACGCTATCGGAAGAATATTCTCTTGGTGAGGAGTGGTAATGATAACGAACTAATCTTATCTGATGTGCTGCTGCGGAGGAAGTTTACAGAAGAACGGTTTAATTTGCCGTAGCGCCGATCCAGCGTCATTTATTACACCGGAATTTACAACAGGTAGTTTACAACTTAGTAAATTTGGAAAAGCATAGGCTGACAACTTTCGGAGAAGCAACCCATGCCAAACAGTAAAAGTTACTAAAAATCAATCGAACGTTATTTCATCTGAAATACCGTTAGACATTTTTGACCGCAAGAATGCGACCTGTAATACTGCGGGAATAGTTACACGGTACGCAGTACTTCCAATATCAATTGCAGTCCAAACACCTGTAATACCCCAACCTACAGGCCCGGTGAGAATTGATAATGTTCTCATCATTGTACCCGTAGCAGCAAAACTCAGCCCCCTACCGATAATGGCTTTTAAAACCTGATTAACTATAATTGCCGTAAGCTGGTATGATTTAAACCCACCGGCTTTAAATATAGCCTGAAAGCCTGCGGTTAACGTTTTAGCAGTTAAACCTGCTATATTTTTCACACCAAGACTTTCACCTAACTCTTTAATTTCTTCTGATGACATAGACTCTAATGCTTTTGTCATTATAGACATTAATAGATTTGCTTCGATCAAATCCACTGATGCTTTTTTGTTATAGTTAACTTTCATCTTATCACAGGCATCGCAAAGAACCTCCTTATACAATACACCTTTACCGCTTCTTGCAAGAGTTGCGAATGTATTACCACCAAAGCATTGAATCTCAGCTGCAATATTTCTCCAATACTTACTATGCTGTGGTTTGTACTGCTTGTAATCCTCAGATGTAGAAAGCTCCTCAGTCCAGCGAGTTTCCCCATCCTTATCATATATTAACACTTCAACCAGACCATTAAGATCTTCATCTGAGCATTGGGACAAAAATTCTAAATCAGCATCATCACGATAAGCCATACCTACTCCATTTTTATTTAAATTTCATTGGGACAATATTAATCAGTGACATATAAATTGATGCATATTTCAAAATACTACTCTTGAAATCTCCATCTATAACAGTTCCTATTTCTTTTTCCATAATTTTACGCATTACAGAATCAACTTTATAAGTTGTAGCAGATGCGAGATTTTTCCCATCTATTAGATTGTCATCTGTAACTGGTGAATAGGATATGGACCACCCCTTGTTTAATAATTCGCGAGCTGACTGCTGCGACAACGTAAGGGTTTCATTAACCCCCACTCCCGCAACCTTGCAGAACTTCAACAAGTTCTCTACTGACAGTGAGGATTTACCATTTTCAACTTTACCCCACCCCGCACTTGTCATTCCAAGTTTTTCAGCAACGTCAGCCTGGGTTATCCCACGATCCTCTCGAATATCACGAATGTGAAAAGCGAGAATGGTTAAAAAAGATGTTTTCATAATTGGCCCCCAGCGATAATGATACTCACAGTTTATAAAACTGCAAGTTTCTTTTTTTCACTTTGAGCCATAGAAGCCCCGTTGGTGCTAAGAGCACAAGCGAAGCGACAACATGAGGGTTATATCAAACAACAAGCATTTATCAGGCTAATGGTGCTGCCGGTGTGTGGGATATTTTCAGCAGAAGGATGTAAACTGGAGACACTAAGCGTGGGAACGCTCCGGGGGCAGTCAAGTTATCTTCTCCCGGAGACGAATGTTGTTCCACCAGTGGCTGTAAGCGCTGTGCTCAAACACTACGCAAAAACGCCAATATTTCTCTGACTGCATCGAAAAGGCCATAAACCAATAAAGAAGAGTTTACCCTTGCTGCCGGATGGGAGTAGATAATCACAGGACGATTATCTTTATTCAAAAACCATTGAATACCGCGACTTGTCTGGAAAATTTCGCAGTCATTGAAATCTAAAGCCCCACGGAAGTCCCAGACCGTCCCGCAGCAAATCGTTATGTCTGGGTTATAAAGTGCATACTGTTTTTGAATGAATAGCTTATCCTCGACAACTACAGGAGCAAAGCTGGCCCTTTCTGTGGTGTGACCGCCGGGGGACTTTTTAAGGTTCATGGCGCAAATTGAGCGTAATGTTTGTTGGCGATCTTCTAAGCTGATTTTTGCCAGGTCTTCCCATCGCAATTCGTGATCGAGGTTTCTGAGGCACTTTACCCACCGGGTCACATTATCCCAGGTTTGCCAACGTCCACCACCGTGGACAAACTGGCGTAAATCCCAATCTCCACCGTCAATGTCATTAACCTCTTTCAGCACAAAGCAAAGTTTCAGCCCCGATGTGAGGTAATCGGTTTCGGAAACAACACCGTCGAAAACAAAGCCTTTCCGGTTCACACTCCACAGGGCAAACAGTTCTTTTTCTTGTTCAGTAATCGACATACAAACTCCTGCACTTTTATTTTTGAGATTAATCCCAAACTATCGAGTGTACAAGGTGAATGCGATCATCACATTTCAGACAATACTCGTCATTTAGCGCCGTGTTGGGTATACCAACATAAAGCGCCGTAGGCGTAGCATGTAAGGGCTTGTCAGTTAACCGCTCTCTTATCGAGTACCGATCATTTATGGCTCGGTGTACACCACGGCAGAGCCAGATCCTTTCCCGATCTGGTTAGGCTTCCCAACATTTGCTCGTTTATCCGCTGCAATGTCATCACGACAGGCAGGAATGGGACACCGCGCTAAGTGTGGAACGGTTAAAAGTTTAGGGAGTTTGTCGTGGTGGTGACTGCTTGGTGGTGGCTTTTTGTTCTTGTTGTGTTATCACAGTAAGAACGTGGAACGACTGCCAGCGTGATGATATGCTCCCATAAACCACAGACCAGTCACGCGACAGGTACGGGTGTAGTTCAATGGGTAGTTTAAGTTGTACCGAGAGAATCCGGGCAACGTAACTAACTGATAAATCATAACTCGTTGATTTATCAGGAGATTGGAGCGGGTGAAGAGAATCGAACTCTCGTATGCAGCTTGGGAAGCTGCCGTTCTACCATTGAACTACACCCGCACTGTCGGTCTTAGGGGAAAGTGCGAGAGGCATTATAACCTTCTGCGGGCGGCTGGCAAGGGATGCGGTGATTAACTGCGTGAGTTTTAAGCAGTTATCCACCGTTAATCATAATGCCCGCCGAATTGACAACCGGCGGGCGGGTCGGAACGGTGCCGGCGGGTTATTTCTGCGGACGCAGCGCCGGGAACAGGATAACGTCGCGAATGGTATGGCTGTTGGTAAACAGCATGATCATCCGATCGATACCCACGCCCAGGCCGGCGGTCGGCGGCATGCCGTGCTCCAGCGCGATAACGTAGTCTTCGTCGTAGAACATGGCTTCGTCGTCGCCGGCGTCCTTGGCCTGGACCTGCTCGGCAAACCGCGCCGCCTGGTCCTGTGCGTCGTTAAGCTCGGAGAAGCCGTTGCCGATTTCACGCCCGCCGATAAAAAACTCGAACCGGTCGGTGAAAAACGGGTTGTTATCGTTGCGGCGCGCCAGCGGCGACACCTCGGCCGGATATTCAGTGATAAACGTCGGCTGGAGCAGGTGGCTCTCCGCCGTCTCTTCAAAAATCTCGGGCTGGATGCGGCCCAGGCCCCAGCTTTTTTCAATCTTGATGCCCAGGGACTCGGCAATGGCGCTGGCCGTGGCTAAATCGTCCAAATCGGCGGCCAGGGTTTCCGGCCGGTAATGGCAGATGGCTTCGCGCATGGTCAACTGGGTAAAGGGTTGACCAAAGTCGAAGGTCTGATCGCCATACTCAACCACGCTGCTGCCCAGCACCCGTTCGGTCAGGGTACGGAACAGGTCTTCCACCAGTACGATCAGATCGCGGTAGTCGGCGTAGGCCATATAGAGTTCCATCATGGTGAACTCGGGGTTATGGCGCGGCGAGATGCCTTCATTGCGGAAGTTGCGATTGATTTCGAACACCCGTTCAAACCCGCCGACCACCAGGCGCTTGAGATAAAGCTCCGGCGCGATGCGCAGGTACATATCGATATCCAGCGCATTGTGGTGGGTGATAAACGGGCGAGCGGCGGCGCCACCGGGGATGCTTTGCATCATCGGGGTTTCCACTTCCATAAACCCTTTATCCACCATAAACCGGCGGATTTCAGCCATGATTTGCGAACGCACCTTGAAGGTGTGGCGCGATTCGTCGTTGGCGATCAGGTCCAGGTAGCGTTGACGATAACGGCTTTCCTGATCCACCAGGCCATGGAACTTGTCCGGCAGCGGACGCATCGCTTTGGTCAGCAGGCGGATCTCGCTGCAATGAATCGACAGTTCGCCGGTCTTGGTTTTGAACACCCGGCCGCGCGCGCCAAGGATATCGCCCAAATCCCATTTTTTAAACTGTTCGTTGTAAACGCCTTCCGCCAGCTCGTCGCGGGCGACGTACAGCTGGATGGTACCGCCGACGTCCTGCAGCGTGACAAACGACGCCTTGCCCATGATCCGGCGGGTCATCATGCGTCCGGCAATGCTGACCTCCAGCCCCAGCGCTTCGAGCTGTTCAAAGGTATGGTCGTCATACGCGGCGTGCAGTTTATCGGAGGTGGTATCGCGGCGAAAATCGTTGGGAAACGCGATGCCCTGCTCGCGCAGCAGCGCCAGCTTGTCACGGCGCGCCTGCAGCTCGTTATTTAAATCCGGCGCCAGAGGCGCACCGCCCTGTGATTGTGATTCAGACATCTTGGTTCCTCATAGCCCGGCTTTAAGACTTGCTTCGATAAATTTATCCAGATCGCCATCCAGTACGGCTTGCGTATTGCGCGTTTCCACGCCGGTGCGCAGGTCTTTGATACGGGAATCGTCCAGTACATACGACCGAATCTGACTGCCCCAGCCGATATCCGACTTGGTGTCTTCCAGGGCCTGTTTTTCAGCGTTTTTCTTCTGCAGTTCAAATTCGTAGAGTTTGGCCTTCAGCTGCTTCATCGCCTGCTCTTTATTCTTGTGCTGCGAGCGGTCGTTTTGGCACTGGGTAACAATATTGGTCGGCAAGTGGGTAATACGCACCGCGGACTCAGTACGGTTAACGTGCTGGCCGCCGGCGCCGGAGGCGCGGTATACGTCGATGCGCAAATCCGCCGGATTGATTTCGATATCGATATCGTCATCCACTTCCGGATAAACAAAGGCCGAGCTGAACGACGTGTGGCGGCGGCCGCCGGAGTCGAACGGACTTTTACGCACCAGGCGATGCACGCCGGTTTCGGTACGCAGCCAGCCGAAGGCGTATTCGCCGAGGACTTTGAACGTCACCGACTTGATACCTGCCACTTCGCCGTCGGACTCTTCAATAATCTCGGTTTTAAACCCCCGGGATTCCGCCCAGCGCAGATACATGCGCAGCAGCATGCTGGCCCAATCCTGGGCTTCGGTACCGCCGGAACCCGCCTGGATATCCACATAGCAATTGGCGCTGTCGTACTCGCCGGAAAACATGCGGCGAAACTCCAGCTGTCCCAGCTTGCCTTCCAGCTGATCCAGTTCGGCGATGGTGTCGTTGAGGGTTTCTTCGTCGTCCTCTTCCACCGCCATCTCCAGCAAGCCCGACACATCGGCCAGCCCCCGGGTCATCTGATCGATGGTATCGACGATGGCTTCCAGCGATGAGCGTTCTTTGCCCAAGGCCTGTGCGCGCTCCGGCTGATTCCAGATGTTGGGTTGTTCCAGTTCGGCAACGACTTCTTCTAGT
Organism: Enterobacterales bacterium; assembly: GCA_015654745.1. GTDB lineage: Bacteria > Pseudomonadota > Gammaproteobacteria > Enterobacterales > Enterobacteriaceae > Acerihabitans. The sequence goes on from JAATGH010000331.1 coordinate 42,686, forward strand.
CGTTCTTTCTTGAGATCATAGTCAAAGATACCCC
>JAATGH010000292.1 GCA_015654745.1 Enterobacterales bacterium
CATTATTCCACCGCTGACACTCATATAGCAAGGCGACTTTACCTCTTGGCAACAAGATTCCGACTAACGGTCACACTCCTCTTCGACCTGCCGGCTGTCGAATCGAAATCAACCCGAAAAACTTTCTTACCAATTAAAGCACAGTTAAGCACAGAAAAAGGAGTGGCGCTATGCTGGCGGTATATTTAGAATCGCCTCCCATGAATGAAAATAATGTTGGCGTACAATTTGTAACCATTTCTGCCGATGAAGCGGGTCAGCGGATCGACAATTTTTTGCGTACCCGATTAAAAGGGGTACCGAAAAGTATGATTTATCGCATCGTGCGCAAGGGGGAAGTGCGGGTCAATAAAAAGCGGGTCAAACCGGAGTATAAATTACTGGACGGCGATGAACTGCGCATTCCACCGGTGCGCCAATCCGCGCCGGAGCAAACCCCGGTCTCCCCGCTGCTGGGCAAGGTTGCGGCCTTGGCCGACGCGGTGTTATACGAAGATGACCATCTACTGATCCTCAACAAACCCTCCGGGACGGCGGTGCACGGCGGCAGCGGGTTAAGCTTCGGCGTGATCGAGGGGCTGCGGGCCTTGCGTCCCGAAGCCCGTTTCCTGGAGTTGGTCCACCGATTGGATCGCGATACCTCCGGCGTGCTGTTAATCGCGAAAAAACGCTCGGCTTTGCGCCTGCTGCATGAACAGCTGCGCATGAAAGGTATGCAAAAGGATTATCTGGCGCTGGTGGCCGGGGAATGGTCATCGCAAACCAAGTTGGTATCCGCGCCGCTGCTCAAGAATATCCTGGCGAACGGAGAACGTGTCGTCAGGGTAGGCAATGACGGCAAGCCGTCGGAGACGCGTTTTAAAGTGGAAGAACGCTTTGCCCACGCCACGTTGCTAAGGGCGAGCCCGCTGACCGGCCGTACCCACCAGATCCGGGTGCATGCGCAATATGCCGGCCATCCCATTGCTTTCGACGATCGGTATGGCGATCGGCAATTTGACCAGCAGCTAAAGGGCACCGGCCTGCATCGATTATTTCTTCATGCCGCCGCCCTGCGTTTCGAACATCCCGGCACCGGCGAGACGATGCGCATCGAGGCGCCGCTGGATAATGCGCTGCGTCAATGCCTGCTGTACCTGCGGGCAAATGATAAATAGCCCGCTGGCGGATTTGCTCAGGGTGTTAACGGATTGACGCCCTCGTTACGCAGCATGCCGGTCAATGCGATAAGCGGCAGGCCGATTAGCGTATTGGGGTCGCGGCCGCTGAGGGCGTCGAAGAGCGTGATTCCCAAACCTTCGCACTTAAAACTGCCGGCGCTGTGCCAGGGCTGTTCTTGACTGACATATCCCTCTATCTCACGGTCGCTAAGGGCGCGAAAGACAACGTGGTAGTGCTCCACCAGCGCCTGCAGACGCCCGGTGCGGGTATTGAGCAACGCCAGTCCGGTATGGAACGTGATGCGTTTCCCGCTAGCCTGGCGTAATTGTGCCACCGCGTTGTCATGCGTATAGGGTTTGCCGGTAATATGGCCGTCCAGCACGCAACATTGATCGGAGCCGATAATCAAATGTTGGCCGTAATGCCCGGCCAGCGCCTGGGCCTTCGCGCGAGCGAGTCGTAGCACCATGGCGTCGGCCGCTTCGCCGGCTAATGGCGCTTCGTCAATATTCGGCGCCTCGCACTGAAACGGCAAATTCAGTTTTTCCAATAAGGTCCGGCGAAACGGCGATGATGACGCTAAAACAATTTCACACATATTTTTTATTCCGGTAATGGCGTATTTCCGTGCGCCATTTTAAACTGTTCGCCGCTTACGAAGCGAATATTGCTGAAAGGCCGGCAAAATTGGCCTTTTTCTTTGACTCTACGTCGTTACAAAGTTAATATGCGCGCCCTATGCAAAAAGTAAAATTACCCCTGACCATTGATGCTGCACGTACTGCACAGAAACGCCTGGACTATGTTGGTGTCTATGCCCCTGAGCAGGTTATGCGTATTGCCGAATCCGTGGTAAGTGTGGACAGTGATGTCCAGGTTGCGTTGTCATTCAATATCGACAACCAGCGTCTGGCGGTGATTGACGGCAGCGCCGACGTAGCGGTAACGCTAACGTGCCAGCGCTGCAGTCAGCCGTTTGCCCATCAGGTACACACGACATTTTGTTTCAGCCCGGTCGTCACCGACGAACAGGCTGAGGCATTGCCGGATGCGTACGAAGCGGTCTATGTCGATGGTTTCGGCGAGGTAGACCTGCTGGCGATGATAGAGGATGAAGTGATTCTCTCTCTGCCTATCGCACCGGTTCACGATAATGAACACTGTGAAGTGTCCGACGCGGAACAGGTCTTCGGCAAATTGCCGTCCGAGGTTGAAAAACCTAACCCGTTTTCCGTATTAGCCAGTTTAAAGCGAAA
>JAATGH010000277.1 GCA_015654745.1 Enterobacterales bacterium
AAGGCCATGGTGATCACCGGCGGCACCAGCGTCTGGATCCAGATACGGCCAAAGCGGTTAATCTCTTTACGCCAAATGCTTTTTAATGCAATCCAGTATAAGCGCATCATTTAGCGGTCCTCTTGCTGGCCCGATCATCTTTCACCAATGCGACAAACAACTCTTCCAGCCGGTTTGCTTTATTGCGCATACTTAATACCTGCACGCCCTGGGTGCTTAATTGGCTGAACAGGCTATTCAAACCCTGCTCACGCATGACTTCAACTTCCAGGGTGCTGGTATCAAGCAGTTGGCTTCGATATCCCTGCAGGTTCGGCAACGGGCTTTTCGCCGCCAAATCGAGAATAAAGGTTTCCGATTTCAACTTGCCCAACAGCTTACGCATGGAGGTATTTTCCACCAGTTCTCCATTTTGGATGATGCCGATATTGCGGCACAGCATCTCCGCTTCTTCCAGATAATGGGTCGTGAGGATAATGGTGGTGCCGCTACTGTTCAAATCGCGCAGGAACCCCCACATGGAACGGCGCAGCTCGATATCCACCCCGGCGGTGGGCTCGTCGAGGATCAGCAACTTAGGCTCGTGCATTAGCGCGCGGGCAATCATCAAACGCCGCTTCATCCCGCCGGATAACATCCGCGCACGTTCACCGCGTTTGGTCCACAGGTCCAGCTGTTTTAAATATTTTTCCGCTCGAAGCTCTGCCAGCTTATGCTCAACGCCATAATATCCCGCCTGATGCACCACTATTTGCTCGACGGTTTCAAACGGATTGAAATTGAACTCCTGCGGCACCAAACCCAGCTGTCGTTTAGCGTTTACGATATCTTTATCGATATCATAACCAAACACCCGCGCTTTACCGGCGGTTTTGTTTACCAATGCGCTGATAATACCGATGGTGGTAGATTTGCCCGCACCGTTGGGACCGAGCAATGCATAAAAATCCCCGGCCTCTACATTAAGATCAATTCCTCTTAACGCCTGTACGCCTCCTGCGTAGGTCTTGGTTAATTTCTCCAACTCCAAAGCATATGTCATAAGTAACGGGCTACCTTATCCTAAACGAGAGTGACGAACTATTTAAAAAAAAGCCTGATTGGCCTATATTAACGCATCGCAATCGGTCGTTACGGGCTAAAAACCACAATGAAAGACATCACGAGCCTTATCAGCAACAACCAAACCTGGTCCAAACATCTCAAAGAAGAAGATCCGGGCTTTTTTGAACGGCTGGCACTGGCCCAGAAGCCCCGATTTCTCTGGATTGGCTGCTCCGACAGCCGCGTGCCGGCGGAAAGATTGACCGGGCTCGAACCCGGCGAACTGTTCGTGCATCGCAATGTCGCCAACCTGGTTATCCACACCGATCTCAACTGCCTGTCGGTGGTGCAATACGCGGTGGATGTGCTTGAGGTCGAACATATTATCATCTGCGGCCACTATGGCTGCGGCGGCGTTCAGGCGGCCATAGATAATCCGGAACTGGGTCTGATAGACAATTGGCTGCTGCATATCCGCGATTTGTGGTACAAGCATAGTTCACTGCTGGGCGAGCTTCATCCCGACGAACGGATCAATGCCTTATGTGAAATTAACGTGATCGAACAGGTCTATAACCTGGGTCACTCCACCATCATGCGTTCGGCCTGGAAACGCGGCCAAAAGGTCACGCTGCATGGCTGGGTATACAGTATTCATGATGGTTTATTGCGTAATCTTGATGTCTCCGCCACCAGCCGCGAAACCCTGGAGCAGCGTTACCGCCAGGGTATGGCCACGCTGCTGCAACAGCGCGGCAGCTAAACCGCCTGGACGGGCCGTATCCGCTGCCCGCGCCGCGGCTTCACGCCATCAGGGTATTATTGCGGTCAGGGACGATGCAGCCTGTCCGCTCAAGCACCCGCAGATGCCCCCCAGTTTGACCACATGGCTTCGCAAGGGGCTACACCCCGCGGGCCAAGGGATTACTCCTGCTTGACCACTTTACCCACATAAGGCAGATGCCGGTAACGCTGGGCATAGTCGATCCCATACCCCACCACAAATTCGTCGGCGATGGCAAACCCCACCCACTCCACCGGGACCTGCACTTCGCGGCGGTCCGGTTTATCAAGCAGGGTGCAGATAGCCAGGGATTTTGGCTGGCGTAGCTGCAAAATTTCGCGGACTTTACTGAGCGTATTGCCGGAATCAATAATATCTTCCACAATCAGCACATCCTTGCCCCGAATGTCTTCATCCAAATCCTTTAAAATTTTCACATCGCGAGTACTGCTCATGCCGCTGCCATAGCTGGAGGCGGTCATAAAATCCACTTCATGAGGTACCGTCACGGCCCGGCACAGATCGGCCATAAACATAAAAGACCCGCGCAGCAGGCCGACCAACACCATCTCACTGCCGCTGTGCTGATAATGTTGACTAATGTCTTGCCCAAGCTGCGCAACACGGGCAGCAATATCCGGGGCAGAGATCATAACTTCCACGGTATGTTTCATAGACTCACAACCAATTGATTTTTAATAAAGATTCATATGCCATTTTGATTACCCTCCAAGAGATCGACTGCTAACCGGGCGGATAAAACAGCATATTACTCGCATTGGTACCAACAGGCGGGGAGTATAACAAGGAAGCAATGGCGTTTCCTGCTAAATGCGATGCAACCACAATCGCCATTATCTTTGATGGCGTGAAAACGCCTATCGTTGGAAATATTTTATTAACAGAACACGGGACAATGAGTGCAACTTGTTCCATAATTCATTATATTATCGCTACCGTCACCAAGCGGGCGAAGGAATGAAACTCAGGGCGCAAATCACCACTTATGATAACGTCGGGCTCAACTTTTTGATTCAGGTTTAACATGAAACAATCCCTATTGGTGATGCTGACGCTCGGGATGCTGGTTTTTTCCTCCGCGTCGCAAGCGTTATCCGAACCAGAAGCCGAAGATATGGCTGATTTAACCGCCGTGTTCGTTTTCCTTAAAAACAATTGTGGTTATACGGATATGCCTAATGAGCAGATCCGCCGGGCCATTCTCATCTTTGCTCAACAAAACCGTTGGGATCTCAGCAATTACGGCAGCTACGACATGCGCGCCCTGGGAGAAGACAGTTACCGCGATCTCAGCGGTATCGCCATTCCCACGCCAAAAAAATGTGAAAGCCTGGCCACCAATTCGCTCAGCCTACTCGCCTACGCTAAATAGCGCATAAGCATTTCCGTTAGTGTGAAATTCATCCGTGCAACCCGGCACGGATTTCGCTATTATATTGCGCCGTTTTCCCATGGCGGTTACGCCGAGGATCAGCCTGTCATGCCGCAGCCTAATAAGACACTTAAAGAAACCTGGAATGAGACGCTGCATGCGCATTTCGGCCAGTATTTCAGCGTGGAGAACATTCTGTATCGGGAAAAAACCGATCTTCAGGATTTGGTTATTTTTGAAAATGCCGCCTTCGGTCGCGTTATGGCGCTGGATGGCGTGGTGCAAACGACTGAACGTGATGAATTTATTTATCATGAAATGATGGCCCACGTGCCGCTGATCGCCCACGGGCGGGCCAAGAAGGTTTTGATCATCGGCGGCGGCGATGGGGGTATGTTGCGCGAAGTCAGCCGTCATCCCGGCCTGGAACATATCACCATGGTGGAAATTGATGCCGGCGTGATCACTTTTTGCCGCCGGTATTTGCCTCGACATAGCGCCGGCGCGTTTGACGATCCGCGTTTCAAACTGGTCATTGACGATGGCGTGAATTTTGTCACCGCGACCCAGGAAAAATTCGATGTGATCATCTCCGATTGTACCGATCCGATCGGACCGGGATCGAGTCTGTTCACCTCTAACTTCTACCAGGGCTGCGCGCGTTGCCTGAACGAAGGCGGGATTTTTGTCGCGCAAAATGGCGTCTGCTTTTTGCAACAGGACGAGGCGGTAAATAGCCATCGCAAGCTTAGCCGTTATTTTAACGACGTGAGTTTTTACCAAGCGGCGGTCCCCACCTATTATGGCGGCATTATGACATTTGCCTGGGCCAGTCAAGACCCGGCGCCGCGCCGCCTTGATCCGGAAACGCTACGCCACCGCGTTGCGGCGGCGGGAATTGAGTGCCGCTATTACAATCCAGCGATACATCACGGCAGTTTTGCCCTGCCACAATATTTACTGAATGCCCTCACGGCTTAGAGCCGGGGCGGTATCCATAAGGGGGTGAACTTAATTGCAGAAGTTAAAACTACACGGCTTTAATAATCTCACCAAGAGCCTGGGTTTTTGTATTTACGATATTTGTTATGCCAAAACGGCCGATGACCGTGACGG
>JAATGH010000491.1 GCA_015654745.1 Enterobacterales bacterium
CGCTTTTACATCATCAATGCGGCGCAAATTGCACGGGAATGTCAATTGGGCGCGCGCATTAATACGGTGATGCAAATGGCCTTCTTCCAGTTGGCCGCCATTTTACCGCCGGACGCCGCGCTGGCGGCCCTGCAGTCGGCTATCGCCCGCAGCTATAGCAGTAAGGGGCAAGAGTTGGTAGAGCGGAATTGGCAAGCCCTGGCCGCCACGCGTGAAGCGCTGCATGCCGTGCCGCTGCGCCCGGTGGACGCCCGCAGCCCACTACGCCCGCCGGTGGTTTCCGATGCCGCGCCGGATTTTGTCAAAACCGTCACCGCCGCCATGCTGGCCGGCCTGGGCGACGCCCTGCCGGTTTCTGCCCTGCCGCCGGACGGCACTTGGCCGGTGGGCACCACACAATGGGAGAAACGCAACATTGCCGAACAGATCCCATTATGGCAACCGGATTTGTGCACCCAATGCAATCATTGCGTCGCCGCCTGCCCCCATGCGGCAATCCGCGCCAAGGTCGTCGCTCCCGAAGCCATGGAGGGGGCCCCAGTCGGGCTGGCCTCGCTGGACGTTAAATCACGCGATATGCGCGGCCGTAAATACGTATTGCAGGTCGCGCCGGAAGATTGTACCGGTTGTAATCTGTGCGTCGAAGTGTGTCCGGCCAAGGATCGGCAGAATCCGGATATTAAGGCCATTAACATGGCTTCGCGTCTGGAGCATGTGGAAGAGGAAAAGGTCCATTATTCATTCTTCCTGGATCTGCCGGAAATGGCCGTGTCGGATCTGGAGCGTATCGATATCCGCACGTCGCAGCTGATTACACCGCTGTTTGAATATTCGGGCGCCTGTTCCGGCTGTGGCGAAACACCCTATATTAAGCTGTTAACCCAACTCTACGGCGATCGATTGCTGATCGCCAACGCCACCGGCTGTTCATCCATTTATGGCGGCAATCTGCCCTCCACCCCTTACACCACCAACGCCGAGGGGCGCGGTCCGGCATGGGCCAACTCGTTGTTTGAGGATAATGCCGAGTTTGGTCTTGGTTTCCGCCTGACGGTAGATCATCACCGCCGGCGCGTGACGCGCCTACTTAATCATTATGCGGCTGTGCTGCCCGAACCCTTGGTCGCGGGGCTGCTCGCCGAGTCGGTCGCGGTGGAGGAGCGTCGCCGGCAAATTGCCGAACTGCGCACCTTGCTCAGCGCGCGCGTACGTGAACCAGACGCGGAAGATGGTCTCAAGCAGCTGGCTCAGGACGCCGACTATCTGGTGGACAAATCCATTTGGCTGATCGGCGGCGACGGCTGGGCTTATGATATTGGCTTTGGCGGCCTTGATCATGTGCTGAGCCTGACGGAGAATGTCAATATTCTGGTGCTGGATACCCAATGTTATTCCAATACCGGCGGTCAACAGTCAAAAGCGACCCCCTTGGGCGCGGTCACCAAATTTGGCGAACAGGGCAAACGCAAGGCGCGTAAGGATCTTGGCGTCAGCATGATGATGTATGGTCATGTGTATGTGGCGCAAATTTCCCTCGGTGCGCAGCTGAACCAAACGGTGAAGGCGATCCAGGAAGCAGAGGCCTATCCCGGTCCGTCGCTGATTATCGCTTATAGTCCCTGTGAAGAGCATGGTTATGATCTGGCGTTAAGCCACGATCAGATGCGCCAGCTTACCGCTACCGGCTTCTGGCCGCTCTATCGCTTTGACCCGCGGCGCAGCGAAGAAGGCAAGCTGCCGTTGTCCCTGGATTCACGGCCGCCGAGTAGCGATCTTAGCGCCACGTTGCTTAACGAGCAGCGGTTCCGTCGGCTGAATACTCAGCAACCGGAAGTGGCTAAAGCGCTTTATCAGGCCGCTGAGAAGGATCTTAAGGTAAAATACGACTTTCTGGCGCGCATGGCCGGCAAAGGGGAAGAAACGGATCCGACCGCGCGGTAATCCGGTCTGGCAGACCCAGGCCGCCTTTCCCGGCGGCCTGGGTGTTTGGATTTTTTCACCCGTCGGGCAACAACGGCGTGGTGTGCCGTCCGCCTGGTGCGGGTAAATTTGTAGGTGAACGATGGACCAGGTCAACAACCCTGCCGTTATACAAGCGACCTATAATCATCGGTTGTACGCCGTTTATTCCCTCTCTTGGGTAGCTTACACCCGGCCATTGGCATTATTCCTGGCCCTGGCCACCATCGGTCTGATCGTTTCACAATCCGCCCGGGATGCGAATTTTATCCTGGCCGGTTACGGCATCCTCTTTTTGGGCATCATCAAGATCCTTTATGATCTCGCCTGGCGACGGCGCTTTCGGTTTTACTACGATCGCGACGGCGTATGGGTGTCTCGCGGCATTTTGCCATGGCGGCGTGGCATTGTAGGCATGCCGTGGAGCGATATTGAGGCGCTGTTCTGTGAAACCGGTCCGATCGGTTGGCTGACCACGTCTTATACCGTGCGAATTGGACATCGTTTCGAGCCCGATCTGGATATCACCCTGCTTCATATCAAGCATGGCAACCAGGCGGTGATGGCCATCAATGAGCAGTTGACGCGGGTCGCAGCCGATTAACGGCTCAGCTTATCCCGGTGAATCCAGGCCATGGCCAAAAATGCTCAACCCCCCCGGTTTTATCGCGTACAATCCTTACCAAGTAAATCAAAGGTATTCAGCAACGTGGTTAATCAAAAAGAGCAGTACAATCTGAATAAGTTACACAAGCGTCTGCGGCGCAATGTGGGCCAGGCCATTGCCGATTTCAATATGATTGAAGAAGGCGACCGCGTCATGGTGTGCCTCTCCGGCGGGAAAGACAGTTACACGATGCTGGAGATCCTGCGTAACCTGCAGCGCAGCGCCCCTATTCATTTTTCGCTGGTCGCGGTAAATCTGGATCAAAAACAGCCGGGCTTTCCGGCCGATATTCTGCCGGCTTATCTGACCGCCACCGGCGTCGAGTTCAAGATCGTCGAAGAGAATACCTACGGCATTGTCAAAGATAAAATTCCCGAAGGGAAAACCACCTGTTCGTTATGCTCGCGACTGCGGCGCGGTATCTTATACCGCACCGCCACCGAACTGGGCGCCACCAAAATCGCCCTGGGGCACCATCGCGACGATATGCTGCAAACCTTATTTCTGAATATGTTTTATGGCGGCAAACTCAAGGCCATGCCGCCAAAATTGATGAGCGACGACGGCAGGCAAATCGTCATTCGCCCACTGGCCTATTGCCGGGAAAAGGACATTGAACGCTTTGCCGTCGCCCGCGAATTTCCCATTATTCCTTGCAACCTGTGCGGCTCACAGCCCAATTTACAGCGCCAGGTGATAGGCAAAATGCTCAATGATTGGGATAAACTTTATCCCGGCCGTATAGAAACCATGTTCCGCGCCATGCAAAATGTGGTGCCCTCGCATCTGGCCGACGGCAACCTGTTTGATTTCAAACGGCTAAGCATAGGTGACGACATCGTTGACGGCGGCGACCTCGCCTTTGACCCGGTCCCCATAAACAACCCGGCCACGGCATGGCCTGAGGAACCGGCGGATTTGCCGCCGGACCATCAGCGGCTACCGGTGGTGGAACTGAAATAGCCGATTCACATTCTGAACGGCGGCGGGTCTTCAATTGGTTTCGGATCCGGGTTGTAGGGTGGCTCCAACGGCGGATCCGGCAGGGGATTGGGGATCGGCGGCGGATCGGTTGGGATGGGTTCGCTGGGCAGCGGCTCATGGGGAATGCTCAAGCGATAAACGCGGATGCGCGCATCGCCGGCCGGGGTTGTCGTCCTGTACATATTGTCCACCTCGCAGAAAGTAGGCAAAAAGGGGAGTAAGCATCGCGCCGCGGCGCGTGGCTATCTACTCGCTTTAAGCATAGCGTGCGATATCGTTCTGGACAAACCGCGCCAAGGGAAAGCGGAGCATGCCGCCGGCAAACATAAAAAAAATGCCAGGTCAAAGACCCGGCATTATATGAATTAATTATGCTATGCAATAATTCAAAAAATAGAAGTAAGACAATATGGAGCGCAACGCCCATCGCTTGACGTTGCATTCACCTGCGAGGGTTATAATGCCTCATTTTATCCCTGCACATATTGATATTGCTCAATATTAAGGGGCTTTTATAGCCATTTGCGCCGTTTTAACCATAGTGCCACCCCGGCCACTACCACCACCAACGACACACAAAAAATACTGAATACAAACCGCATGTTGTTGCCAGGAATCCCGCCGAGGTTGACGCCAAACAAGCCGGTTAAAAAGGTCGACGGCAAGAAAATCATC
>JAATGH010000403.1 GCA_015654745.1 Enterobacterales bacterium
AGTCGGAAGACGAACTGAGACCCGATAGCAGCGATCGCCGCCCACCCCGTCAACGGAAAGGTCCTTCAGTTCCCAAGGTGGTCATGTCCAAACAGCACATGATGATTGGCATTGGTATCCTTGTATTGTTGCTTTTGGTGATAGCCATTGGTTCAGCGCTCAAGGCGCCTACGCAAACCGATGCCAACCAGCAAAATCCCAACGTGGCGGAAAAGAATATCGATCTGCCGGGCACGAACGGCACCCAGGCAAACAACGATCTCAAGCCGGTGCCGGATGCCGCCAACACTGATGCAAACAGCCCTGGTCCCGCCAATGGCGTGACGCCGGGCACCGTCAATGGTGGCAACGGCACGCAGCCGCAGACCCTCAGCGCACCGCCGGTGGCGTCTACGCCCACCCAAGCGCCTCCCGTTGCGGCGCCGGATGGACAGCACCGTATAGACCTGCCCGGCAACATGGCGGACGCGCTGTCGCAGCAAGGGGACAAGGTGAACGGTGTGGCGCAGCAGATGAATGGCGATCAGACCACCTCGACGCTGCCCACCGCGCCCGCCACGGTAGCCCCGGCGACGAAAGAGCCTGGACATAAACCCGCCGCCAAGGCGGCCGTTCATAATAAAGCGCAAAAACCGGTCGAAAAAGCGGCGCACGCTATTGCGCCGTCCCATGTGGCCGCGGCCAAGGCGCCTGTGACCGCCGCCAAAACGCCTGTGGCCGCTGCGCATAGCGCTGCGCCCGCCGTACAGCCGGCGACGCCAACCGTTAGCGCCCGGCACAGCATGGTCATACCGCCGAGCCATCCTGCGGCCACGCCGGTTCAACCGGCGCCCGCGACGGTCGCTACCGGCGGCGCTAGCCAGCACGCGCCTGCCGCCACAGCCAGCGGCGGTTCGATACAGAGTGCGCCGGCGGGATTTTATACCGTGCAGATCAGTAGCGCCTCGCAGGCCGGTACGCTTAACGCCTATGCTAAAAAACAGCAGCTGAATCAGTACTGGGTCTATGAGACCCGGCGTGACGGCAAACCTTGGTATGTCTTGGTCAGTGGTGTTTATCCGTCCGCCGCGCAGGCGAAAAGCGCGGTGGCGCAATTACCTGCCGATCTTCAGGCGAAAAAACCCTGGGCTAGGGAAATTGGGCAGGTTAAACAAGATCAGAATAAATAGTTCCTGAATTTAGCGCTGCTGTCTGGTGCTAAACAGAGTACAATCCGCGGCTCTTAAGAGTGTGTGAGTAACAATCAACGGCATGAAGAAGAACCGCGCGTTTTTGAAGTGGGCTGGCGGCAAGTATCCGCTAATAGAAGATATCCGCCGGCACTTACCGGCGGGTGATTGCCTAATAGAGCCCTTTGTCGGCGCGGGGTCGGTGTTTCTGAATACTGACTACGAGAAGTACATTCTTGCTGATATCAATAGCGATCTCATCAATCTGTACAATATTGTCAAGGAGCGCACCACCGAATTTATCGGTGACGCCCGGCTGCTGTTTGATGACGAAGCCAATACTTCGCAAGTCTATTACCTGCTCCGTAGCGAATTTAACCTCTGCACGGAAGCATATCGGCGCGCGATACTGTTTCTGTACCTCAATCGTCATTGTTACAACGGCTTGTGTCGCTACAACCTAAGCGGCGTGTTCAACGTTCCGTTCGGTCGTTACAAAAAACCTTATTTCCCAGAAAATGAGCTGCATTTATTTGCTGAAAAAGCGCAAAAAGCGGTGTTTGTCTGCGAGCATTACCAGCAAACGCTGGAGAAAGCGGTGGCAGGTTCGGTCGTGTACTGCGACCCTCCGTATGTGCCGTTATCCACCACGGCGAATTTTATGTCTTATCATACGAATGGTTTCAATAATCTGGAGCAGAAAAATCTGGCGCTGATGGCCTACCGGCTGGCCAGTGAAGCGCAGGTGCCGGTGTTAATTTCAAACCACGATACCGTGATGACCCGTGAGTGGTATTGTGACGCGGTGATCCATGTGGTTAAAGGACGCCGTACCATTAGCAGTAATATTTTGGGTCGTAGCAAGGTGAACGAACTGCTGGCGCTGTATTACTATGCCGATCGGCAGAATGCCATTGACTGACCACTAATGATTGGAGACGCGGATGAAAAAATATTTAATCGCCCCATCCATCCTGTCGGCGGATTTTGCCCGTCTGGGCGAGGATACTGCCCAGGTACTGGCGGCCGGCGGAGATGTGGTACATTTTGATGTCATGGATAATCATTATGTACCCAACCTCACCATGGGGCCCATGGTCCTAAAAGCCTTGCGCCAATACGGTATTACCGCGCCAATCGACGTGCACCTGATGGTTAAACCGGTCGATCGCATCATTCCCGACTTTGCCGCCGCCGGGGCCAGCTATATTACGTTTCATCCCGAAGCCTCCGAACACGTTCATCGTTCCCTGCAATTGATCAGAGATCACGGCTGCAAGGCCGGACTGGTGTTGAATCCCGCAACGCCGCTGAGCTTTCTCGATTATGTTATGGATCGGCTGGATATCATTCTGCTCATGTCGGTAAACCCCGGTTTCGGCGGGCAGTCATTCATTCCGGGTACACTGGACAAGCTGCGCCAGGTCAGGCGGCTGATTGATGACAGCGGTCGGGATATCCGCCTGGAGGTGGACGGTGGCGTCAAAACCGATAATATCGGTGCGATCGCCGCGGCCGGCGCGGATATGTTTGTCGCCGGCTCGGCGATCTTCGGCCAGCCTGATTACCAGGTGATCATCACCGCCATGCGTCACGAGATAAGCACCCACAGTCCTGAGCGGGATAATAACAGCCATGAGCGATAAAGCAGCCCTGAGCGGACAAACAGCCCCGAGCGCGCCGGCCGCCTCCCACAATCTGGCTAAAATCCGCGGCCTGGCCTTCGACCTCGACGGAACCCTCACCGACACCGCGCCTGGCCTTAGCAGCGCGCTAGATCAGGCCCTGCAGGCGTTGGGGCTTCCCAAAGCCGGTCAGTCGTTGATTTCCACCTGGATTGGCAACGGTGCCGATAAGCTGGTGGAACGCGCGCTGATCTGGGCCGGAGCACGTCCCGACACGGCGCTCTGCCATCAGACCCGGTTACTGTTTGACCAATATTATGCGCAGACCGTCGAGCAGGGCAGTCGGCTATTTCCGCAGGTTAGCGAGACCCTGGCCCGCCTGGCGGATCAGGGATGGCCCATGGCGGTGGTGACCAACAAACCCACGCCGTTTGTCGCGCCTCTGCTGGCGTCGCTGAACATCGATCGCTATTTTTCCCTTATCATCGGCGGCGATGACGTTGCCGCGAAAAAACCGCACCCGGCGCCCATTTATCTGGTACTCGGCAAACTGGGCCTGTATGTGGACGAACTGCTGTTTGTCGGCGATTCCCGTAATGATATTCTGGCGGCTAAGGCGGCCGGTTGTCCCTGCGTCGGCATGACTTATGGCTATAACTATGGTGAAGCGATCTCAAGCAGCCATCCGGATTACCTTCTGGATCGTTTTGCCGACCTTCTGCCCATTCTTGGGTTGTCCTTAGATAATCAGGAAAAGAGAAATGAGTAAGCCCATCGTATTCAGCGGCGCGCAGCCGTCAGGCGAATTGACCATCGGTAATTATATGGGTGCGCTGCGTCAGTGGGTAACGATGCAAGACGATTACGATTGCATATATTGCATTGTCGATCTGCATGCCATCACTGCCCGCCAGGATGCGCAAAAACTGCGCAAAGCCACCCTGGACCTCTTGGCGCTCTATCTGGCCTGCGGTATCGACCCGAATAAAAGCACCATTTTTGTTCAGTCCCATGTGCCGGAACACACCCAACTGGGCTGGTTATTGAACTGTTACACCTATTTTGGCGAACTGAGCCGCATGACGCAGTTCAAGGATAAATCCGCCCGCTACGCGGAAAATATCAATGCCGGGTTATTTGATTATCCGGTGCTGATGGCGGCCGATATCCTGCTGTATCAGACCAATCAGGTACCTGTGGGTGAAGATCAAAAGCAACATCTGGAGCTCAGCCGCGACGTCGCCCTGCGTTTTAATGCGCTGTATGGCGATATCTTTACCGTGCCCGAGCCCTTTATTCCTAAATCCGGCGCGCGCGTCATGTCCCTACTGGACCCGACGAAAAAGATGTCGAAATCCGACGACAATCGCAATAATGTCATCACGCTGCTTGAAGATCCAAAATCGGTGGTGAAAAAACTCAAACGTGCTCTGACCGACTCGGAAGAACCGCCGGTGGTGCGTTATGACCCCGTGACGAAACCCGGCGTGTCCAACCTGCTGGATATCCTTTCCGGCGTCACCGGCAAGCCCATCCCTGAGCTGGAGCTGGAGTTCACCGGCAAAATGTATGGGCATCTGAAAGGGGCGGTGGCGGATGCGGTTTCCAGCATGCTGATTGATCTGCAGGAACGGTTTAACCACTATCGTGCCAACGACCAACTGCTAAACCAAATCATGGGCGATGGCGCAGCCAAAGCGAGCGCGCGTGCGCGCAGCACGTTGGATAAGGTTTATGACGCCGTGGGGTTTGTGGGTCGTCCAGCGAGATAACGCTTTGCACGCTGTTTACGGTAACCTGGACGTCATTACGAACGGAAAACCGGCGATATAACTCTCGCCGGTAAGCTCAAGCCTCGACCGGCACCTCATCCACAATGACGCCCTTATGCAGTATGCGGGCGTCATTGTGCGATGAGTGGTTGCCAATAAAAAACCATTGTTTAGTGAATATAAACAGATCGGTTAGCGATCTTATTTTCGCATCAGCGGTTAACGTTTACTGGGTTCCTTTTCTAAGCATGATAATTCCAACCTCTGCCGGGAGGATAATAGAGCTAACAAAGATAGATTTTCCTTCGTCACGATGGAGTCTTTATCCCCAAACGCATAAAAAATGGGGTGCACCGAAAAGGTTTTTGGCCGCTATGTTATTATTTTCAATGATGTAAAGCGTGTTACTGTGCTCCAGTATTTATTTATACAAGCTGGCTCTTATTATCTTTTAAATAAAACTTATAATTATTGTAGTTAAGTTTTGTACCCTATTTCAGCGACGTATATGGTGCTTTTTATCTTGGCAGAATGGCTCGATAGACAGTTAAGTTTTCGGGTTAATAATTCGATTCTTCATAGGGTAACTGGCTGATAAATCAACGGACATTCCAGGTCTCTTGCGCTAAGCTTGATTTAAGAATGAACCCATTTCACGTCAATGAGGTAAACCGTGCCTAAACATCAATTGCATATTGTTACCAATGCCCGCCTGGCGCAGCGTGACGGGTTATGGGAGATCGAGATTGATGAACAACGCATCGGATCGATTCGCCCGGTGCAAACTCCCGTCCAACCGTCCACGGGGGTGCTGGACGCACAGGGCGGTCTGGCGATCCCGCCCTTTGTCGAGCCCCATATCCATCTTGATACCACCCAAACCGCCGGCGATCCCCGATGGAATCAATCCGGGACCTTGTTTGAGGGTATTGAGCGCTGGGCGGAGCGTAAGGCGTTGCTGACTCATGCGGATGTAAAACAGCGGGCCTGGCGGACGCTGAGATGGCAGATCGCCAACGGCATCCAGCATGTGCGCAGCCATGTAGATGTTTCCGACCCCACCCTGACCGCGCTTAAGGCAATGCTGGAAGTACGCGACGAGGTGGCGCCCTGGGTCGATTTACAGTTGGTCGCGTTCCCCCAGGAGGGTATTTTATCCTATCCCGATGGTGAAGCCCTGTTGGAGGAAGCGCTGCGCTTAGGTGCCGACGTGGTGGGCGCCATACCGCATTTTGAGTTTACCCGCGAGTACGGCGTGGAGTCCCTGCATAAGGCTTTTGCGCTGGCGATCAAGTATCAGCGCCTGGTGGATGTGCACTGCGACGAAATCGATGATGAGCAATCGCGTTTTGTTGAAACCGTGGCCGCGCTGGCCCACCGTGAAGGCATGGGCGCGCGGGTTACCGCCAGCCATACTACCGCCATGCACTCCTATAACGGCGCCTATACCGCCCGCCTGTTCCGCCTGCTGCAACTCTCCGGCATCAACTTCGTTGCCAATCCGCTGGTCAATATTCACCTGCAGGGCCGCTTTGATGATTATCCGAAACGGCGCGGGGTGACGCGGGTCAAGGAGCTGATGGCGGCGGGGATCAATGTTTGTTTCGGCCATGACGACGTGTTCGATCCCTGGTATCCCCTGGGCACCGGCAATATGCTGCAGGTATTGCATATGGGGTTGCACGTATGCCAACTGATGGGCTACGAGCAAATCAACCAGGGTCTGGATTTGATTACCACCAACGGCGCCAAGACCATGAACCTTACGGACTATGGCATTGCCCCGGGGAACCATGCCAATCTGCTGATCCTCCCGGCGGAAAACGGCTTTGACGCCGTGAGGCGGCAAACCCCGCCGCGTTACGTGATTCGCCATGGACGAGTGATTGCCGAGACCCAGCCAGCGCAATCGACGCTATTTCTGGACCAGCCGGAAAATATCGATTTTCGCCATTAGCACTCGCCGTGGTTCTCGCTTAGCTGCTGCTTAATGGTATCGCCGATGGTTTTTACCGCTGCTTCTATCTCATCGGTGAGCTGCGTGGCGAAACTCAGCCGCAGGCAGTGGCGGTATTTGCCTGACGCGGAAAAGACCGGCCCAACGGCGATTTGTATCGATAGGCTCTCCAGGCGCCGGTTGAGCCGCAGCGAATCAAAATGCACCGGCAGTTCGGCCCAGATCAAAAATCCTCCCTGTGGCCGGCTGACCCGGGTTTCCGGTGGAAAGTAGATTTTGATCCAGTCGGTCATGATCTCGCAGTTAAGCTGATAACGGGCACGCATCCGCCGCAGATGTTTGAGATAATAACCGCCCCGGACGAACTCGGCCACCGCCAGCTGTGGCTGCAGCGCCGTAGCGCCGGTGCTGATATATTTCATATGAATGGCCTTCTCCATATAGCGTCCGGGCACAATCCAGCCTACCCGCAGCCCGGGAGCCAGCGTCTTGGAGAACGAACTGCACAGCAGCACGCGGCCATCCTCATCAAAAGATTTTATGGTATGCGGACGGGGGTAGCGATAGGCCAAATCCCCATAGACATCATCCTCGATGATTGGCGTGTCATATCGCTGCGCTAGGGTCAATAATGCCTGCTTATGCGAGTCGGGCATGATATATCCCAGCGGATTGTTACAATTCGGTGTGATTTGGATCGCCTTGATCGGCCACTGTTCCAGGGCCAGTTCCAATGCTTCCAGACTGATACCCGTTACCGGATCCGTGGGTATTTCCAGCGCTTTAATGCTAAAGGCCTTCATTGTCTGGGTGACGCCGTGAAAACTGGGTGAATCCACCGCCACGATGTCTCCGGGCTGACACAATGCATGCAGAGCGATGGAGAGCGCCTCATGGCACCCGGTGGTGATCATAATATCATCAGGCCGCAACAGGCTGCCGCTATCCACCATCAGGCGGGCAATTTGCTCGCGCAGCGAGGGCGCACCTGAAATATCACCATAGTTCATTCCGCGCAAATCCGGATGCAGGGCAGTGCGGCTAAGCAACTTCATCAATGGCTTAAGCGTGGGGGACGAAATATCGGGCATTCCGGGGCCCAAATGCACCATCCCATCCAGCGGATCCGAGCGCAACAGCTTGAGCACCAAATCCCACTGCGATATCTCTACCGGCCGCTGGGCCGGACGGCACATTGCCGGCAACGCCGCCAGTTCATGCTTCTGGCTGACAAAATAACCCGACTTGGGCCGCGCCTCGATCAGTCGCCGATCCTCCAGCACCCGGTAAGCTTGCTGTACCGTACTAATGCTCACTTCATGTTCCAGGCTCAGTGCCCGTACCGACGGCAATCGCTGACCGCAAGTATATAAGCCTTGTTCTATGCGTTCGCCGATGATCCCGGCCAAATTATCGTAGCGCGTCATGGTGGCCTCATACAGATGTTATTTTTTATTAAAATAGCAATACAGATTTAAACAGAGAATAGCATGACAGTAGGTTAAAACTACTTTTGTATGGTGAAAAAAGCTTATTTCTGAATCTGTACGGCAAGCGGTGCGCGCTGCATGATAAAGCGTCACCTGACGAAGAGGAGCCCGCACCATGAAGAACCCACCCAATATCCGGCAGCCGATGGCGTTGAGCCTTCCCCCCGAGCCGGCAACGATGCCGAAAAATTTACTGGAGATATTATACGTACGCTTGAAAACAGGCTATTTACGGCGACGCAACCGCCGGATCCTGTTAGCGTTAAGCGACGATCAGCTTAAAGATATTGGACTTTCGCGTAGCGAAATCTTTAGCAATGATCGCCACAGATAACGCCATCGCCGGGTGAAGCCTATCGCTAGGTCAGCCCGGCCGCGTCCGCTTGATCGCCCGGGGGCCCGGCGCTATTGGTTTCTATTTATCCAGTGACGATGCGCTGACCTTGTGTCCGTACATACGGTGGCGGGTGACGAATCCCAGCAGCAGACACAGGATAAATACCGCCAGATAAAGCATGTTTGCGGTGGTCAAGGCGGCCTTTACCCCAAAACTGGCCACAATGGGGCCGGTGACGACAAACGTCAGCATGGTACCGATGGTTCCGCAGGTCAGGACGAAGTTAACCAGCTTGGGCGACGTGACCCGGGTTTGCTGGGAACCCAAGGTGATGAGAGTGGTGTAGATGGCGCTGGATACAAATCCGAGGCCGAAGAGATAATAATGCAGATACGCGCCCTGCCCGGCGGCGATAAACAGATACATCATAATTACCGACAGGCCGGCCAGGACAGTGACCACGCGCTGAAGATCAACAAAGCGCAGCAGTGCGCTGAAAACCCACATGCCCACCATATACGCGGTCCAGAAGTTACCCACCAGGTTCCCGGCCTCCTCGATACCCATACCGAAATTTTTAGTGGCGTATTCGGGTACCCAGGAGATAAAACCCAGTTGCCCCAGGATATAACAAAGCGCGGCGACGGCGATAAGCAGCACGCCGATACCCCATTTCTCTTTCATGGGCGCGCCCGCCGGCAGGTCCTTGGCGGTCCGCTTGCCGTCCAACACCGGGAAATCGGAGCACAACGTCATCGCGAAAATGGCCACATAAACCGAGCCGATCGCGACATACACCCAGTACCAGGAAATATGCCGCGCCAGGAATACACCGGCGAGAATCGGAAACAACGCGCCGGCCATGCTGAAAAATGAGTCAGTAAACAGCAGTCGGGACCCACGCTGCCGCCCAGCATAAAGATAGGTAATTAAATAGGTGCCGATGGACATGGTAATACCGCTAACCACTCCCAGGATGAACATCGATAGCGAGAACAGGGTCAGGTTATGACCGCTCATTAATCCCAATACGGCCAGGACCATCAGCACGAAACCAAATATCAGCTGTTTTTTAAGCGCGATGATTTCCATCAACCAGGCATTGAGAAAGATAGCGAGCAAAATGCCTGAATTAAGGAAGGTAAACGTGGCGCTCATCGCTGAAACCGGCACCTGGAAATAGTCGGCGATGTTGCCCAACACCACCCCGGTAACAATGACCAGCGCGCCGGTCAATCCATAGGAAAAAAAACTGATCCATGTTAGTCGCAGTCGATTGATATTATTCATAATAGACCTGTATGTAAACACCCTATGACCGGTATGGCGCCGGGTGGTAAAACGATGGTGTTGGGATTCCCGATAAGCCCCAAATACTATCATGGCAATTTATACGGTGGGTATCTACGTCGCTCATTGATAATATTTCAGCGATTTTTGCAATATAGGATAGGCTGTTGGGCGAGCTTAACGAGGTCTGGGCGATATACCGTTATAACGCAGTTACGTAAAAAAGAGTAAATGGGTAGCGTTAGCGCCGCCCGCTCTTTAGAATCTAAGCCCTTCCTATTGCCCATGTATTAAAAAGGAACCCTCATGCTGAAACGAAACCTGGCCGCCGCACTGTTATTCTCCTTGGCGACCATTTCCTCATCTGTGCTTGCCGCTCAGCAGGATATCCGTGTGCTGCTTCATACGTCCGCCGGCAACATCGAACTGGAGCTGGATAAACAGAAGGCGCCGGTGGCGGTGAATAATTTTATCGAATACGTTAACAGCGGTTTTTACAATAACACCATTTTCCACCGGGTCATCCCGGGTTTTATGGTTCAGGGTGGCGGTTTTAATCAGGATCTGACCCAGAAAACCACTCAGGCCCCGATCAAAAACGAGGCGGATAACGGACTGCGCAACCTGCGCGGCACCGTGGCTATGGCGCGTACTGCCGAAAAAGACAGTGCCACAAGTCAGTTCTTTATCAATATTGCCGATAACGCTTTCCTCGATCACGGCCAGCGTGATTTTGGCTATGCGGTATTTGGTAAAGTGATCAAAGGGATGGATGTCGCTGATAAGATTGCGCAGGTACCTACTAAAAACGTCGGGCCTTACCAAAATGTACCAGTAAAACCTATTACCATCATTTCGGCAAAAATTCTGCCTTAGCGGTATCCGCTGGCGCCCCACGCGTGGAGCCCGTGAGTATCGCACTGCCAACGGGAGAGGTCGCCACGACCTTTCCTGAGTCCTTCCCATCACTAATATTGTCTCGCCCGGAACCGGTGAACCCGCTAGTGCCGGTTATACTTTATTCATCATTCTTGGGATACCCTGTCCGGCGCGTTACCTTTTCTCTGCGGCAATAGGGTAATATCATCGTGCAGGTAAACGCTCACCGTCTCGACGCCATAATAAATAAACGCATAACCACACCTTAGGCTGACCATGCTGCTGATTATCGATAATTACGACTCGTTTACCTACAACCTATACCAATATTTTTGCGAGCTTGGCGCGCAGGTTGAGGTCTGGCGAAACGATCGGCTGCAGATCGCCGATATCGAGCGCATGGCCCCCGCGCGCCTGGTGATCTCACCCGGTCCCGGCACCCCGGACGATGCGGGTATTTCACTCGCCGCCATCAGGCATTTTGCCGGGGTGATACCGATTCTCGGCGTTTGTTTGGGGCATCAGGCTCTCGCACAGGCCTTTGGTGGCCGTATTACCCGCGCCCGTGAGGTGATGCATGGTAAAACCTCCGCTATCCGCCACGACGGCCGTGGCGTCTTTAGCGCCCTGTCCAACCCGTTGACGGTGACGCGCTATCATTCGCTGGTGGTTGCCCCGGACACGTTGCCGTCCTGTCTTGAGGCTACCGCCTGGAGCCAGCGAGCAGGACATCCGGATGAAATCATGGGCATTCGCCATCGAACCCTGCCGCTCGAGGGTGTACAGTTTCATCCGGAAAGCATTCTCAGCGAGCAGGGGCATCGGCTGCTGGAAAACTTTTTAAAAACGCTTCCTTAGGTATCGAAGCAACGGGATACTGAGAAACGTTCGCCGGTCGGTTTCGACGCGTGCTAGAAGATTTTTTTACGATAGCAGCAATAATTGATTGCAGAAAAATGATTTTTTATTCATATTTTATGATTATAATCTCACTCATCATTTTGTAAAGAACCGGGTAAAAAGCTTATGAAAAAAGATGATAGCGCAGTGACACGGGCCACCTTCGATCGGGTTATATTGCCTGTTTATGCACCGGCGCAGTTTATCCCTGTAAAAGGGCAAGGTAGTCGGGTATGGGACCAGGACGGCAAGGAATATGTGGATTTTTCCGGCGGTATAGCGGTCACCGCGCTGGGCCATTGCCATCCCGCGCTGGTGGCGGCGCTTAAGCAGCAGGGCGAGACGTTGTGGCATACCAGCAATGTCTTTACCAATGAACCCTCGCTGCGCCTGGCCAGCAAATTGATTGATGCGACGTTCGCCGACCGGGTGTTTTTTGCCAACTCGGGTGGCGAGGCTAACGAAGCGGCGTTTAAACTGGCTCGCCATTATGCCATCACCCGCCATAGCCCTTACAAAACGAAGATCATCGCGTTTCATAATGCTTTTCATGGCCGTACGCTGTTTACCGTTTCGGTGGGCGGACAGCCAAAATATTCCGACGGCTTCGGACCGAAACCGGCGGATATCGTGCATGTGCCGTTCAATGATCTGGCGGCGGTAAAGGCGGTAATTGACGACCATACCTGCGCGATTGTCGTTGAACCCATTCAGGGTGAAGGCGGCATCGTGCCGGCCACACCGGAATTTCTCCAGGGATTGCGCGATTTGTGCGATGAATACCAGGCGCTATTGGTCATGGATGAAGTGCAGTGTGGTATGGGGCGGACCGGTAAGCTGTTTACCTATATGCACTACGGTGTGTTGCCGGATATCCTGACGACGGCCAAAGCGCTGGGCGGCGGGTTTCCCATCAGCGCCATGTTGACCACCGAGGACATTGCCTCCGTGATGGCGGTTGGTACCCACGGCACTACCTATGGGGGCAACCCGTTGGCCTGCGCGGTGGCCGAGGCCGCTTTGGATGTGATCAATACGCCGGCGGTCCTGGCGGGCATCAACGAACGGCACGACATGTTTATCAGCGCCCTGCAGAAAATAAATGCAAAATATCATTTATTCGAGGAGGTGCGCGGCATGGGGTTGCTATTGGGCGCCGCATTGCAGCCACAGTACCGGGGACGGGCGCGGGAATTCCTGCATGCCAGCGCCGCTGAAGGCCTGATGCTCCTGGTGGCCGGTCCGGACGTGGTGCGCTTTGCGCCATCGCTGGTAGTGGAGTTCGAGGATATTGAACTGGGCATGGCGCGTTTTGAGAAGGCGGTCGCCAACGTCATTGGTGCCCACGCCTAAGCGGCGCGCCGGGCGCTATGCCCGGCGTTCGCTTAACCGGCGGGATAACCAGTGGCCATGCTGTGGCCGCTGACGCCACGCCACCGAAGAGATGGTATGCATGACACCCAGATGGAACAGAACACGCCGCAGATGGCGTTCCATCAGGGTTGATGTCTGAATTTGCGTTTCCCCGGCCGCGTCGGCCAAAGGATTGGGCGCGCTGGGTCCATCATATTCAAGCCGCTGCTGACAGCGTTGCAGTGCGACTTCACAGGCGGACAGATATTGCGAAGCCAGCGTCGGCGCCAGCATATAATGATCTCGCGCCAATATCGTCATGGCATTGATGTGCTCGACGATAAACTGACTGTGGGTCACCCATAAGCGCATATCCGAAAGATAGCGGGAGTTGAACGCTGGTTCCCTCATCGCCTGGCTGAGTGAAGTAAACAAGGCATTATGGCCTTGATTGACCCGCATTCGTGCGTAGGCCAACGCCGCCGGGTCCGCCGCCGGCTGGAGCAGCAGCCGCAGTGCTTCCTGATCCCGTTCCAGCGCCAGATGGGCATTTTTTCGCAATAGACCGCTTTGCCATTGCGGCCATAACCATAGCATGCCGCCAAACGCCAACATGCAGCCAAGCAGCGTATCCACCAGCCGCGGCACCAGAAAATGTGCGCCATTGAGCGACAATAATTGCAAAGTATAGACTGCGGTTACGGTCATCCCGGTCATTGCCAGGCCATAGTTTTTTCTCAGCACCAGATAGGCTGCCAGCGTTAGCACCAGCATACATAACAAGATGGTACCGTCACCCAGCTTGAGCTGCAGTGTGCCCGCGGCAATAAATAAGCCGGCCAGCGTGCCCAATGCCCGGTGCTGAATGCGTACCCGGGTGGCGTTATAGCCATTTTGACTAACGAACATGACCGTCATTAAAATCCAATAGGGCTTTGGTAAATTAAAGACCAGGCCAAAGCTGCTGCCTACGGCTAGGATTATCCCCAACCGTGCGGCATTGCGCAGGGCCATGGATTTAATCGAACAGTAGCTGACCAGCGCCGGCCAGAAAGGTAGCCGCTGCTGGTTGTCGGCCATGACATCACGGCGGTAAAGCGGGCGTTGAGTCCGCAGCAAGCGGGCGATACGGCTAAAGTGGTAATAGCAAAAGTGGCCTACCGGATTGTCGGGGTGGCGCTCGGCAATTTTCTCCAATGCGGACAGCGCGTTGGCCATGGTAAAACGTTCCGGCTGGCGATGATAAAGAATATCATCCGCCAGCACGCGTAAACGGCGTGCGATAACCTGCGCGTTATAACGAATAACCGCTTCCGCATGGCTTTGTTCCACCAGCTTTTGTACCTCATCGGGCTGATGCAGGCTCACGGCAATGTGCTCTTGCAAATCCAGCGCAACCTGGAAGGCGCGTAGCAGCCGTTTGTATTGCAATTGATGGGTGGCTGAAAGCATATGCAACTGCTGGTAAACCTGCGCGATTAAATCGATGACCGTCTGCTGGCGGGCGAACAGCGGCGGCAGGGCGGTCTCAGGATCAATATGTTGCGTCAGCAGGCTGTATTTCGCCTCGATATAGTCCGCCAATTCCCGATATAGCAGACTTAGGGTTTCCCGCATCGGTTGTTCTTTCCACAGCCAAAACCACAGACCATTAAACAAGCCATACCAGGCGGTACCGGCAATATATAACAGCGGCGGAACGGCGAAGGGTACGTTGCCGCTCAGTCCCAGGGTGAAAATGGCGGCGATCAGGGCCGCGGGTAATAGACGCCCATGCAACGGGCTGATCTCGCCGGTAACGCCGAACAGCAGCGCCAGGCCGAGCATAATGATCGGCAGGGGAACCGAAAGATGCAGCAACAGCTGGATCAGCGCGCTGCTCAAGGCAAACAGCAGGCCGCCCACGGCCAGCCGTTTAAAAAAACGTTTGTGCAGGGTATCCAGACCGGCAATATTACAGCAGGCTGGCACCAGGGAGAATAGCAGGCCATTTTGCAAGCTGCCGAATAACAGGCCCACCGCCACCGGCAGGCATAGTACAATGGTTTGCCGCAGGGCGTAGTTCACTTCGGGGTGATAAATCAGCCTTCGCCACATATTATCTACCGGCGAGCAAGCGAAAAAAAAGCGTGGCATAAGGCACCACGCCCATTATCCGACACTATCAGCGCGTTCCGTAAACCACAATGGTTTTACCGTGCGCGGAGATGAGGTTTTGATCTTCCAGCATTTTCAGAATACGGCCTACGGTTTCGCGTGAGCAGCCGACAATCTGACCAATTTCCTGACGGGTGATCTTGATTTGCATACCGTCGGGATGAGTCATGGCATCGGGTTGCTTTGCCAGATTTAATAGGGTTTGGGCAATTCGCCCGGTAACGTCCAAAAACGCCAGATTACCTACCTTTTCGGAGGTGACCTGCAGGCGGCTGGCCATTTGCGCGGACAACCGCATCAAAATATCCGGGTTTACCTGGATCAGTTGCCGGAATTTTTTATATGAAATCTCAGCCACTTCACAAGCGGTTTTTGCCCGCACCCAGGCACTGCGTTCCTGTCCTTCCTCGAATAGGCCTAATTCGCCAATGAAATCCCCCTGGTTAAGATAGGAGAGGATCATCTCTTTGCCTTCTTCATCCTTAATCAGCACCGCGACGGCGCCTTTCACAATGTAATAAAGCGTTTCTGCTTTTTCGCCCTGATGTATAAGCGTACTCTTCGATGGATACTTATGAATATGGCAATGAGACAGGAACCATTCGAGAGTAGGGTCTGTTTGCGGTTTGCCGAGAACCATTCGCTGTTATCCTCTTTTG
>JAATGH010000488.1 GCA_015654745.1 Enterobacterales bacterium
ACCCGAGTCGGTGAGGATCATATAAGCCCGATGCATAAGATAGACAAACGGCAGATAGTCTTGCGGATCGATAAGCTTGATATTGGAAATACCGCTTAGGATGCGGTTAACCGGCTCGCTGACGTTGGGATTGAGATGAACCGGATAAACCACCTGTACCTCGGGATGCTGACGGGCAATGTTCGCCAGGGCACTGCAGATCCGCTCAAACCCGTCGCCAAAACTTTCCCGCCGGTGGCCGGTGACAAGAATCATCTTTTTTTGCGGATCGAGAAAATCGTAGCGTTGTTCTAGGGAACCACGCAACTCGGCGTCGTTCAATACGCGATCGCGTACCCAAAATAACGCATCGATAACGCTATTGCCGGTAACAAAAATCCGCTCCGCCGCCAAGCCTTCTCGCAACAGGTTCTGCCGCGCATTCTCGGTAGGCGAAAAATGGTACATCGCCAGATGCCCCGTGAGTTTTCGATTGGCTTCCTCCGGCCAGGGGGAGTACAGATTGCCGGTGCGTAAACCCGCTTCGACATGTCCTACCGGAATGTGTTGATAAAACGCCGCCAGGCTGGTAGCCAGGGTGGTGGTGGTATCACCATGAACCAGCACGACATCGGGGCAAAAGGATTCCAATACCGGTTTCATACCGATGAGGATCCGGCTGGTGATTTCCGTCAGCCCTTGATCGGGACGCATAATATTCAAATCGTAATCGGGTACGATTTCGAATAAACGCAAAACTTGATCGAGCATTTCCCGATGTTGAGCCGTGACGCAGATCCGGATTTCAAAGGCGGGATCTTTGCCAAGGGCCAGTATGAGCGGTGCCATTTTTATGGCTTCCGGCCTTGTGCCGAAGACGATCAACACTTTCACAGCAATTCCCTTCCGTCTCAAGTAAGCCAAAGGCTTGGCTGGTTTAAGTCCTGCCGCGTAGCGAGCGGCGTATCCATCCGGATTGGTGCTCCTGTTACGACGGCGTCACCTGCGCCTGGCCAGCGCAATACCTGCCCCCACCAAGCCGCCCATGGCGCCCCATAAAATCAGCAGGAATGCCCGGCGAGGTTTATCGCGTTTTACCGGCTCCTCTGGTGTTCTTAAATAACGGTAAGTCTGGAATGTGTGTTGTAAGGTCGGCCCTACGTTCAACGTGGCCAACATGGCGCGATTCTGGTCGTAATCTACATCTAAAGCTGGGCCAGAAGCCTCCAATGCTTCCAGCCGCGCCTGTAGCTGCGGCTCGCCAAGCAAAAACAATCCTGACGATGGCAATTGATCCGCCGCCACGCCAGTTTGACTATGACTGATGCCCCGCCGCTTAGCAATATCCAGCGCCTGGCGCAGCGCATTCTGGTCGCGTTCATAAACCGCATTGGCCACCGCCGACTGGCGTTTGATCTGCGCTTTAAGGGAAACAGTGCGCGCCGCCCAGGCGCCGGTAATATCTTCATTCAGGTTGCCGGCCGCTCGCTGGTTGGCAAACACGATGTAACTACGCAGCAGCTGATTGGCGTCGACCGCGGTTTCAGCCACCAGCTGGATCTGATCCGGCAGCTTCTTGGCATCGTCGCGGGGACTAAACTGGATATTGGCGATCAGCTCTTCCAGCAACGCCGCATCCGCTCGGGGATTACCTTCTTTACGCGATATGTAGTATTCGCTTGCTTGCCAAAATTCCCGCCGCGTGTCGTAGGCGGCCAGTTGGCGAATAAATTCCTGGTAGGCGTCCTCCCCGATGGACGGCATGTCGGAGGTGGGCAGGGCGGTATTTTTTACATCCAGGTTACGCAGAAACTGTTGTTGGGAAAAATAGCTACCCAAAAGGTTTACCGTGGGTTTATCGGTGATCGCGATGGCGGTCCACTCTTGCTTGACCATAAAGGAATAGGTCAGGGCAACCAGGGCAAAAAACAGCGCCGTACCGACGATCCATCGCTTACCTCGCCAAAGGACGCATAGAAGCCCGTGGAGATCGAGCTCATTATCAAGCTCTGGTGGCGTGGAGACTGGTTGAGTGGTATCTACCGTCATTTATGCCCCGCGTTACGGTTAATGGGTATGTTTTTATTGCCGAACCGCCGTTTGGTCCGTTTCACAAAGCGCGCTACCCGCCAGGCACATTTCAGTACGTAGCCATAGAGGAGGAACACCACGATGAACAGTGCCAGCATCACCGAATCCGGCCAAACGAACCATCGTTCACCCGCCACGCCGAATGCCGCCAGCAGGGCAGCGGTAACGGTAATGATCATAAAGGCCTGCCGAGAGCTAAAGCCGGCACGCATGATCAGATGATGAATATGCTGCCGATCGGGTGAAAAGGGACTCATGCCCTTGCGTATACGGCGGTACATGATGGCAATCATATCCATCAGCGGGATGGCGATAATCCACAGCCCGGTAACCGGGTTCATCGGATGGCCATTGCCTTGGGTGCTTTGCAGGATAATCCAGATGATGCTAAAACCGATCATGGTACTGCCGGCATCGCCCATGAACACTTTATAATGTCGGCCGAACAGTCCGAGATTGAGCAGGATATAGGGCAAAATGGCGGCAATCATGGCAAAACACCACAACCCCAGGCTGGGATTGTTATCCAGGCACATCAGAATACCCATTGCGCCTAGAGAGACGCAGGATAGACCGCCCAGCAAGCCATCGATGCCGTCAACCATGTTAAACGCATTGATTGCCGCCCAGACCGCGAACAGGGTGATCGGATAGCCAAAAGGCCCCAGCACCATTTCCCAAGGGCCGAAGATATAACCCAGGCTATTGATGTACAAACCGCCGAAAGCCATCATCGCAATGGCGACCAACGCCTGGATGCTGGCCCGCGATTTAACGCTGATATCGAAGCGATCGTCCAACGCGCCAGTAAGCACCAGGATCCCGGAGCATAACAAATACAGCCCGATATGTGGCACGAAGTGATCGGTATAGACGAATGTAAAGCATATCCCCGCGTATATGGAGATCCCGCCCACCAGTGGGATCTGGCCCTGGTGACGTTTGCGATAATTGGGTTTATCGACCAAGCCTATTTTCTTGGCCACTTTCCGGGAGAAGAACAAAAAGACCATCGAAAATAAAAAAATGGCAATAAAATCAGTACTCATATTGAGTAAGTTCACAATAGAAAGCTCTCTGCATCCATCAGGCTGTTTGACGCGTTACTGTCGTAAACGCCTCTCACTCTCCGCCTCAATCGTCACTGGATTTCGTGACACTGAAAATATTGTCTTTGTCATCGTTCCGTACCACCTAAATCTCCGTCAGGTGAATTGAAGCAAAAAGACTATTTTTCGGCCAATCCTCTATTTCCAAGGCAAAGCCAGGAAGATCTGACTATCCTAGCATTAGAAACAAAAAACGCC
>JAATGH010000181.1 GCA_015654745.1 Enterobacterales bacterium
GCGGCCCCGCCATTGCGCAGGCCTTCGATGCCAACGGAGAGCCCACCAAAGCGGCCCAAGGCTGGGCGCGCGGCTGCGGGATCGCCGTCGAGCAGGCGGAGCGTACCGTTACCGACAAAGGGGAATGGCTGCTGTACCGTGCGACGGTGCCTGGCCGTCGCGTGCAGGAACTGCTGGCCGATATGGTAAGCGTTGCCCTGTCCAAATTGCCGGTACCGAAAATGATGCGCTGGGGGAATAACGATACCCAGTTTATCCGTCCGGTGCACACGGTGACCATGCTGCTGGGCGATGAGCTGATACCCGGGCGGGTGCTGGGGATCGACTCCGCCCGCATCCTGCGCGGACATCGTTTTATGGGCGAGGCGGAGCTGACGCTGGATAACGCCGATCAATACCCAGCCTTGTTGCTCGAACGCGGTAAGGTGATGGCCGATTATGATCTGCGCAAGGCGCAGATTAAGCGTGATGCCGAAGCGGCGGCCAGGGAGATCGGCGGCATAGCCGATTTGACCGACAGCCTGCTTGAGGAAGTGACCTCGCTGGTGGAATGGCCGGTGGTACTCACGGCGAAGTTCGAGGAAAAATTCCTCGCCGTGCCTTCCGAGGCGCTGGTGTATACCATGAAAGGCGATCAGAAATATTTCCCGGTCTATGACGCCCAGGGGCAACTGTTGCCTCACTTTATCTTCGTTGCCAATATTGAATCAAAAGATCCGCAACAGGTGATATCCGGTAATGAAAAAGTGGTGCGGCCACGCCTGGCGGACGCCGAATTTTTCTTTAACACCGATCTCAAAACGCGGCTGGCGGATCGTTTGCCGCGATTGGATACCGTATTGTTTCAAC
Organism: Enterobacterales bacterium; assembly: GCA_015654745.1. Lineage (GTDB taxonomy): Bacteria > Pseudomonadota > Gammaproteobacteria > Enterobacterales > Enterobacteriaceae > Acerihabitans. The sequence goes on from JAATGH010000181.1 coordinate 850, forward strand.
AGCAACTGGGCAGTCTGCGCGACAAGAGCGACCGCATCGAATCGCTGGCCGGCTGGATTGCCGGGCAGATCGGTGCGGATGCCGGGCAGGCCGCCCGTGCTGGCCTGTTGAGCAAGTGTGATTTGGTCACCAATATGGTGGTTGAATTTACCGACACCCAAGGGGTGATGGGCATGCATTACGCCCGCCGCGACGGCGAGCCGGAAGCGGTGGCATTGGCGCTGAAAGAGCAGTATCAGCCGCGCTTTTCCGGCGATGCGCTGCCCTCTACGCTGGTCTCCTGCGCCGTGGCCATTGCTGAGAAAATGGATACGCTGGCCGGCATTTTCGGCATCGGCCAACACCCGAAGGGCGACAAGGACCCGTTTGCGCTGCGCCGCGCGGCCCTGGGCGTGCTGCGGATTATCGTCGAGCAGCGATTGCCGCTGGATCTGCAAACCCTGGCGGCGGAAGCCGTGCGGTTGTATGGTGAAAAGCTGACCAATGCCCGCGTGGTGGATGATGTGATCGACTTTATGCTCGGTCGCTTCCGCGCGTGGTACCAGGAAGCGGGCCATAGCGTCGATACCATCCAGGCGGTGCTGGCGCGTCGTCCGACCCGTCCGGCGGATTTTGACGCCCGGGTAAACGCGGTAAGTTATTTCCGTACTCTGGATGCCGCCGCGTCATTGGCGGCCGCCAATAAGCGGGTATCAAATATTCTGGCCAAAGCCACGGATAAGCTCAACGAGGACGTACAGGCCGCCAAACTCAGGGAAGTGGCCGAAATCCAGTTGGCCACCCACCTGACGGTGCTGCGCGATAAGCTGCAGCCGCTGTTCGCCGAAGGCCGATATCGGGACGCGCTGGTGGAACTGGCGGCGCTGCGCGAGCCGGTGGACGCGTTTTTTGATCAGGTCATGGTGATGGCCGACGATGAAGCGGTGCGAATTAACCGGTTAACCTTGCTGGATCAGCTGCAAAAACTGTTCCTGCGGGTTGCCGATATCTCGTTGCTGCAATAGCCGCGCTGGCGCGGCGTTATTTGGCAATAACGCCGTCGCTCTCCGTGGCCCGATCGTGTGCGAACGCTCGGCATTGACGGCGTTTAACGCCGCCGTAAGCGTAAAATTGGACTATTCTTAACAGCAATCCGCATCAGGGTGCGCATACTGGCACCGATGCAATGTAGGTATAATTTTACAGGAGTATTGGTCATGATGTTAAGGGACAGACTGGCGCATTACCGCTATGTGCTGATGATGCCAGTACTATTACTATTGGCGGTGCAGCTCACTGCCTGCGGCGATAAAGAACCGGATCAGCGCAAGGCGTTTATACAGTTCCTGCAAACCACGATACTGCCCGGCGGTGAACGTTTGCCAACCCTCAGTGACGATCAAAAGAAGAAATTCGGTACCTATGTCAGCGATTATCAAATTTTACTGACGTTCACCCAACAATATACGCAGTCTATTAATTCCAGCCTGATGCCGGTACTTGATCAAATTAACCAGATCAGGGTGCCGCAGGATTATCTTTCACACCGGGGAGATTTACAGCAAGCCGCCGGTGCGTTAAATCTACTGGGGCCGCAAATCGAGCATTTGCAAAAACAGGCGGATGATGCCCGCGCCGCGCTTAAGCAGCCGGACGACCTGAAGGCGGTATACGCCCAGGCCTATACCAAGCTGATTACCCAGCCGGCCCAAAAAGTGACGCCGGTGGTGACCAGCGCCGCGACGCTATCCGAAACGCTCATTCAAGTAGGTAATTTCTTGAATATGCAGGGCGCGCAGGTGACCTATGGCGCCAACTCCATTGCGTTTCCAACGCGTTTGCAGGCGACCCAGTACAACGAGCTGATGGCCGGTTTGCAAACCCAGCATCAGCAGCTACTGCAGGCGCAAGCCGGCGGCGTTATGCAGTAAAAGACCCTCACTAACGCCGCGTTGTGCTGGCGCCGCCGCCGCAACGTAGCGTGAGGGACGCGCCAGCCGTCCGTTTACTCTTTTGTAACAGCCGTACTGCCTGGCATTCCGGTTCCCCCGCCAAACGAACGCCCGATAAATGGTAAATTTCTTACGGATTCCATCAATAATCTCGGGTCTTATGGCGGCTAAGCCTCATACAATCAGGCTTCGCATGGGGTGATTGGTTTCGGACCGCAAATAATTTGTGATACAAATCACATTTATCAAACAAATACCCTGCCTCAATTAGTGATATGAATCACACTTTAGCACCCAACCGCACCTCAAATATTGGTTTGTGATTTATTTACATCGCGTATTTGTGATGTATGTCACCTATATAGGGCCTGAATGGGGGGGTATGGGGTGATGCCTATCACATTTTTGCCGCCGAGTACGCTTCGTTATCGGGCCGTGGTAGAGTCGCGCTGTTACTAGAACTACCGACAGATCGTGCAACACTGTCGCAACAATTTTCACGCGCCATTATGGTCCGGCGCGTATCAATAGGGGTGTTTGTTTATGTCTTCTTCGGATATCAAGGTCAGAGCACAAAATTTTGGCCGCTTCCTCAGCAATATGGTGATGCCGAATATCGGCGCCTTTATTGCCTGGGGGATTATTACCGCACTGTTTATACCGACCGGGTGGACGCCGAATGCCACCTTGGCTAAATTAGTCGGCCCAATGATAACCTATCTGCTGCCGTTGCTGATCGGCTACACCGGCGGACGGCTGGCCGGCGGCGAACGCGGCGGCGTGGTCGGGGCGATTACCACCATGGGTGTGATTGCCGGGGCGGATATCCCCATGTTCATGGGCGCCATGATGGCGGGTCCGTTGGGCGGCTGGGCGATCAAGCGCTTTGATCGGATGGTTGACGGCAAAATCAAAAGCGGTTTCGAGATGTTGGTCAACAACTTCTCCGCCGGCATCATCGGCATGATACTGGCAATTGTGGCGTTTCTGGCCATTGGACCGCTGGTTGAAATCCTCTCGCAGATCCTGGCGTCCGGCGTAAATCTGATGGTGCGCCACGATTTGCTGCCGCTGGCCTCAATCTTTGTCGAACCGGCGAAAATCCTGTTCCTCAATAACGCGATCAACCATGGTATCTTCTCGCCGTTGGGTATCCAGCAGGCTACCGCTACCGGCAAGTCAATATTCTTCCTGATTGAAGCCAATCCGGGTCCGGGCATGGGCGTATTGATTGCCTATATGATTTTCGGTCGCGGCAACGCTAAGCAGTCCGCCGGCGGCGCGGCAATCATCCACTTCCTGGGTGGTATTCACGAAATCTATTTCCCTTACGTGCTGATGAACCCGCGTTTGCTGATCGCGGTTATCCTGGGTGGCATGACCGGCGTGTTTACGCTAACCGTACTGCACGGCGGCCTGGTATCTCCCGCGTCCCCGGGTTCCATCCTGGCGGTGTTGGCCATGACGCCGAAGGGCACCTATTTTGCCAATATCGCGGCGGTGGTTGCGGCCTTTGCCGTGTCATTTGTCATTGCCTCGATACTGCTGAAAAGCATGAAAGTCAAAGAAGGCGACGATCTGGAAGAAGCAACCCGTCGTATCAAGGATATGAAGGCACAGTCCAAAGGGTTGAACGCGCCGGTTAACGCCGGGGCCGGTAGCGATTTGAGCGCGGTGCGTAAAATTATCGTTGCCTGCGACGCGGGCATGGGTTCCAGCGCCATGGGTGCCGGCGTGTTGCGTAAAAAGGTTAAAGAGGCCGGGCTGACCAATATCAGCGTGACCAATACCGCGATTAACAGCCTGCCCGAAGATGTGGATCTGGTGATCACGCATCGCGATCTGACCGAACGCGCCATGCGGCATGCGCCTCAGGCCCAGCATATCTCGCTGACCAACTTCCTGGATAGCGGACTCTACACCGATCTGGTGGCGCGTCTGGTGGCGGTGCAAAAAAATCAGACCAACCAGCAAAAGGTGATTTCCACGCTGGACGACAGTTTTGAAGATAGCGAACAGAACCTGTTCCACCTGACCGCGGCGAATATCTTCCTTGGCCAGCATGCCGATAACAAAGAGCAGGCGATTCGTTTTGCCGGCGAGCAGTTGGTCAAAGGCGGTTATGTGCTGCCGGAATACGTCGACGCCATGATGGATCGCGAACGGCTGACCTCCACCTATTTGGGCGAGTCCATCGCGGTACCTCATGGCACCATCGAAGCCAAGGATAAAGTATTGCGCACCGGGGTGGTCTTCTGTCAGTACCCCGAAGGCGTGCGTTTCGGCGACGAGGCGGATGATATTGCCCGCCTGGTCATCGGTATCGCCGCGCGCAACAACGAACATATCCAGGTTATCACCAGCCTGACCAATGCGCTGGACGATGAGGCGGTCATTGCCCGTCTGACCAACACCACTGATGTGGATGAGGTATTGGCGCTGCTTAGAAGCAATAAAAACGCCTAACCACGACGGGAGTCACGCCGGCACGGGTAATGGAAAGGTTGTATTTGAGAGGGGGCCTACATTGGCCCCTTTTTAACTCGGAAAATCCAAGGTTAATATTATGAAAGCACTACATTTCGGAGCAGGTAACATCGGTCGAGGTTTTATAGGTAAATTATTGGCCGATGCCAAGGTTGAGGTGGTATTTGCCGACGTGAACCAAACGGTTCTGGATGCGTTGAACGCCAGAGGTGAATATCAGGTCCACGTGGTGGGCGAGCAGTCCCGTGTGGAGACGGTAAGCCATGTGAGCGCCGTAAACAGTACCAGTCAGGATGTGGTGGCGCTTATCGCCGCCGTGGACTTGGTTACCACCGCCGTGGGGCCGCAGATTCTGGAGCGGATTGCCGGCAGCGTGGCGCAAGGTCTCATTAAACGCCATGACGCCGGGATTACGCGTCCGCTCAACATTATTGCCTGTGAAAACATGGTGCGCGGCACCAGCCAACTGAAACAACACGTGATCAAGGCGCTGCCCGCACAGTACCATGCCTGGGTAGAACAGCATGTGGGTTTTGTCGACTCGGCGGTGGATCGTATCGTACCGCCCGCCCAAGCCGGCACTCAGGATCCCCTGGAGGTGACGGTTGAGACCTTTAGCGAATGGATTGTGGATAAAACCCAGTTCAAGGGCGAGCCGCCGGCGATTGCCGGGATGGAACTCACGGATAATCTGATGGCGTTCGTCGAGCGCAAGCTCTTTACGCTCAACACCGGGCATGCGATCACCGCCTACCTCGGCCAGCACGCCGGGCATAAAACCATTCGTGATGCTATCCTGGACCCGGCTATTCGCCAGGTGGTCAAAGGCGCAATGGAAGAGAGTGGCGCGGTTCTGATTAACCGTTACGGTTTTGAACCGGAAAAACACGCCGCCTATATCAACAAAATCCTGCAACGTTTCGAAAATCCTTACCTGCATGATGACGTGGAACGGGTTGGTCGTCAGCCGCTGCGTAAATTGAGCGCCGGCGATCGGTTGATCAAACCGCTGCGCGGCACGCTGGAGTATGGCCTGCGTCACGATAATCTGGCTAAGGGCATCGCTGCCGCCATGCATTATCATAGCGAGCAAGATCCGCAGGCGCAGGAATGGGCGGAATTACTGCAGAAATCAGGACCACGGGCGGCGCTGGCACAGGTCTCCGGGCTTGAGGAAGACAGTGAAGTCGTAGAGCAAGTGGTAAGCCTCTATAACGCCATGCAATAACGAGCGAGACCCGGGGGCGAGGAGCGCCTCGCTGCCGGTTTTTACATGGTGTTTGGTGATGACGGAAAATACACAACTGTACGAAAACCAGGTCCTCGAACAGCTTAACTCAGGGACGACGGTCAGGGATTTGATGGACGCGGCGGTGAGATTGTTAACCGAGGCGGTCGATATCCTGGTGTTACAAATTTTTCGCAAGGACGATTACGCGGTCAAGTATGCCGTGGAACCGCTGCTGATTGGCGCCGGCCCGCTGGGCGAACTGCCGGTACGACTTAAGCTGGTCTATGCTCTGGGAGTGATCAGCCGTCAGGAATATGAAGACGCGGAATTATTGATGGCGCTGCATGAAGCATTGCAAGACGATCCTAAAGAGTACCGTTTCACCGACGATGAAATCCTGGGCCCCTTTAACGAACTGCACTGCGTGACGTCCTTCCCTCCGCTGCCGTCCTTCTCCCGCGTGCCGGGCGATGACGACCTGGTCAGAATGCAGCAACAGCGCTACCAGCAGATTGTCCGCTCCACCATGGTGCTGTCGACCACGGAATTCCTGGTGCGTATCAGCGCCAAAAAAGCCTTCACCGACAAACTGCTGCTAAAATAAGCCTCCGTTATTTCATCCAGAAGATTCCCTTTCGACAAAACGGCCCGGCCACGGGCCGGGTCTTGGCGGGGCATCAGAGCCCCTCCGGTGAGAGGGGCGCGCGAATGATCCGGCGCTGATTATTTCGCTTCGCTATAGCGTTTAGCCGCTTCGTCCCAGTTAACCACGTTCCAGAAGGCCTTGATGTAGTCCGGGCGAC
>JAATGH010000137.1 GCA_015654745.1 Enterobacterales bacterium
CGCCGGCCGCAACCGGCTTGTCGCCGCTCTTATACAGGAACTGGCCTATCAGGTCTTCGAGCACCAGGGCCGATTTGGTGTCCTGTATAGTGCCTCCGTCCTTAAGGATAGACGTTCCCATATCCGGGTCTTCAAACCCGATGTTCAGCGCCAGGAATTGCTCGCCCAATAGCCCCGAGGTGCGGATCGCCAGGGAACTGGTATCGGGTATATGGTTGTAGGTATCCTCGATGTCCATCGATACCTTGGGCGCGTAGGTCTTGGGGTCGAGGGCAATCTCCGCCACCCGGCCCACCACCACGCCACCCACTTTCACCGGCGAGCGAACCTTCAGGCCGCCGATATTATCGAAGGTAGCCGAAATACGGTAGGTTGACACACTGCCCATCGAGCGGATATCCGCCACTTTCAGGCACAGGAAAATCACGGCGCACAGGGCGATGATCATAAAAACGCCGACCCAGATTTCACTCTTTTTCGTTTGCATTAACTCACTTCCCAAACATCAGTGCTGTCAGCACAAAATCCAGTCCCAACACCGCCAGGGACGCATGGACTACCGTTATAGTGGTCGCGCGGCTGATTCCCTCAGAGGTAGGAATCGCATCATAGCCGTTAAACAGCGCTATCCAGGTCACCGTAATGGCGAAGACCAGGCTTTTTATCAGGCAGTTAACCAAATCCTGCTGCCAATCCACCGCGCCTTGCATGGCGGACCAGAAATAACCGCTATCAATGCCTTTCCAATCCACGCCCACCATGCCGCCGCCCCAGATGCCCACCGCCACAAAGATCGCAGTCAGTAGAGGCATGCTGATAATGCCAGCCCAGAAGCGGGGCGCCACGATCCGGCGCAGCGGATCCACAGCCATCATTTCCAGGCTCGACAATTGTTCGGTCGCCTTCATCAGACCGATTTCAGCGGTCAGCGCCGACCCTGCCCTCCCGGCGAACAACAAGGCGGTAACGACCGGACCCAGTTCACGCAGCAGCGACAACGCGACCATCATTCCCAGACTGGCCTCGGCGCTGTAGGTGGTGAGGATGATGTATCCCTGCAACCCAAGCACCATGCCGATGAACAGACCGGAAACAATAATAATAATTAATGATTGTACCCCGACGCTGTACAGTTGCTTAAGCAGCAACGGCCATTGCTGGCGGAAGTCGGGTTTACCCACCAGCGAGTTAAACAGCATGATGCCCGCGCGCCCAAAGGCGTGACAAACATCAATGCCCCGGCGTCCAAACGACGCCAATGCTTGTTGTAATAGCATGGCTAGGTCAACTCCCTGAACCTAAAAGCTGTGATTTATAATCTCGGGCGGGATAATTAAACGGCACGGGGCCATCGGCGATACCGTCCAGGAACTGGCGTGCGCGCGGATCGGGGTTCGCCCGCAGCTCCGCCGGGGTACCCTGGGCGATAACGCGCTGCTCGGCCACGATATAAGCATAATCAGCGATACTCAACACCTCGGGAACGTCGTGGGAAACCACAATACAGGTTACCCCAAGCGCGTGGTTCAATTCATCGATAAGCTTTACCAGCACGCCCATCGTGATAGGGTCTTGTCCGACAAAAGGCTCGTCAAACATGATCAATTCCGGGTCCAGGGCGATAGCGCGCGCCAGCGCCGCGCGGCGGGCCATGCCGCCGGAAAGTTCGGCGGGCATCAGGGAGGCGGCGCCGCGCAGCCCCACCGCTTCCAGCTTCATCAGAACGGTGGTGCGCAACACCTCCTCCGGCAAGCGGGTATGCTGGCGCAGCGGGAACGCCACGTTTTCAAACACGTTGATATCGGTAAACAGCGCGCCTGACTGGAACAGCATGCTGATTTTTTTGCGGACTTCATATAAACGGCGGCGTGACAAGGCGGGGATATTGTCGCCATCAAACCAAATCTCGCCGCTATCCGGCGGTAACTGCCCGCCAATCAGGCGTAAAAGGGTGGTTTTGCCGATACCGGACGGCCCCATGATGGCGGTAATTTTGCCACGGGGAACCTGCAAGGTGATGTTGTCGAAAATGGCTCGGTCGCCGCGGCGAAAACTCAAGCCGCGAATGTCGACCAAATGCTCCGCCTGATTCATGATGTCACTGCTCATTGCTTCCTCGCCCAAACCCATTGCCATACCCTTTATCTTTCGGACCGCCGGTGCGTAGACTGAGTTCGTTCACCCACATCGCTTACCGGTGTAAACATATCGGGATGAACTTGCTTGCCGCCTTCCTGCCGCTCGAAATCTATTGGGCATATTCATCTTTCAAACCGCCGGCGCGTTGACCGCAGCATAGATAGTAAAGCAACAGGACAGTTTCATCGAACTTTTACCAAAAATTCCCCTGCCGGGGCTAAGATACACAAACTCAACGGCATTTTACTTTTGTGTCGCGGACAGTCAAAATTAGATATTCGTTTTTTTGTTCGCTCCAGGCCTTGTTCATTCCGGTAACCAAAATGGCGCCGATAGCCCAGGATTTATTAGTAATCAAGGACTTTACATGTTTTTTGCCACGTCGTTATTAGTTATCGGCCTTATTCTACTGGTTTATGGCGCGGATAGATTGGTTTACAGTGCTGCCATCATCAGCCGTTCGCTGGGGGTGGCGCCATGGCTTATCGGTTGCACCATCGTCGCATTCGGCACCTCGGTGCCCGAACTGCTGGTTTCCGTCACCGCCGCGCTGAATCATCAAATCGATATGACCGTGGGGAACATCATCGGTTCCAATATCACCAATATATTACTGATAGTGGGCGGCGCGGCGCTGATTAAGCCGATAACGTTTCATTCGGATATCGTGCGGCGGGAACTGCCGCTCATGCTGACCGCAACGGCGCTGTGCGGCCTGGTGCTGGCGGATCACACCTTGAGCCGGGTGGATGGTATGATACTGTTGCTGGCCGCGGTGGGTTATATTGCCGCCGTGGTGCATATATCACGCCGCGCGCTGCGAGACGGCAACGACAGTCTGACCCGCGAGCAGTTGGCGGAGTTGCCGTCGGACAGCAGTAATACCGTCGCGGTGCTATGGCTGGCCCTGGCCTTTATCATCATGCCCATATCAGCCCATATCGTTATTGATAACGCCAGCGTGGTGGCTCGTCATCTGGGCGCCGGCGATCTGGTTATCGGCCTGACGGTGGTCGCAGTGGGCACCAGCCTGCCGGAACTGGCCACCGTTATCGCCGGCGCGCTGAAAGGTGAAAACGATATTGCCCTGGGCAATCTCATCGGTTCGAACATTGTAAATAGTGTTATGGTGCTGGGCGTCCCGGCGCTGCTCTCTCCCGGCCCCTTCAACCCGCTGGCGTTTACCAGGGATTATTGGGTCATGCTGGCGGCCAGCGTGATATTGACAATTTTTTGTTTGGGAAAGCGCCGCAGAATCGGTTCCGCCATGGGCGCTCTGTTATTATGTGGTTTTGCCGCCTATCTGACGGTGTTATTTATTTAGCCCGGCCGTAATCCCGGGTGCCTCAGGATGAATTTATGTCACATATATCGTTAGCGCCGGATTTCGATTTTCCGGCCGCCGGTAAAAAAGTTCTCGCGGACGAGCGCGCGGGGTTGGCGCAATTAGATCAATATATTAATGATGATTTTCGCCGTGCCTGTGAAAAAATATTTTACTGCAGCGGCAAAGTCGTGGTGATGGGCATGGGCAAATCGGGCCATATCGGCCGCAAAATGGCCGCGACCTTCGCCAGCACCGGCACGCCGTCGTTTTTCGTCCATCCGGGCGAGGCGAGCCACGGCGACCTGGGAATGGTCTCTCCCCAGGACGTGGTCATCGCCCTGTCCAATTCCGGCGAGTCCAATGAAGTACTGGCGTTGATCCCCGTGCTCAAACGCCAACATATCCCGCTGATCTGCATGACCGGCAATCCTGAAAGCGCCATGGGCAAAGCGGCGGATATCCACATTTGCGTCCATGTGCCTCTGGAAGCCTGTCCACTGGGCCTGGCGCCCACCACCAGCACCACCGCCGCCCTGGTCATGGGCGACGCGCTGGCGGTGGCCCTGCTGCAGGCTCGGGGCTTCACCGCAGAGGACTTTGCCCTCTCCCACCCCGGCGGCGCTCTCGGGCGCAAGCTATTGCTGCGGGTGTCCGATATCATGCACAGCGGCGATGAGATCCCCCTGACGCGGCCAGATGCCTCACTGCGCGATGCGTTGTTGGAAATGACGCGTAAAAGTCTCGGCATGACGGTAATTTGCGACGAGCGGCAGGACATCGAGGGTATTTTTACCGATGGGGATTTGCGTCGAATCTTTGATATGGGCATCGACCTGAACCAGGCCCGCATCGCCGACGTGATGACGCCCGGCGGCATCCGCGTCGCACCGACGCTCCTGGCGGTGGATGCGCTGAATTTAATGCAGTCACGCCACATCACTTCGGTGCTGGTGGCGGACGGGAACCGGCTGGTAGGCGTGGTGCATATGCATGA
>JAATGH010000257.1 GCA_015654745.1 Enterobacterales bacterium
CAGCATGCCTACAACCAGGAACACGGGATTACTCCGCAGGCCCTGAATAAATCGGTGGCGGATATCATGGAATTGGGGCAATCGCCGGCGCATGCGAAACACAAAAAACGCAAGGCCATTGAAGCCGCCGCGCATTACGGCGACATGACGCCCAAAGCGTTGGATAAAAAAATCAGCGAGCTGGAGGCGAAAATGCAGGCGCATGCGCAAAACCTCGAGTTTGAACAGGCGGCCAGTGTGCGTGACGAAATCCACGCCCTGCGCGAGCATTTTATCGCCATATCCTGAATTCCACAGCTTACCCGAGGGTTTGTAGCGCGTGATCCAACGCCGCGCGCAGCAGTTGACGGTCGTGGTGATGAGGCACGTCTGCGGCGGCCAGCGGGCGCCGAACGATCGTCCGATCCATGGCGCCGTTCGCCGCGCGGGTGGGGCCGATCACGAGCGCGTCAACTCTATTGGCCCTGCCGATTGCCTGTTCCATCAGCGCCAGCTTTTGCCCCAGATCCAGATTGGCCGCCGCCGGGCTAAGTTCACGGCCTAAATTATCGATATAGATAAGCGGGGCCTGGGTGCGGCGCAGCGCTTGGGATAAATCGCCCAGCAACAGCAGCGGCATCAGGCTGGTCAAAAAGCTGCCGGGACCAATCAGAATAAGATCCGCCATGGCGATGGCCTGCAGCGCCTCGCGGGTGGCGGATACCGGTGGCGTTAACCGCAGTTGCGCCGGGAGCGCGGTGAGTCGATCCACCGCCATTTCGCCATCGACGGTCGCGCCCGTGGCGGTGACGGCCTGCAGATCGACCGCCTGCTCGGACATGGGGATCAGCAGGGCTTCCACCTTGAGCATATTACGAATCAGATTGATGGCTTCCAGTGGCCGTACACTAAGATTATCCAGCGCCTTAAGCATGAGATTGCCAAGATTGTGGCCGGCCAGGTCGCCATGGCCGGCGAAACGGTACTCGAACATGGCCGCCGCTATACTGGGCTCCGCGACCAACTGGTTTAGACAGTTGCGGGTATCGCCCCAGGCAATTCCGCCCTCGGATTGCCTGATGCGTCCGGTGGAGCCGCCATTATCCGTGGTGGTGACGATCCCGGTTAGCCGCGATCCCAGCGAAGACAGCGCGGACATCACCCGGCCCAAGCCGTGTCCGCCGCCCAGCGCCACCACCCGATCGAGATCGGCCAAGGTACGGTTTCTCATCATGCTCCCATTCATCCTCTTTATTCCGGCCAACGCCATGGAGCACCGGCTCCGGTGTTGACTAAAATAGCCTATCCGCGGGTGGATGCGAAATCCCGCTATCCAATTCGCGCAACGGCTCGCAATATCATGATTAACCACGATCATTATCGGGGTAATAATTCGCTATATAATTGTTTACATAGCGTAATTTATCTTCGGCGCCATGGCATAGCAGGATAATAAGGATTACACTACTAAGCACCAAGGTTCTATCACGTTGCCGGTCACGCGCGCGTGCGGAATCGAACTCCTAGCCTCCATGCCTACGTTGCCGTTTTAAGCAATAGGGTATTTTGGCCGTGGCGCAAGCCACCAGGGTGCCAGATGGAAACGTCGGCATCTCCCGTATTTGGAAAGGTGTTAAACGGTGCCACAGCTTATCGACGCTTTTGCGCGCAAGTTTTATTATTTGCGCCTGTCCGTCACGGACGTTTGTAACTTTCGCTGTACCTATTGTTTGCCCGACGGCTACCGTCCGCACGGCAATAACAATAAAAGCTTCCTATCGCTGGACGAAATCCGGCGCCTGACCCATGCCTTTGCCGAACTCGGTACGGAAAAAGTGCGCCTGACCGGTGGCGAACCTTCGCTGCGCCGCGATTTTCGCGATATTATCGCGACGGTGCGCGCCCATGCGCAAATCCGTACGCTGGCCGTAACCACCAACGGCTATCGGCTGGAGCGGGACATTGCCGGCTGGCGCGAGGCGGGGCTGACCGCGCTGAACGTCAGCGTCGACAGTCTGGATCCCCGGCAATTTCAGCTGATCACCGGTCAGGATAAGTTCCGGCAGGTGATGGCGGGCATAGACGCCGCGTTCGAGGCAGGGTTCAGCCAGGTCAAGGTGAATACCGTGCTGATGCGCAACGTAAACGATGTTCACCTCGATAGCTTTCTGGCCTGGATCAAAACACGTCCCATTCAACTGCGTTTTATCGAACTCATGGAAACCGGCGACGGCGGCGAGCTGTTCCGTACCCGACACGTCTCCGGTGAAACCATCCGCCGGCGGCTGGTGCCCATGGGCTGGGAAGCTCAGCCACGCGGGCGCAGCGACGGCCCGGCGCTGGTATTCCGCCACCCGGACTACCTGGGCGAAATCGGCCTTATCATGCCGTATGCCAAGGATTTCTGCGCCAGTTGCAATCGGCTACGGGTTTCCGCCGCCGGGAATCTTCACCTGTGCCTGTTCGGCGAAGAGGGTATTCCCCTGCGCGATCTGCTGGCCGAGGATGATGGATTGGAGCAATTGAAAGCCCGTATCTCCGGCGGCCTGCGGCTTAAAAAACAGACCCATTTCCTCCATCAAGGCAATACCGGCGCCACCCCCAACCTGTCATTTATCGGCGGTTGACGGCCGGCCAAGGAAATCAGACATGCCAAGCCTCACACATATCAATGCCAATGGCGAAGCCCATATGGTCGATGTCTCCGCCAAGCAGGAGACCCTGCGCGAAGCCCGCGCGGAAGCCTTTGTCACCATGTCGCCCGTTACGCTGTCCATGATTATCGAAGGCCAGCACCATAAAGGGGATGTCTTCGCCACCGCCCGCATCGCCGGCATCCAAGCGGCCAAGCGGACCTGGGAACTCATTCCGCTATGCCATCCCCTGGCCCTGAGCAAGGTGGAAGTGCATCTGCAAGCGCAAACCGAATCGGGGCGGGTGCGTATCGAAACGCTCTGCCGCCTGACCGGCAAAACCGGCGTGGAGATGGAGGCGCTCACCGCCGCCTCGGTGGCCGCCCTGACCATTTATGATATGTGCAAGGCCGTGCAAAAAGACATGATCATCGGCCCGGTGCGCCTGTTGGCCAAGAGCGGGGGCAAATCCGGCGATTTTATCGGAGCAGACTTATGATTACCGTACTGTTTTTTGCCCAGGTCCGGGAACGGATCGGCTGCGAGCGAATCACCCTGGAACCGGCGTTTGCCACCGTCGAGGCGCTACGCGAGTCGTTGGCGGCCCGTGGTGGAAACTGGGCCCTGGCGCTTGAGCCGGGCGCGTTATTATCAGCGGTAAACCAGGTGCTGGTGGACAGCCGGCATCCGCTGTCGGCTGGTGACGAAGTGGCGTTTTTTCCACCGGTTACCGGGGGCTAGCATGATTGACACCCGGATTTATGTCGGTAGCCGGCCGTTCGATATGGCCGAGGAGTATGCCTGGCTCGCCGCGTGCGATAACGATGGCGCGGTGGTGACCTTTACCGGCAAGGTGCGCAACCACAACCAGGGAGACGACGTCAGCGCCCTGGCGCTGGAACATTATCCCGGTATGACCGAAAGGGCGCTGGAGGAGATTGTGAATCTGGCGCGGCAGCGTTGGCCTTTGCAGCGCGTGACGGTTTTCCACCGGGTCGGGGAACTGCGCACCGGCGAGCAGATTGTGCTGGTAGGCGTTGGCGCAGCCCATCGCGGCGCGGCGTTTAATGCTGCCGAATTCATCATGGATTATCTAAAAACCCGCGCGCCCTTCTGGAAGCGTGAGGTGACCGCCCAGGGCAGCCGTTGGGTCGACGCGCGTGATAGCGATAGCCAAGCCGCGCGGCGCTGGGAAGCGGTTTGAACCTGCTGCCGGGCGGGTAATTTTTTGCCCGCGGCCCTTTATTGCCAACGGTATTTTTGTGGTATGCTATCCCAAGGTGGGCCGTTTAACAGGCCTTTGTTTCATGTTGACCATAAGGTGACTGTCATGGATCGATTTCCCCGTCCCCAGGGTTCCCGTCCCCAGGGGTTGATCGTTGAGCGCGCCGATGCCGGTATCCAGCCATTTATGGCTCAGGTATACGGATGGATGACCTGCGGATTATTGTTAACCGCGTTTGTCTCCTGGTTTGCCGCGCGCACGCCGGCGGTGCTGAATCTGGTGTTCTCAAACCAAATAACCTTTTTTGGTCTGATTATTGCCCAGTTGGCGCTGGTATTTGTGATCTCCGGCATGGTCAGCCGACTGAGCGGCGCAATGGCCACCGGTTTGTTTATGCTTTACTCGGCCCTGACCGGGCTGACGCTGGCCAGTATCTTTATCGTATATACGTCCTCGTCCATTGCCGGCACCTTTGTCGTGGCCGGTGGCATGTTCGGGGCGATGACGGTGTATGGCTACACCACCAAGCGCGATCTCAGCAGCTTCGGTAATCTGCTGTTCATGGCGCTGATCGGCATCGTGCTGGCATCGCTGGTGAATATCTGGCTGAAAAGCACCGCATTGATGTGGGCGGTGACCTATATCGGCGTGGTGGTATTTGTCGGTCTGACCGCCTATGACACCCAGAAGCTGAAAAGCATGGGGTCGCAGCTTTCCATCGACGATAAGGATGGGTTCCGTAAATATTCCATCGTCGGGGCGCTGACGCTGTATCTGGATTTCATCAACCTGTTCCTGATGTTGCTGCGTATCTTCGGTAACCGCCGCTAATCGCGCCGCGGCCAACATCCCTCAGGTAAGTGATTCGGGTGAGCGAGTGCAGCCAACACCCCCGCAACGTGAAAGATCAAGGCCTACCCGATAGATTTCGCGTTGCGGGTAGGCGGCCAGGGAGTGAACCCCGATGAGCTTACTCAGGTAAGTGATTCGGG
>JAATGH010000355.1 GCA_015654745.1 Enterobacterales bacterium
CACCCTTTCCCTTCGCAATGTGGGCAGGCGGTTGTAGACGCGGCGGAATGGCAATATTCTTTATAGGCCATCTTCGCCAGAATGACCATGCATTGCGCCAGCCGGTTACCCGCTGCTTTACCGACATGTTTCGGGGCTTGCTGCATGGCGTATGCCGCCAGGCGCCGGACTGTCAGCGTCTTGTCATCCTGGCTGATGCCGTGCTTGCTCAGGAACGCGCCCATACCAAACGGCTCTTCCGCTTCCGTCATACCAAGGGCACCCATCATGTCCGTTCCGGTGAGGCTGTCCGATGAGGTGGCCCGCGGGGAATCGGTGATCATCATGCTCTTCGGGTTAAAATGCTTCAGCGCTTTATCCAGTTCCATTATGCCGCCCTCTTCTTCTTCGGGAATACTTCTTCTCTGACCTGATCGCCATTAATCAGCAAGTCGTTAAAATCGCCGTGGTCCGGGTAACGCACGGTGACCTTTTCGAGATCGTTTATTGCATTGAGATTTCGATTAGCACAGACATAGGCCGCGGCGTGGCCTGTCGCTGAGGTGCGATCCATGTCAGCAAAAATAATCAGGTGCTTGACGCCGGCGGGCACCCTGAATTTCGACAGGCGTAGCGCGTTCGTCGCGGCCCATGTGTTCACGCCGTAAATCTGCTTGCAGGACAGCGCGGTTTCAATTCCCTCCGCTATGCCAAGCGTTGATGACACGGGAAACATGCGGACGGCAACCGAGTCATCCATCACTCGATCCTTGGGTTGCAGTCCATCCAACTGTTTTTGGGGCGTCACGTTCGCCTTTTTGTCACCATCCAAAAACGTCCGGTGCAGATAACGCAGTTCACCCCTACTGTCGGTTGCCAGTGCGCAAATGGCCTGGTATGCGCCTTTGTGAATATCCGGGTGTGGGTTATAACGCACGTTATCGGATGGCAGAATTCGGATACCGCGGCTGTTGAGATACTTTTCTGCATCCGTCCCGCGCAGCGGCAATAAGCCGGGAAACTCACGGATCACCTTTTCACGGAAGCGGTCAGTTTTATCTTTTTTCGCAGGCGCTGGCTTATCCTCTTTCTCGTAGATGTTTCCAAGTAAGGCGTCTATTTCATCTGCGAGTTCTCGAAAGGTTTTCCTTTGGGTGAGTTCCAATAATTTCCAGCCGTCGCCAGAATGGCAACTGCAAATAAATGACCCGTTCCCGCCACGCTCATCCCCTTTGTCATCGATACGGAATTTTCCCTTTTTCCCGCATATTGGGCATTCTTTCGGCCAGTGCTTATTGCCGGTCACCGGCGGTAAATCGTAGTATTTAAAAATTTCTGGCCACCGGCCAATAACCGCATCAACCGTTTTCATTAAGCGACCTTCTGGGTTTTACTGTATGCAATAAATTTTGATTTGATGAAATTCCAAACTTCCGGGCTGGTTTCCATCGGGAAGTCAGATAGCCCTCTGGGCCATACGCCGAATTTTTCCTTAAAAGTGTGGGCGGCCCATGCATCAGAAGTGGGCTTGCCCTTGTTGATGCGCACCTTCTGGTAATATTTGATCTGACTCCACCAGGCTTGTTTTTCGTTGCGGGTATAAGTCCGCTCTTTGCCATTCAGCCGCTTTAATCCGCGGGAGATATCCGTTTCTACATCCTCCCCGGCCAGCGGCTTAAATCCGCATTTCGGGCAAACATAGACACCAATGGGTTTCATGTAGTGGCATGAGGGGCATTCGTGAGGGATCTTGTCCTTCTTTTCCGGCCTGGAGGTGGCTGTAGCGGACTTCATGCCATCGGTCTTGCCCTTCAGCTCGTCATACTCGATATCATCGGGATACCCCAGACGGTGAATGCTGCAGGTGTGGTCAAATATTTTGCAGAGGTCTTTACCCGGCGCGGTGCGCAATCCGCGGCCGAGCACTTGTAACCAGCGGATCTCTGATTTCGTCGGCCGGGCGTTAATGATGCAGCGGACGTCACTATCAAAGCCCGCCGCCAGTACGCCGACATTGACGATGATTTTCGTCGCTCCCTGCTCGAACCGATGAATTATCATCTGGCGGTCGTCCGGGGGCGTGTCGTCAATCATGATCTCCGCTGTCACGCCCGCGCGGTTAA
Source organism: Enterobacterales bacterium (assembly GCA_015654745.1). Lineage (GTDB taxonomy): Bacteria > Pseudomonadota > Gammaproteobacteria > Enterobacterales > Enterobacteriaceae > Acerihabitans. Next base: position 2,103 of record JAATGH010000355.1, read on the forward strand.
ACGCCGTTGTGATGAAGGCAGCATGGGATTTGTTGACGCAAAAACAAATGGTCGGGCGATCCTCCCCGTTCTCCATCCAGTTCTTCACGATGTCGCCAATCAGCGTTGAAGAACCCATGATTACGGCAATCTGGGCTTCGTTGAAGTCGTTGCCGTACCCGGCTTGGTTGCTGGTCTTGACGCCCTTCATGTCGGGCTTGGAGGGCGCGTAGAACTCATAACCGCACAGGTCGCCAATGCTGATAAGCTCTTTCATCGTGGTGGGCTTGATGAACTTCTGGTAATACTTTCCCATCCAGGGAGAAAACGGAGTTCCCGATAAACCGACAACCTTGATGCCGGAATCGCGGATGATCTCCAACAACCCACGGCGCTTCATGTGGGCCTCATCGACAATCAGCGCATCGATATTGTCCGGAAACTCGCGGCGAATCAGGGTATCGGCGGAAGCAATCTGTATCAGGCGCTCTGGGTCGTGGGGCTGGTAGTTGCGCCAGACGTAGCTGATTTCGTCCTCGGGCAGACCGTACTGTACGAAGCGGGTTGCGGTCTGGCGGACCAGGGTGAGGAACGGCGCGCAGAACATTACCCGCTTGCCCTGCTGAATCAGCTTGTCGGTCAGGTATGCCGCCAGAAATGTTTTCCCATAGCCGACTGGTGCGCTGATCAAAAAAGTGCGATAGTTATTCCAGTCCTGGCTCAGCATTTTGAGGCCGGTGATCTGCTTAGCTTTAGGTCTCAGGTTAAGCATTCTTGTCTCCTGCAATGGCCGGTTTGGTTTCGCTTCCCCAAGTTTCGCCTACCGGCTTTTTGCTCTTACGATGTAAATCCCGCTTGGTTTTGTTTATCACCTCGTCCATCACCTCAATGCTCACGGTGGTTGTGACGGCCCCCTTTGCGTTCGGGTTAAACCGCACTTCGCTGGATGTATCGGAAGCCTTTGGTAATTTGCTAAAAATGGCGTTTTTGCGCAGCTTGCCGTAACCACTCCAGATCAGGTCTGGGTTTAAGGCGTAAATCTTATTGCCACCACGGATCACGTCAGCGTCTCGAAGGATGCTTATCGCTATGCGGATATTCCTTTCGGTTGTGTTGAAGTGTTCCGCGATAACGGAGTTGGAAATAAAAATACTGCCATCGTTCCAGTTGGCGTTGTCATCCATGAACCAGAGAACCTTCTGGACGATCGGGCGCTGGTCTGAAAGCCAGTATCGGAATTGCGTTTTTTTGTCGATGAAAGTGAACTCAAGCACAGGCAATCTCCGGGGTTTCAGTCAATTTAGGAACAAACTGTTCCGAAAAAGGAACAAACTGTTCCGCCCCCACCCCTGTAACCCACTGATTTAAAAGGCGTGGAACTATCTGTTCCGGATTTCGGAACAACTGGTTCCGCTTTTCGGATAACTTACCCTTAAAATTCAATGAGATACAATCTTCAACACTTCCTTTAACCCGTGCGCTAATACTCGTAGACTCCAGGCTTGTCAATATCCCGTTCAGATTTTTTTTGTCCGCACTCAATATTTGTGATCTCATAAGCATTTTTCCTTTGCCAGAAACACATTCCCCTGACTGGCGTTGCCTGAAGTCGCTGAGTCCACCAGCGATCCCGAAGCCTGCTGATCACCGTCAATCTCAACAGCATGACCGGCTTGGGCCCTTGTGCTGGCCAGTGGGGGTTTTTCTGTCAGCCCCGCCGCTGCGTCGGCGTATCGCTGCACGTAAACGCGTAGCCGGGTATTGGCCTCATGCCGGGCTTTGTTCTCCCGGCGGTAGGAAACGGGTTCAGCATCGAATGCCGCCTGGTAGACCTCGGCGTACAGCACGGCTACCTTGTTGCGCATGGATGGGCGCAGCTGGAGCATTTGCCCTTGTATCCATTCGGCGTCCGCTTGGCAGTATTCCGCCGGCATGACGGTGCGAAGATATTCAGGCTGACTCACAGCAATCCCCCTGCCCGTGCCCTGGCCGTTTTACGCTTTGGCGCGTCACCGTTGAAGCGTACCCACCGCCGGGCCTCCAGCAGACGATCTGCGAATATGGCGCCCTTGCGGCTGGCTTCGGAGCATTCACGGTAGAACTTGAGGGCAGCGTCAGCCCCCCCCCAGCGACCTCAGGCGAAGCGCCATCAGCAACCAGGGCGGCGGTAATGTGCTGTTTCAAGAACATTTCTGGGTGCATGTCACACTCCTCGTTCTGGTGCCGAACCA
>JAATGH010000414.1 GCA_015654745.1 Enterobacterales bacterium
AACCGACGACCTTCGGGTTATGAGCCCGACGAGCTACCAGGCTGCTCCACCCCGCGTCTGAAATCGTTGCGAATAGTACGCCAATTACCGCTAAAAAGCAAGCCATCATAATGGCGGAAGACCCGAAAGCGAGGACAGAGTATTCCATAAGACAGGCGCCAGGGCAAGAGCCTTATTGTGGCACGCCCCCTATGCCCCACCGGGCAATCACCCGCCCCGGTGGCGATTTTCGCCCCATCAAGGGGGGTCTTCGGCGGAGTGACACCACGTCTTAGCGCTAGCCTCCAAAATGGGCAACGTGCTTCTTCACCCTACCCACGTTAATAGATTGGATAACGGGGTTCGCAGCGTCCACTGGGCGGGCGGGCATCCTGGCGGTGGCGAATAAATTGATTTTATCTTTCACTCGACCATTGGAAACAGTCTTAATTTGGCCAGCGGCGGCGGGATTACGCCCGCCGCCGCCGTTATCAATCGACGGCGCCAGGGTATCGACCGGCGGCAAATCCGGTATCGCGATTACCGGCTCGCCCGGCAATGGGCGGAGGTCACGTGCAGCCGTATTCCTTCCCCAATCAGTGGGACGCATTAACGCGTCAAAGGTCACCAGGGGCCGATAAGCGTCGACCGATTTATCCCATATCACCAGTTCGTCAAGCAGCGTGGCATGCTCACTCATGACGTCATTACGCAGCTCGGCGTCGTCATTTAGCCTATCGGCGGCAAGTTTTGCCAGTCGCATCTTGGCAAAATTACGATCGTCGTTTTGACTCATTTTATGGCAAAAATCGGTCAAATTCACGAAGCTGAAATCAGCATCTTGTAGAATGTATTTCGCCACCTCACCGCGGAATTCCCCATTATTGCCATACCGAACGTCGATGAGAAAAGCGCGTATTTCAATATCGGTGTCGGGGATGACAATAGGTTTATTGAAAATAATGTGATCATTTTCAACGCGGATATTCTTTGACGAAAATAGCGCACATTCAGGATGTTTTTTCAAAAAATCGACCAAAACCGCACCGTGGGTTTCGTCTGATTTGCCATCATTGGTTAACGAGCTCAGCACATGTTTAACCAGCACCTGACGATCGTCAGGCGTAGCCAGCAAATCAATAAATTGGCCGGTTGTTTTTGAACATAAGTCTTTTGGCGCCGGTTCATCAAGCTTGGTTTCCCCACCCCGTTGCAGGCGGGACAACAGGCGTTGAGCCGAGCACAATACTTTCTTGGCGCAGGCTCCAACCAACTTGGTGAATTTCTGCGCACTGTTGCCCACCTTGGAAAACGCCTGCTGGAACCGGCCGTTGGGCGGTGTTTGTGTTTTTATTGACTCGGCCGTGATTTCGTCGGCCCGGTCAGCGATTATTTTCTGCATCGCATCCAATAGCCGAGGGTTGATATTATTAGACATTTTTTCTCCGTACTCAGTAGTCCACACCCGGTGGCATTAAAAGTTGATCGTTTACAGGCTATGTCCCTGGCCGTCATTCCTCCCGGTAGAAATCTCATACTGAGCTGACTATCCCACAAACCTTGAGGCCACAATTTCAAAAACCGCTTTTACGCACCACGGTCGTAGGTTAAAACGACGCGGCCCACCTATCGATTGGGCATTTGGCCGAACCAGGGTTTGCAAGCGGCGTCTTCATACGGAATATGCGGTAATTAAAGGACGGAAAACCTTTGCGTGATGATGCGTCAAGGCGATGGGGGCAATACGATGGGCAATATGATTAACGCGAATACATCTTGAAGAATGGGCAAACGTTATTTGTGGTCTACGGGATAGGGGCCAAAAAAAAGTGACGGAGACGTGCGGGAAAGTAAAAATAAGAGGAGATATGTACGTTGCCGGCTGCTGTAGATAGCATTGCCGACCATGTGTGTTCATGGCTAAAAAAATATGTTGGTACCGAGGACGGGACTTGAACCCGTAAGCCCAATCGGGCACTACCACCTCAAGGTAGCGTGTCTACCAATTCCACCACCCCGGCACTTCTTATTTCTTTATTTACTATTTTTTATTTACTATTCTTTCTTTATTATTTTGTATCTGTTATTTGTAATTTTTACTATTTGGTTCCAGTTTTGCTTATTAACTTTACAGCACGGACATATTCAATACCTTACTGCGGAATATCACCATTTGGCTTGGCCGGCGCATCGACAGGTGCTTTTTGCGCTTGCGGAGCCTGGTTCAAATTATCCCACTCACTGCCTTTCTTGCTATGGCTGCCGCTGAGGTTGCCCAATACCAGGCTCAGGATGAAAAACAACGTTGCCAGCACGGCCGTCACACGGGTCATGAAGTTACCGGAACCACTCGAACCGAACAGGGTCGCGGATGCGCCTGCACCGAAAGAGGCCCCCATATCAGCACCTTTACCCTGCTGCAGCATAATCAGCGCAACCAGCCCAACGGCTATCAACAGGAATATGACTAACAGAGCTTCGTACATAATTTTTCAGTATCCTTGCGGGTTAATTCCGCGTATTAAGCTATAGCCCCAATTCGGCCGTGTCAATCTCCGACTGAAGCGGGTGTGAATACTAACTAAAGCAGTGTTCGGGTGCAAGAGTAAAATGAGTCTGGTTAACTGATTGCGGAAAAAAACACCAGCGCCGCGGCGGGAGGCATGCCCCCCGCCCACGATTACCTTTCCGCCTTTACCGCATCGGCAATCAGATGGGCCAATCGGCCAACCTGTTCCGCATCTTCGCCTTCGACCATCACGCGGATCAGCGGCTCGGTGCCGGATTTGCGCAGCAGAACGCGTCCCCGCCCCGCCAGCGCGGCCTCAACATCGTCCAAAGCCTGCTTTACCGCAGCCGACTCCAGGGGGTCGCCCTCACCGGAAAAACGCACGTTAACCAATATCTGCGGCAACAAGCGCATGCCGCTGCACAGATCGTGCAGGGTCATATGATTGCCTACCATGGCGGATAATACCTGCAGCCCGGCGATAATGCCGTCGCCGGTGGTGGTCTGATCCAGCAAAATAACGTGGCCAGAATTTTCCGCGCCGATGCGCCAGCCCTTTTCCTGCATCTTTTCCAGGACATAGCGATCGCCCACCTTGGCCCGCACAAAAGGAATGCCCAGTTGCTTTAGCGCCAGTTCCAGGCCCATATTGCTCATCAAGGTACCGACCACACCGCCGCTAAGTTGCCCCTGGCGCAGTTTTTCCCGCGCGATCATATACAGGATTTGATCGCCATCGACCCGGTTGCCAAGATGATCGATCATGATGATCCGATCGCCATCGCCATCATACGCGATGCCAAGATCGGCTTGCTCTTCCAAAACGCGCCGCTGGAGCAAACGCACATCGGTGGCGCCGCACTCCTCGTTGATATTCATGCCATCCGGCTGGCAGCCGATAGCCACGACGCTCGCGCCCAGTTCGCGCAGCACGCTGGGGGCTATATGGTAAGTAGCGCCATTGGCGCAATCCACCACAATTTTCAGCCCCTTGAGACTACTGTTGCTGGGAAAGGTCCCTTTGCAAAACTCAATATAACGACCGGCGGCGTCGACAATCCGGCTCGCTTTGCCTAATTCGGCCGACTCCACGCAGGTCAAGGTCTTTTCCAGTTCGGCTTCGATCGCTTCCTCCACCGCGTCGGGCAGCTTGGTGCCGTCGATGGAAAAAAATTTGATGCCATTGTCATAATAGGGATTATGGGAGGCGGAAATTACAATCCCCGCCTCGGCGCGGAAAGTCCGGGTGAGGTAAGCGATGGCCGGGGTGGGCATCGGACCGGTAAACGCCGCGGACAGTCCCGCCGCGGCCAGACCGGCTTCCAATGCCGATTCCAGCATGTAGCCGGAAATGCGGGTATCTTTACCAATAATGATCTTACGCGAACCGTGGCGAGCCAAAACCTTGCCCGCCGCCCAACCCAGCTTCAGAACGAAATCAGGCGTAATAGGGCTCTCACCGACCTTGCCACGGATGCCATCGGTCCCAAAGTATTTATGGTTGCTCATATAAAGACTGATTCCTTCGCTGAAAGCGTCGCGCTGACGATTCTCATCGCCTCGATAGTTTGCTTGACGTCGTGAACACGGATAATTTGCGCCCCTTGCAAGGCGGCGATGACCGCGCAGGTCACACTGCCGATAACCCGCTGCTCTGGCGGGACCTGAATGAGCTGACCTACCATGGACTTACGGGACATACCCACCAAAATCGGCAGGCCGAAACGCCGAAAATCACTCAACCGCGCCAGTAGGCGGTAATTATGCGCTAAATCCTTGCCGAAACCGAAGCCCGGATCGATTAACAAGCGGTTTTTTTCAATACCGGCCGCCTCACAACTGCTGATACGGTCGATAAAAAAGTGCATCACCTCAGCCAGGACATCCGCATAATGAGGCTGTTGCTGCATGGTGCGCGGCTCGCCTTGCATATGCATCAAGCAGATCGGCAAACCGCTATCCCTAGCGGCTTCCATGGCCCCGGGTTCGCCCAGCGCCCTGATATCATTGATCAAATGCGCACCCGCCAGCGCGCTTTCGCGCATCACCAGCGGCCGCGAGGTATCCACCGAAATAAACACGTCAAACCGCTGCGCCAGCGCGCTGACCACCGGTAATACGCGTTCGGCTTCCTGCTCATCGCTGACGGCCGCCGCGCCCGGCCGGGTGGATTCACCACCAATATCAATCAGGGTCGCGCCCGCATCGATCATCTCGGCGACATGGGCCAGCGCCGCATCCAGCCGCAGGTATTTTCCTCCGTCGGAAAATGAATCCGGCGTGACGTTAAGGATACCCATGACCTGGGGTGAGGAGAGATCGAGCGTGCGATGATTACCCTGAAGTTGCATGATGTAGTGCTCCCTGTTGAATGTACCCGGTGGCGAACTAAAAAAAAGCCCCGGCGATAAAGCCAGGGCTTGATTATACGCACTGCCGTTTTGGAAAGAAATTAATCCGGACGCTCAACGGCCATGCTTAGTTGTTGCCAAACTGCTCCGACATGGTATTACCGGTCGGGGTATTGGGCTCATCCACCGGCGTCGGCGCTTTTGGCGTGCCGCCGTTATCGGAGGAGTGATTGCTGGGTGAATCGTCCCAACCCGCCGGCGGGCGCACGGTCTTGCGTCCCATCAAATCGTCAATCTGCGGCGCATCGATAGTTTCATATTTCATCAATGCATCTTTCATGGAATGCAGGATATCCATATTTTCCATCAGCAGAGTGCGCGCCCGGGTATAGTTGCGCTCAACCAGGGACTTCACTTCCTGATCGATAATTCGCGCCGTTTCATCCGACATATGCTTGGCTTTCGCCACCGAACGGCCCAGGAACACTTCACCTTCTTCCTCGGCATACAGCAACGGCCCCAGTTTATCCGAGAAACCCCATTGGGTTACCATATTACGGGCAATGGACGTGGCGACCTTGATGTCATTCGACGCACCGGTAGACACTTTCTGCACGCCGTAGATAATCTCTTCGGCCAGACGACCGCCGTACAGCGTGGAGATCTGGCTTTCCAGTTTCTGGCGGCTGGCGCTGATGGCATCCCCTTCCGGCAGGAAGAACGTCACACCCAGCGCACGTCCGCGCGGAATAATCGTCACTTTATGCACCGGATCGTGCTCCGGCACCAAACGACCGATAATGGCATGGCCTGCTTCATGGTACGCGGTGGATTCTTTTTGCGCTTCGGTCATGACCATGGAGCGCCGCTCGGCACCCATCATGATTTTGTCCTTGGCTTTTTCAAACTCGACCATGGAGACCACGCGTTTACTGCCGCGAGCGGCAAACAACGCGGCTTCGTTGACCAGATTGGCCAGGTCGGCGCCGGAGAAACCAGGCGTGCCACGGGCAATAACCGACGGGTCCATATCCGTGGACAACGGCACCCGACGCATATGGACTTTCAGAATTTGTTCACGTCCACGCACGTCCGGCAAGCCGACCACGACCTGGCGGTCAAACCGTCCCGGACGCAGCAACGCCGGGTCCAGGACGTCTGGGCGGTTGGTTGCGGCAATAACGATAATACCTTCATTACCTTCAAAGCCGTCCATCTCCACCAGCATCTGGTTCAACGTCTGTTCACGTTCGTCATGCCCGCCGCCAAGACCGGCGCCGCGCTGGCGACCCACGGCATCGATTTCATCGATAAAGATGATGCAGGGAGCGGCCTTTTTAGCCTGCTCGAACATATCGCGCACACGAGACGCACCGACGCCGACAAACATTTCCACAAAATCCGAACCGGAGATGGTGAAAAACGGAACCTTGGCCTCGCCCGCAATGGCTTTTGCCAGCAGGGTTTTACCGGTCCCGGGAGGGCCGACCATCAGCACGCCTTTTGGAATCTTGCCGCCGAGTTTTTGAAAGCGGCTTGGCTCACGCAGGTAATCAACCAGCTCGCTGACCTCTTCTTTCGCTTCGTCGCAGCCGGCTACATCGGCAAAGGTGGTTTTGATCTGATCCTCAGTGAGCATGCGGGCTTTGCTTTTGCCGAAGGACATAGCCCCCTTGCCACCGCCGCCCTGCATTTGCCGCATAAAGAAGATCCATACGCCTATCAGCAGCAGCATCGGGAACCAGGAAATAAAGATTGAGGCCAGCAGGCTAGGTTCTTCCGGCGGCTCGCCGACGACTTTAACGTTCCGGGTCAGCAGGATAGCCAATAACTTAGGATCGTTGACCGGGATAAACGTCGTGTAGCGGTTACTGTCTTTCCTGGTAACGTTAATCTCACGTCCGTTAATACGTGCTTCCCGAATCTGATCCTGATTCTACTCAGACATAAAGGGAGAGTAATCCAACTTACGTCTATTGGACTCGATGATCCCTAAGCCCTATCACTCAGAA
>JAATGH010000059.1 GCA_015654745.1 Enterobacterales bacterium
ACTCACGCCGAATAACACGTTTTGCTTCACGACGAGCTTTGATCACTACTTTTTGTCTTCCCATAAGTGGCACCTTACAGTTTGTTTCACCATTCACAGGGCCTGGGCCTTGTGATTACGCTTCACATTCGGATGAGGTTGTGGCTTCCTTTCAAGCCAGAGATAGCCAGCAAAATGATGAACCGCCCCGTGCTATTCGGTTTAACCAAACAGATCGGCCGGGACTTTCACCGGGGGTAACGTTAGGAAATAATCGGTACGATGGAGGTGTAAATCGATTAAAGGCAGAACTAAAGAGGGTGATAAATGAGGTGCTGGAATAACAAGTGTCGGTCTGGCAACCGCCGGGAACCGGTGAGGCGGTGCGTAAAAAAACAGGTGGTGTGATCAGCCCATAAAAGGACATTATCATTAGCATTCCCCGCGTTGAGGTTACATTCTCTCATCAGGACAGCCGCTTTAAAACGGATTTTTTTAAAACGTCACTGCCTTAAGAACCCGCGTTTTTTGAATCCACTATTGATGACTTGAGTATAATGACATTGCTACATTTTGCTGCTTATATGCAACTCTTTTTTTTCGATCGAACGATAAATAATCGATATGCTGCCCGCTACGCCGACGCCGCTTGCCGTAATAACGGGACAAAAAGCAATATAATGTCGACGGCGCCAGGGTAAATAATTAATTTATCCAATGGCATGACGTACAATCCTCGGGATACGCAATCGATTACGTTTTCTTACAATCTATCCAGATGCGAGTGCTACTTAACTATAAGATAATAGTTTATTAACCGGGTTGCACAAAGTTGCAACATTAGCGATAGTGAGACATCTTCTTCTGCTGGCCCGGATACCGCAATGGCTACGACTACGATGGGCGTAAAGCTCGACGATGCTGCCCGAGAACGCATTAAACTGGCGGCGCGTCGCCTCGATCGCACGCCGCACTGGTTAATTAAACACGCGATTTTCCTTTATCTTGAGGCGCTGGAAAATAACGATGCGGCATCAGCCGATGCGTCGCTACCCCCCGTCGAAGCCGACGACCTCCCGGCATCGCTGCCTACCCCGGACGCACGGCAGCCCTTTTTAGATTTTGCTTGGCAGATTTTGCCGCAGTCGGTACTGCGCGCCGCCACCACCGCCGCGTGGCGGCGTGCGGAAACCGACATTGTTCCACTCCTGGCGGCCCAAGCCCGCCCGACCACCGCCCTGGCGCAGTCCATTAATCGATTAGCTCTCGATCTGGCACAGGGCCTGCGTCAACAAAAACACCAGAGTGGCCGCGCCGGTCTGGTGCAAGGTTTTCTGCAAGAGTTCGCGCTCTCATCCCAGGAGGGCGTGGCGTTAATGTGTCTGGCGGAGGCGCTGCTGCGCATACCGGATAAGGCAACCCGCGATGCCCTGATACGCGACAAGATAAGCCAAGGCGACTGGCAGCGCCACGTGGGACGAAGCCAATCGGTATTCGTCAACGCCGCCACCTGGGGTTTGCTGTTCACCGGCCGTCTGGTGGCCACCCATAACGAAGCCAATCTATCTCATTCGCTTAACCGCATCATCGGTAAACGTGGCGAGCCGCTGATCCGCAAAGGCGTGGATATGGCGATGCGGTTGATGGGCGAGCAGTTCGTTACCGGCGAGAATATCGGCCAAGCCTTGGCGAATGCGCATCGGCTCTAACAGCAAGGATTTCGTTACTCATACGATATGCTGGGCGAAGCCGCCTTGACCGAAGATGATGCCCAGGCATATCTGCTCTCCTACCAGCAGGCCATCCATGCCATCGGCAACGCGTCCAACGGCCGGGGTATTTATGAGGGCCCGGGCATCTCGATTAAACTGTCCGCGCTTCACCCGCGCTACTGCCGGGCGCGGTATGCGCGGGTGATGGATGAACTTTATCCCCGCCTGCTGCAGCTGACGCTGCTGGCGCGCCAATACGATATCTGCCTGAATATTGACGCGGAGGAAGCGGATCGGCTGGAGCTCTCACTCGACCTGCTGGCAAAACTGTGTTTCGAACCGGCGCTGGCGGGCTGGAACGGCATCGGTTTTGTTATCCAGGCCTACCAGAAGCGCTGTTCCCCAGTGATTGACGAGTTGGTCGATCTGGCGCGGCGAAGCCGCCGCCGGTTGATGATCCGGCTGGTCAAAGGCGCCTATTGGGATAGCGAAATCAAGCGTGCGCAGGTGGACGGACTGGAGGGTTACCCGGTATATACCCGAAAAGTGTATACCTACATCGCCTATCTGGCCTGTGCGCGCAAACTGCTGGCGGTGCCGCATCTTATCTATCCACAGTTTGCTACCCACAACGCACAAACCTTGGCATCGATTTATTATTTCGCCGGCGAGAATTATTATCCCGGCCAGTATGAGTTTCAGTGTCTGCATGGGATGGGCGAACCTTTATACCATCAAGTGGTGGGCAGCGCGGCGGATAAACTCAACCGGCCTTGCCGAATTTACGCCCCGGTGGGGACGCACGAAACGCTCTTGGCTTATCTGGTGCGGCGATTATTGGAAAACGGAGCCAACACATCGTTTGTTAACCGTATTGCCGACGCTAGCCTGCCGCTTGAAGCGCTGATCGCCGATCCGGTGGCGGAGGCCATGGAGCTGGGGGAACGGGAAGGACAGCTAGGTCGGCCACACCCTAAAATACCGCTACCGCGCCACCTATATGGCCCATCGCGGCTCAATTCGGCCGGAATCGATCTGGCCAACGAACAACGTCTCGCGTCGCTGTCCACCGCGCTGCTTAACCATGGAGCCCAGCGATTTCACGCCGGGACGATCTCCGATGGACCGCCACAAAGCGCCACCTCCGGCGACGCGGCGCGTCTGATACGCAATCCGGCGGATTCCCGGGATATTATAGGCGTTTGCCTTGACGCCACCGCGCTCGACGTGGCGGCGGCGGTGGACAGCGCCGCGCGTAATGGCGCGGTGTGGTCGGCCACGCCGTCATCAGAGCGAGCCATCGTACTGGGCCGGGCGGCGGAACTGTTTGAACAGCATATGCCGCTGCTGATGAGCCTGTTGATCAGGGAAGCGGGTAAAAGTATGGCCAATGCCATCGCCGAAGTGCGCGAAGCGGCGGATTTTTTACGCTATTACGCCAGTCAAATTACCCAGTTTGAACAAGAGGATTGCCGCCCGCTGGGTCCGGTGGCCTGTATCAGTCCCTGGAATTTTCCGTTAGCCATTTTTACCGGTCAGGTGGCCGCCGCGCTGGCCGCCGGCAATGCCGTACTGGCCAAACCGGCGGAGCAAACGCCGCTGGTGGCCGCCCAGGCGATCACGCTGTTGCTGGCCGCGGGAATCCCCGCGGGCGTGCTGCATCTGCTGCCGGGCGCGGGTGAGACCGTGGGAGCCTGGTTGGTGGCGGACAGGCAGGTGCGCGGCGTGATGTTTACCGGTTCAACCGCGGTGGCGCGGCTGCTGCAACGCGCGCTGGCAACCCGCCTGGATCACGACGGGCGCCCGGTACCGCTGATTGCCGAAACCGGTGGCCTGAACGCCATGATTGTCGATTCCTCCGCATTGACCGAACAGGTGGTCAACGACGTTATCACGTCGGCGTTCGACAGCGCGGGCCAGCGCTGTTCCGCCCTGCGTCTGTTATGTGTGCAGGACGATGTGGCCGAGCGCACCCTACGCATGCTGCGCGGCGCCATGGAGCAGTGTTGTTTGGGCGATCCGCAGTATCTGTCCACGGATATCGGCCCGGTCATTGACGCCGAAGCCGCTGAGCGGATCGCCGGACATATCGTGGCCATGGGCCAGGCCGGCCACCCGATCTGGCAACCGGCGGCCGCGCGGGCCGCTACCCAAGTCCTGGGCGCGGTCGGCACTTTTATTCCCCCGACGCTTATCGAATTGAATGACGTCGCCCAGCTGGATCGGGAGGTGTTCGGTCCCGTATTGCATGTGGTGCGCTATCGGGGTGGCGATTTACCGGCGCTGCTCACGCGCATCAACGCCGGCGGCTACGGCTTGACCCTGGGATTACATACCCGCATCGATGAAACCATCAACCATGTGATCGCCCACGCCAAGGTCGGCAATTGCTATATTAACCGCAATATTGTCGGCGCCGTGGTGGGCGTGCAGCCTTTTGGCGGCGAAGGGTTGTCAGGAACCGGCCCAAAAGCCGGCGGTCCGCTGTATCTCTATCGCCTGCTCTCCCGGCGGCGCACCGATCGGCAATTGGCATCGCTGCGTGCGCTGGATGACGAGATGGGCACGGCCGGCGCCGCGTCGCGCCCGCTGCCGCCGGCATATCAGGCGCTGGTCGAATGGGGGCAAACGCAACGTCCGCTTGTACAGGTCTCCCTATGGCGCCATTTCGGCGTTATAGGGGAAGCCGGCACCGTTCGCCAGCTTATCGGCCCCACCGGTGAGCAAAACACCTATCGGCTGTTGCCCAGAGAGCGGGTACTCTGCCTGGCCGACGATGAAACCGATCTGCTCAATCAGCTGGCGGCGGTGACCAGCCTGGGCGCAACGGTGCTCTGGAACGATACGCCACTGGCCCGTGCGCTGCTCCCCGCCCTGCCGGCGGCGGTACGGCAACGGATTGCGCTGCATGCCGACTGGCTCGCCGCCGAAGGCCCTATAGACGCGGTACTGTTCCATGGCGACTCGGATCGGTTATTGTCGCTATGCGGCCTGATGACCCGACGCCCCGGACCCTTGGTCCAGGTACAGGGTTATGCGCGGGGTGATACGGCAATTTTACTCGAATCGTTATTAATAGAACGCGCGGTCAGTATTAATACCGCCGCCGCCGGAGGTAACGCCAGTTTAATGACGTTGGGATAAGATTTACCCATCTCCAAGCTGATAGATATATATGACAAAGAGCCAAGATACCCGCCACGTGGAGTATGGCGGGTATAACGGGTTAATCGATCGTTAACCCATGTCTATTATCAGCAGCTACGTTGCCAAGTCAGGTACTGGCCATATTTACGTAACGCGATACGGTAATTGCTCTGCCCGGCGTCGGGGATATCCTCAATTAACGCCTGAGGACCACTAGGCTGGGAAAATTTATCATGGGGGTAGTTGCGTGCCGCCAATATTTCATCCAGCCGCCGCAGCCGCACCACATATTCCCGAATAGTGCTATGGCTCATCGCCGTCTGTTCAAACAGATATTGTTTGAACGCTTTAATATCAAAATAGTTGGCCACGCTATCGCACGATATGACGCTGCAAAACCGACACAGGGCCGTCAGTTCCTGGCTTAGCGTCAGCCAGACCGCATCGTCCACCAGCTGGTCCATGCCGGCAATGGCTTCTTTGTTGATAATTTGCCCGCGGAATACCAGCGTCATTCTATCCAACGGTTTGCCACATTGGCAACAGTGGGTCTGGGTATGTTTAAAATCTTTTAGGTAACGGCTCAGAGGCCGTTTTTTTTCCACTTTGGCTAACATGTCGTTTTCCCTAGTGCTAACTAAGTGCTTGAGAAAATACGTTTCCGCTAAGGATAAAACCTCAGGAATCGTTATTTAATCGAGCACGCAAGCGTTTAATTGCCTGACTGTGCAACTGACTAACCCTAGATTCACCGACTTCCAGCACGGCACCGATTTCTTTCAGGTTCAGTTCTTCTTGATAATACAAGACCAGAACCATCTTTTCCCTTTCCGGCAGCGCGTCAATTGCTTCGATTACCCGTTCGCGTAGCTTCCCTTCCATTAATAAATAGAGGGGGTTCGCTTCTTCATGACCTGGCATAAGGTTATCGGCACTATCGCCGTGATCTTCACACCATTCGTCATAAGAAAATAACTGGCTATTATTGGTATCCAATAATATTTGGCGATACTCTTCCAGGCTGATATTCAGCGTCTGGGCCACTTCCTGTTCGGTGGCGCTGCGTCCGAGCTGTTGCTCGGTCTGATGGATAGCCTGGGCTACTTCGCGCCCATGACGGCGCACGCTTCTGGGGACCCAGTCGCGACTGCGCAGTTCATCAAGCATAGCGCCGCGGATACGTTGTACCGCATAGGTGGTAAACGCCGTTCCC
>JAATGH010000279.1 GCA_015654745.1 Enterobacterales bacterium
AAAATTGGATTTATTGGCTTAGGCATTATGGGAAAACCAATGAGTAAGAACCTGCTGAAAGCGGGCTACTCGTTAGTAGTACTGGATCGCAATACTCAAGCGGTAGCCGAGCTGGTCGCCGCAGGCGCCACGTCCGCCGATACGGCAAAGGCCGTGGCGGAACAGACCGACGTGATTATCACCATGCTGCCTAATTCCCCACACGTTAAAGAAGTCGCCTTGGGTGAAAACGGTCTGGTTGAAGGCGCCAAACCAGGCAAAGTATTAATTGATATGAGTTCGATAGCTCCCCTGGCCAGCCGCGAAATTGCCGCTGCGTTGGCGGAAAAAGGCATCGCCATGCTTGATGCCCCGGTTAGCGGCGGCGAACCTAAAGCAATCGACGGCACCTTATCGGTTATGGTCGGTGGCGATAAAGCGCTGTTCGACAAGTATTATGATTTGCTGAAAACCATGGCCGGATCGGTGGTGCATACCGGTGATATCGGTGCTGGCAACGTAACCAAGTTGGCTAACCAGGTTATCGTGGCGTTGAATATTGCCGCTATGTCCGAAGCCCTGGTACTGGCTACCAAAGCCGGCGTGGATCCTGAACTGGTATTCCAGGCGATCCGCGGTGGATTGGCCGGCAGCACGGTACTTGAAGCCAAGGCGCCAATGGTGCTTGACCGCAACTTTAAGCCGGGTTTCCGCATCGATCTGCATATCAAAGACTTGGCCAATGCGCTGGATACGTCGCATGGCGTAGGCGCGCAATTGCCGTTAACCGCGGCGGTTATGGAGATGATGCAATCCCTCAAGCAAGACGATCTGGGCAATGCGGATCACAGTGCGCTGGCCTGTTATTATGAGAAATTAGCCAAAGTTGAAGTAAAGCGGCGGTAAATTGGTTGGGCGCCGGTCAGGCGCCCTATGAGGCGGGGGAATACCCATTCCGCCGGCTTCAGCTCAACAGGCGCAGGTAGTCTATGAAAATAGTAATCGCACCGGATTCTTACAAAGAAAGTTTATCTGCCTTGGAAGTCGCAACGCAGATTGAACAGGGATTTCGTGAAGTGTTTCCCGATGCCCATTACGTTAAATTGCCGGTAGCAGATGGCGGCGAGGGAACCGTGGAGGCCATGGTGGCGGCCACGCAGGGTGAAATTATCCACGTTCCGGTTACCGGACCGCTGGGCGATCAGGTTGATGGCTTTTTCGGCTTGTCCGGCGATAAGCAAACCGCATTTATTGAAATGGCCGCCGCCAGCGGGCTGGAGATGGTGCGGGCCTGCGACCGCAATCCTTTGCTTACCACATCCTACGGTACCGGCGAACTGATTCGCTCGGCCCTGGATCACGGCGTGAAGCTTTGCATTATCGGTATCGGCGGCAGCGCCACTAACGATGGCGGCGCAGGTATGGTGCAAGCGTTGGGCGGTGGACTGCTCGACGAGCGGGGACGGCAAATCGGCTACGGTGGCGGCGAGCTGGACAAACTGGCGCGTATCGATATCAGCCAGTTGGACCCGCGCATTGCGTTATGCCGTTTCGAAGTGGCCTGCGACGTGACCAATCCACTGACCGGCGATGAGGGCGCGACCGCTATCTTCGGGCCGCAGAAAGGCGCTACGCCGGCCATGATCACGACATTGGACGCCGCACTTAAACATTATGCGGCAATTATCAAGCGCGATCTGGATAAAGACGTGGAACATATCCCCGGTGCCGGAGCGGCCGGCGGCATGGGCGCCGGTTTGCAGGCGTTTTGCGGCGCGGAGCTGCGTAAAGGGATTGAAATCGTCACCGAAGCGCTGGGGCTTGATGCTATCGTCCGTGACGCTACCCTGGTGATTACCGGCGAAGGCCGTATCGATAGCCAGACCATTCACGGTAAGGTACCCATTGGCGTGGCGCATGTGGCCAAACGCTACAATAAGCCGGTCATCGGTATCGCCGGTAGTCTGACCGAGGATGTCGGCGTGGTCCATCAGCACGGCCTGGATGCGGTATTCAGCGTCCTTTATGAAATTTGCACGCTGGATCAGGCGTTGGAAAACGCGGCGCGCAACGTGCGTTTAACCGCCAGAAATATTGCCGCGACCATCAAGCTGGCTCAGGACATGCGCTAAGCTTGCTGCCGCATGTAAGATGACGGTATTTCCACATATCACCGTAAGGCCGGCCTTCGGGAGCGGCCTTTTCCATCAACAATTCCCTGCCCATATGCTTTTTACGGATGACACCACATCCCCGCGATTTTTCGCCGCCGGCTGGCCTTATCGTCGTTCTCCTCGCCGAGAGGCGTTGCTGAAATTATCTTTCGATAAACGGCGCCGAGGCCAAAACCACATTTTCAATTTCATCCAGCATTTCCAGCCATTCCGGCTCCAGCTCGGCCAATGAGACACCGGCACGCAGCTGGCGCTCGATGTCCGCGCACAGGCGTCTGAGCCTGGGCACGCCGCTGTAGCTGCAGCTGCCGTGGAGTTTGTGGATGAGCGCGCAGATGTGCTCATCGGCATCTCCGTTAAGGATCGCCACTACCCGCTGTTTTATCTCGGGCAGAAAGGCTATCAGCATGGAAAGCAGATCTTGGGCCAGATCCGGTTTGTTAGCCGCCTGGCGCAGCGCCAATTGCCAATCCAGCGTACTATCCAAAACAGCCCCCGTCGGCGTGGAGACCATCCCGGCCGGCGGTCGATCCGTTTCCTGGTCGGCAAGGGGACTTGATGAAAAGTCGGTTTCACCATTGCCCGGCGCATTCTCATTGGTATGGGAATAACGCGCCAACAAACGCTGCAGCATCTGCTCGTCAATGGGCTTGGCCTGATAATCATCCATGCCCGCCGCCAGCAGCTTCTCCGGTTAATTGCCCAGCGTATGGGCGGTAACCGCGACGATCGGCGTGCGGGCGTGCTGGGGCAGTTGCCGGATCAGTTCGGCCGCGCGCAGCCCGTCGATCTCCGGCATTTGAATATCCATCAAAATAATGTCTAACGCGTGGCTGCTCGCGTAAGCC
>JAATGH010000190.1 GCA_015654745.1 Enterobacterales bacterium
CCCTTCCGCTGCAGCATCTGCAGCAGCATCTGCACCGGCCTCCTCCTTGCAGCAGTCGCCTGGGACTGCCATAGCCAGGCAGGTTCTGGCTCGGCAGTCAGAGGCTGCCAGCCAGCATGGCACAGTGCAGCGTAGCATCTGTGACGCCATGGCACATGCAGCAGCAATGGCGGAGAGCCCAATTGCGTTGCACAAGACACCACTGCACACTCCGCTGGCCTCACACCTGGAGAGGCTCCTGCACAGGCTGAATACGCCTCAGGACATGGCAGCTGCCAGCCTGCAGCCTTCCAGCATGTCACAAGAGGCCCTAGAGCTTCAGGATGGGGCGCTTAGTGCCTCAGAGGGCAGCTGTGCTGCCAAAGACAGGCAGAACCCTCTCTTTGACAGCCCTGTGGTCGCTGACGGCGCAGCCGAACAGTTCACAAGCCCTGCGCCGTACAGCAGCAGTCCTGCACAGGAGGCCCTGACGCAGCACACAGCAGCCCTGCAGCAGGCCCAGCTGAGCATCGAGTGCCTGCAGCGGGAGCTGCAGGATTATTCCGTTGGCTTATCAACGTACGCAAACGATGGCGCGGGGGCATTATATCGCTATTTGCTTTTGTTACAGCAGATTAATGCAATCTTACATAAAACTTATTGCACTTAATTAGTGCAATATATTCACCATAATAGTGCGCTAGCAGGATTGTCGTGTTTATTGCACAGTCCTCGCCTGTAAGTTGATCTGCTTCACGTTTAATCCCCGCTTTTTGACTGCCTTCACGCTTCCAACAGAATAAATCAATCAAACGTTGAACAATATCTTCACATTATTTATACATATCTATGTAATTTATTTCATGCATAAGAAATAAATTACACCATTTCTGGGCTCGTGGTCCCGTATCAGCGCTGTCGTCGCGGTTGAGCCAGGCTAACTTACTGTTATGCGGGGAAAAATATGAAAAATTTACTTGCTCTCGCCTGCCTGATCCCGGCGCTGGCCACGGCCGCAACGGCGACGTCGAACGACACTACGCCGCAGTTCCGCTGTAAGCCCGGCGAAACCTACTACATGAACGTGATGGTTACCGGCGTGGAATATTGGTTTCCAGTGTATGAAATGTTTAAACAAGCGGCGCATCAACTGGGCTGTAAAACCGTCTACGGCGGTACGCCTGCCTATGATGTTAACCAGCAGTTGGCCAGCTTTGAGCAAGTGCTGGCGCAAAAACCGGCCGGGATCTTTTTGCATCCAATGAATCCCGATCCGTTTATCGAACCGATAAACCGGGCGGCGCAGGCGGGAATTCCGGTGGTGACCTTCGCTGCCGATTCACCTAACAGTAAACGTGTGGCCTATATCACCTCGGATAATTTCCGCGAGGGGCGCGCCGCGGCGGACCTGATGGGCAAGGCAACCCAGGGAAAAGGGGAATATGCGGTGCTGGAAAATCCCGGACAGGACAATCATGACCGGCGGGTCAGCGCCTTTATTGACGAGATGAAGACCCAGTATCCCAACCTTAAGCTGGTGGCGCGGGCGGCGACCAACCAGGATGCGTCCAAAGCCTATAATGCCGTGTTGTCGATCCTGCAGGCGCATCCCAACCTTTCCGTGTTGTTTATGCCGGAAGCCAGTTCCGCGATCGGCGCGGCGCAGGCGGTGGTGGAAAATGGCGGCAAGGTCAAGGTCATTACGGTGGACGTGAATGCCAAGGTGCTGGATATGATCAAGGCCGGGCAGGTTTACGCCGCCATTGATCCTAACCAAGGGGTACAGGGTTATATGGGGTTTATGACCTTGTTCCTGGCGGCCCATCCTGAATTAATCGATCCCATGAACGATGCTAAACGTGTCGGGGCCAACCCGTTCTCTTTCCCCTTATTGGACAATGGTTTTGCCATCGTCACCAAAGACAATGCGGATGATTTCCGCTGGGACGGCTATTTAAAACGCCGTGGCACCAAAGGTATCAATGAATAGGGTATCGGCTATGTCAATTTCACCTGCATTAACCCCGGCCCAGGCGCCGGCGCTGCGGCTTAGCGGAGTCTGTAAATCTTTTGGGCCGGTCCGCGCGTTGCATAACGTCAGCTTTGAGCTGGCGGTGGGCGAGATCCATGCTTTGGCTGGCGAAAACGGCGCCGGCAAATCGACCTTGATGAATATTATCGACGGCATTATCAAACCCGATGCGGGTGAAATCTGGCTAGACGGCCGACCGGTGGAAATCCGCCGGCCGGCGGATGCCCAGCGATTGGGCATTGCGCTGGTGCATCAGGAGATCGCGTTATGCCCGGATATTTCGATTTATGAAAATATCTTTATGGCACAGATCAATTCCGCCGGGAAAATCTGGGTTGACCATGATGAGCTGCGCCGTAAGGCCCAGGCGGTGATGGACCGATTGGCGCCGATCCCGGTGACCTCGCGGGTTGGCGATTTATCGCTTTCCCAGCAGCAGTTGGTGGAGATTGCCAAGGCGTTGACGTTGGAGTGCCGCATCCTGATTCTGGATGAGCCCACCGCGGCGCTGACCGAGCCCGAAGCGCAGCGGTTATTCGCCATTATCCGGCAACTGCGGGCCGACAATATATCGGTCATTTATATTAGCAACCGCATGGGCGAGATATTTTCCCTATGCCAGCGGGTGACCATTATGCGCGACGGTTGCACCGTCGGCTGTGATGAACTGGCCGCGATGACCCCCGATGGGGTGATTACCCGCCTGGTGGGGCGTGAGCTGACGGCGCTTTACCCGGCCAAGCGTCCCTCCTGCCAGCATCGTGATCCGGTGCTGCGGGTGGAGGGTTTGTCCGACGATCGGCGGTTTTTCGATATTTCTTTTGAGCTGCGCCCGGGCGAAATCCTGGGCTTCGGAGGACTGATGGGCGCCGGACGTACGGAAATCGCCCAGGCGATTTGCGCTATCGACCGCTATCGCCGGGGCGCCGTATTCCTTAATGGCCAGCCGGTCCGGTTGCGGCATTACGCAGAGTGTACCGCGCGGGGTATGGCGTACTTATCCGAAGATCGCAAAGGGGCGGGGCTATTTTTGGATATGCCCATCGACTGGAATATCTCCGCGCTGGATATCACCGCCATCTCCGGTGGTTACGGATTATTGAGCCAGGGCGCCGAGCGGCGGCAGGCCGAACGATTGGGATTGGCGGTTCGGCTAAAAAAGGGGCGGTTCAGCGATCCGGTGTCGTCATTATCCGGCGGCAACCAGCAAAAGGTGGCCTTGGCCAAGGTATTGTCGATTAAGCCCGCCATTCTGTTTCTGGACGAACCGACGCGTGGGGTCGATATCAGCGCCAAAGCGGAAATCTACCAGATCCTGCATGCGTTGGCAGAAAGCGGTGTTGCCTTAGTGGTTATTTCCTCGGAGCTGCCGGAGCTGATTGGCCTATGCGACCGCGTGCTGGTGATCCATGAGGGACGAATCGGCGGTGAGGTGCGCGATGAGGCGCTGACTGAACAGGCCATCATGCGTCTCGCCGCCGGCGCGACGGCATCATTTACGGGGGCAGTCGCATGACCATGAATCCGCTAGCCGTTATCGCCAAGGTCCGTTATTCACCTCTGCGCTGGTTTGGCGTGTTATTTAAGCAGCGCGAGGTAGGCTTAACGGTGATTATCCTGACGATTTTCATCATCATGAGTTTCACCTCGCCCTATTTCCTGACCTGGGCCAATATGAAAGCCATGCTGCTGTCCTTTTCCATCGAGGGGATCGTGGTGGTGGGCATGACTATCCTGCTGATCGTCGGCGGCATTGATTTATCGGTGGGATCGGTGGTTTGCCTGTCCATGGTGGTGGCCGGACAACTGTTCCTGGCCGGCGTGGATCCCTGGCTAGCCAGCCTGATCGGCCTGGCGGCGGCGTCGCTGGTTGGCGTGCTGATGGGCCTGACGGTAACCATAATCGGCCTGAGCCATTTTATCGCCTCGCTGGCCGCGATGGTGATCGTGCGCGGATTATGCATGATTATAACCCAGGGCACCCCGCTGTCGCTGTTTACCCTGCCCACCGGTTTTAAGTTTATTGGGCAAGGCGCGCTGTACGGCGTGCCGTTTGTGATTATCCTGTTCTTTATCTTGGTTGCGGTCTTTGATGTGTTGTTGCGCAAGGCGGCGGTGTTTCGCAAGGTGTTTTATACCGGCAGCAATGAGCGCGCCGCGGCGTATTCCGGCATTCGCGTGGCTAAGGTCAAACTGATGGTCACGATCCTTACGTCAACCCTGGCGGGTCTGGCCGGTATTATTTATATGGCCCGTCTCGGGTCCGCCACGCCGACGTTCGGCGTCGGCATGGAGCTGAACGTGATCGCGGCGGCGGTGATCGGCGGCGCCAGCCTAAAGGGCGGTACCGGGTCGATACTGGGCGCGGTATTAGGCGTGGCCTTGCTGTC
The DNA here is from genome assembly GCA_015654745.1 of Enterobacterales bacterium. Lineage (GTDB taxonomy): Bacteria > Pseudomonadota > Gammaproteobacteria > Enterobacterales > Enterobacteriaceae > Acerihabitans. The sequence goes on from JAATGH010000190.1 coordinate 4,402, forward strand.
CATCGTGACCAGCTCGTTGATTTTGATAAATGTGTCGGTTTACTGGCAGGATTTGATTAAGGGGTTGATCTTGTTGGCGGCAGTGTCAATGGATCACCTGATGAATAAATATCGTTCCGCCTGATGTTTTATAACCTTGGTTTTGCGGGAGCTATTGCCCATGGATAATGATATTGAGTTACCGCCGTTTACGCTGACGCGCCAGATCTACCGGGTGTTGGTGATGTATTATCTCGATGGAAAAAAACAGTCGGATATTGCCGACGTCACCCATCTATCGGTTGCAACGGTTAACCGCATGATTCGCCAGGGGCGGGATGCCGGCATGGTGGAGATCACCATAAAATCGCCGTTTCTTGCCGCCCATCAGCTGGAGCGGGATTTGGCGCTGATCGGCGATCTGCGGGAAGCGATAGTGGCGCCCAACATCACCGGCGGCGACGAGGGCGATTTGCAGGAGGTGGGGGCGGCGGCGGCGGGATTTTTACTGAGCCGAATCAAGGACGGCGATGTGATCACCCTGACCGGCGGCAAAGGGGTCAGCGCGATGGTCGACGCATTGTCCACCGCGCGCAAATTCCGGGTGGAAGTGGTGCCGGCGCTGGGGTGTGTTCAGGGCAAGCATTATACCGATGTTAACCATGTGGCCAGTGAACTGGCGGCCAAACTTGGTGGTCGGGCCTATCAAATCCATGCGCCGCTGTTTGCCGATACGCCGGAGCAGCGCCGAATGCTGATGGATATGAGCCAGGTACATCAGGTATTGCAACAG
>JAATGH010000294.1 GCA_015654745.1 Enterobacterales bacterium
CCCATGCGCTGATGAGCATTAATGCGGTTAAAGGCGTGGAAATCGGCGATGGTTTTGCCGTGGTCACCAAACGCGGCAGTGAAAACCGCGATGAAATAACCCCGGACGGCTTCGTTAGCAACCACGCGGGCGGAGTCTTGGGAGGTATCAGCAGCGGGCAGTCGATCATCGCCCATTTGGCGTTAAAACCCACGTCCAGCATCATGGTCCCCGGGCGTACGGTTAACCGCGAGGGAGAACCGGTTGAGATGGTGACCCGCGGCCGCCACGATCCCTGCGTCGGCATCCGTGCGGTGCCCATCGCCGAGGCGATGATGGCCATAGTCCTTATGGATCATCTGATGCGCCAGCGTGCCCAATGCGCTGATGTGACCACCACAATTCCTCAATGGTAATATGATGCGGCAATGGATAGCGGGTTTATTGGCCCTGGCGGCGGTTCAGGCATTAGCGGCGCCCACGCCTTGGCAGAAAATCGATCGCCCGGTGCCTGGTGATCCGCAGGCCATAGGCGCATTTGCCAATGGATGTATTATCGGCGCCCAGCCCTTACAGCTGGAGGCGGCCAACTACCAGGTATTGCGTCCGGACCAGCGGCGCTATTTCGGCCATCCCGATCTGCTGCTGTTTATTGCGCGCCTGAGTAATCAGGTCCGGCATTTACAGCTGGGCAATCAATTGCTGGTGGGCGATATGGCAATGCCGGCCGGCGGCCGCTTTAACAGCGGCCACGCCAGCCATCAGTCAGGACTGGACGCGGATATCTGGCTGCAACTGCCGCAACGGCGCTGGACCGCGGCACAGTTGCTCAACCCTCAGCCGCTGGATTTGGTGGCGACCAACGGTCGTGATATCAATCCCGGCCTCTGGCAGCCGCAAACCGCCATGCTGATCAAACTTGCCGCCGAGGATCCCGACGTCACGCGTATTTTTGTTAATCCCGCGATAAAAAAGCAGCTGTGCCGCGTTGCCGGAACGGATCGAGGCTGGTTAACCAAAGTACGGCCCTGGTTTGGCCACCGCGCGCATATGCATGTGCGCCTGCGTTGCCCCGCCGGTAGCCTGGAATGCCAGGAACAGGCGCCGCCGCCGGCCGGCGACGGCTGTGGCGCGGAACTCGATAGCTGGTTTCTGCCGCCAAAACCCGGAGCCGGCCCGGCACCGGTCAAGCGGCCGCCGCCGTTGCCGCCGTCATGCCAGGCATTGCTGGATCGCCACCTGGTCGCCGAATAGCGCCGCGCGCTCGCCGCGGCGGTTAAACCAATGCCCGGACTGGACTGGTTCGGGCCGTAATCTATCGAAGACGGACAATACATGGATTGGTTAGCAGTATCCCCCCTGGTGTTCGTATTGCTGTTTGGCGTAAGCCTGCTGGCGGGGTTTATCGATTCGATTGCCGGCGGCGGCGGCTTGATAACCCTGCCGGCGCTGTTGGCCGCCGGTTTGCCGCCGGCCCAGACCCTCGGGACCAATAAACTGCAGTCGGTGGGCGGATCGTTTTCCGCCAGCCTCTATTTTATCCGCCAGCGGGCGGTAAATATCGGCGATCAGAAGCTCACCATCGCCCTAACGTTTATCGGTTCGATGACCGGTGCCATCCTGATCCAGCATCTGCGGGCCGATCTGCTGCGCCAGATATTGCCCCTACTGGTGATAGGTATCGGGCTCTATTTTCTGTTCATGCCGCGCATCGGCGAGGATGATCGGCAGCGTCGGCTCTCCGCCTGGCCGTTTGCCCTGGTGGCCGGATGCGGCGTAGGTTTTTATGACGGTTTTTTTGGCCCAGGCGCCGGATCGTTTTACGCGCTGGCCTATGTGACGCTATGCGGCTTTAATCTGGCTAAATCCACCGCTCACGCCAAAGTGCTGAACTTTACGTCCAATTTGGGCGGTTTGCTGCTGTTTGTCTATTCCGGCCAGGTCATCTGGAGCGTGGGATTGGTCATGCTGGCCGGGCAAATTATGGGCGCGCGCCTGGGCGCCCGCATGGTGCTGACCAAAGGACAGAAGCTGATTCGTCCAATGATTGTGGTGGTATCGCTGCTGATGAGCATCAAGCTGCTGTATGATGGGCACGGCGCGGAGATAACGCGCTGGTTAACCTACTATTTTTAAAAGATAAACGACCATGCCTAAAGAATCCCATGAGTATCAGCAACTGATCGATCTGTTCGATCGCTGCTTTTCCGCTAGCCTGAATACCCGTCTTGTCAAAGGCGACGATGAACCCATTTATCTGCCGGCCGACGGCGATCACGCATATCATCGCGTCGTATTTGCCCACGGCTATTACGCCAGCGCAATGCACGAAATCTCACATTGGTGTATTGCCGGGGCACGCCGTCGTTTACAGGTGGATTTCGGGTATTGGTATTGTCCCGATGGCCGCGACGATGACACCCAGCGCCGCTTTGAGGTGGTTGAAATCAAGCCTCAGGCGCTGGAATGGATGTTTTGCGTCGCCGCGCATTTCCCCTTCAACGTGAGTTGCGATAACCTTAACGGCAGCAGCGAACCGGACCGCATCGCTTTCCAGCGCAAGGTCCATGCCCAGGTGATGATCTATTTATCGCAAGGCATACCGCAACGCGCGGCTCAATTTATTCAGGCGTTGCATGGGTTTTACCGGACGCCGCCCCTGACGCCGATGCAGTTTCCCTACCCGGCCGACATGTAGTTTATTGTAGGTCTCGTATGTTAATGAGGATAAGTCATGATCGTAGATTTTGAAACGCGCATTCTGGCGCTGATTGACAACATGGTCGAACATGCCAGCGATGATGAACTGTTTGCCGGGGGATATCTGCGCGGCCATCTGACGCTGGCGGTGGCGCAGGCGCAGGAAAATAACGAACATACCCCCGAGGCGCTGCATGTGCGCGTGCAGTCATGCCTGGCCAAGGCGATTGGCAATGGGGAGTTGTCACCGCCCGATCAGATATTGGTGCTAGGTATGTGGCAAACCCTCTACGAGCAGGCCGGGGCTGAATAAAGCATCATTTTCCATGATCCTTCCTATCTTGCGCGGGAGCTCGTTGCCACGGGTGCGGTAGATCTGTGGCACGTCCTGCCTGGTCGCGAGACAGCGTGGTTTGGGCCGATCTTTCGAGTCACATCCAAATATAAACATCATGATATCAATTATATAACATGATGAATGCATGATGTCATACCATAGTTAAACAAAATTCAAGTTATTCCTATATACACGATTTAATCGCGTACAATCCATTGCTCATGGCGGACGACGGCCGTCCGTCCGGTTGGGGTAACGGGAACAATTGTTCGCGGCATGCCGCTTTCCCGCCCCTGTTCGCATCATCTTGCATGATCCGCCTTCGTACGTTCTGCCGGCTTGACCAGGTTCGCCCAGGTCTCCAAAAGGGCATAACCATGATCCTTCCCTCGTCTGGCTGCGATAGGAATCTGGTTTATAAGGAATTTTTGCTTAATCATAAGGATAGATGATGTCAGGTCACAACTCTCCACGCATGCACAAGCGAATCTCGCATCGTCTGCGCGGCTTTATGCCGGTATTCACTCTGGTCGCGGTCAACAGCGTAGCCGCCCAAACCCAGCATCAGTGGCTGGAAAACGATCGGCCCGCGCCTCAAGACGCGGATGTCATAATGGTAACATCACCCATTTCCTCGCCCCTGACCATTATTACGTCCACGAAGACCCCACGCCAGCCCGTACCCGCCAGCGATGGAGCCGATTATTTAAAGACCATTCCCGGTTTTTCCCAGATTCGCAACGGCGGCACCAATGGCGATCCGGTCTTTCGCGGCATGTTCGGCTCGCGCCTGAAAATTCTGGCCGGCGGGGCGGAAATGCTCGGTTCCTGCCCCAGCCGCATGGATGCGCCCACCTCCTATATATCACCGGAAAGTTACGATGTGCTGACGCTGGTTAAAGGGCCGCAGACCGTGTTATGGGGGCCGGGCGCCTCCGCTGGCACCCTGCGATTTGAGCGGACCTACCCGCATTTCGCCGGAGAGGGAATACTGGCGCAAGGCAGCCTGTTGCGTGGTTCCAACGCCCGGGGAGATGAGACCCTGGATGCCAGCGTTGGCAATGAACAGGGCTACCTGCATCTGTCGGGAAATAAATCGCGGGCCGGGGATTACCGGGACGGTACAGGACGACGGGTACCGTCCCGCTGGAACAAGTGGAACGGTGACCTGGCCGTGGGGTGGACGCCCAATAGCACCACCCGGATGGAGCTGTCCATGGGTAGGGGCGATGGCGAAGCCAGCTATGCGGGACGGGGCATGGACGGCTCGCAGTTTAAACGTGAGAGCCTGGGCGCCAAGTTTGAAAAAAGCGAGATAAGCGAGATATTCGACAAAATCGAAGCGCAAATCGACTACACCTATACCAATCATATCATGGACAATACCACGCTCAGAAAGGTGTCGACGCACGCCGCCGCCAATGCGGGGGGCGGATGCTGCAAAGCGCGCCGGCGTGCCGACGCCGGCGCCAGGTCCAGCAACCTGGACCGCCGGGCCATCGATTCCCGCATCCTGGGCACCTGGCTGTGGTCGGATTTTCGGCTGCAGTCCGGTATGGACGCCCAGACCAATACGCATCGCCGCCATAAAGCGCATGGCTGGCAAAAAGACGCGCGGTTCCAAAATTACGGAGTGTTCAATGAATTAACCTGGTACCGGGATCGTCGTGACCGCATTATCGGCGGGGCACGATTCGATCGCACCCTGGCGGAAAAAAAAGGCCCCTCAGGTGGGGGCTGCCGCTCCGCAGTGCTCTCCGCGGGATTTATCCGTTATGAGCGTCAATCGGACGCCCTGCCGCTACTGTTTTATACCGGCCTGGGGTATACCGAGCGTTTCCCTGATTACTGGGAAATGTTCGCTCCCCAAATTGGTCCACGGGGAGGCGACGACGCTTTTGCCGCGCTGCAAAGCGAAAAGACCACCCAAATCGACGTGGGAATACAATATAACGGCCAGCCCTTCGACGCCTGGATTTCCGGTTATGCCGGGCGAATAAATGACTTTATTTTGGTTAAATATGATCCGCAAAACGCCTATCGCCGTCGGGCTACCAACGTTGACGCCATGATACTGGGCGGTGAAATGGGCATGGGATATCCTATTAGCGAACACTGGAAGGCGGACGCCAGCCTAGCTTATTCCTGGGGCAACAACTTAAGCGATCGTCGTCCTCTGCCGCAAACCCCCCCGCTGGATACCCGGTTTGGCCTGACCTACGAACGGGAACAGTGGAGCAGCAGCGCCTTGTGGCGGGTAGTCAGCCGTCAGCGGCGGGTGGCCATGAACGAGGGCAATGTGGTGGGCCGGGATTTTGCTGGCAGCGCGGGGTTTGGGGTGCTTTCGGCCAACGTGGGATACAAAATAACCAAAGAAATCAAAGTGAGCGGCGGAGTTGATAATATTTTAAATAAAACCTATAGCGAGCATCTTAACTTGGCGGGTAACAGCGGTTTCGGTTATTCCGCCCATATGCCGGTAAATGAGCCGGGCAGAACGCTGTGGATGAAGCTGAACATGAAATTCTGATCCTGGAGTGCAGCCACGGTCGTAGGATGAAGCTAGGTTAACCGGTCGTGCCTTACAGCATGACCGGTTGGATTCACCCTAACAGGACTTAAAACCGATAACTCATACCCAGGCCCAGAATATCATCTGCTGCGATACCCAATGGGTTGTCATCATCCAACTGATTGATCTTATAGTCAGCGTAGATTGACATGTTTTTATTGAAATAATATGTTAGGCCAATATCGATATATTTGATTAAATCCACATTGCCATACTTCTCAATGTCTTTACCTTTCGACTGAAAATAGCCTGCTTCCGGCTGCAGACCACAATCAAAGAGATATTGTGCTACCAGTTCTACATTTTGCGCTTTATTGGCCAGTCCTATTGAACCTATCGGCGCTGTATTCCTCGTTTCAGAATATAAGGATGCCAAATAAATACTATGGGCATTATATTTAAGTCCTGTTGCCCAGTTTTCCGCTCGGTCGCCCCGGCCATACTCCAGCTGTTGTTGTGCCTGTGTGCGCTTTGAATTGGAATAAGCACCCAAAATAGAACCGCCCCAATCAAAATCATAAGACGTGGAAAAACCATAACCATCGCCGTTGGATTTGGTTGCCATTCGGCTATTATTTGAATCCTGATCGTTAGCGCCCTGGTATTGTAACCCGAATTTTAATCCCGGCACCAGACCGAATAAATTATTATTGCGGTAGGTTAATAAACCCGTTGAGCGGCCGCCCATAAAACTGTCGGAATAACTGTAGGTCAGATCGTCAAAAATTGCCGCGATATCGGTAATCGATGCTACGTCATACATTATTCCCCAATTTCTGCCATAATCCAATGACCCGAGATTACCATACTTCAGTCCGGCATAACCTAACCGGGTTTTCGTGCCGGTGAGTGCATCGCTGCCTCCTTCGGTATGGTTGGTTTGTACGTTATATTCCCATTGGCCATAACCCGTCAACCGATCGTTAATTTGGGTTTGTCCCTTAAAACCCAAACGTATATAACTATTATCTCCATCGCTGCCGGTATTGTCGCTGAAATAGTGCCTGGCCTGGACGCTGCCATAAAAATCAAGTTTGTTTGAATTATTATTATATATCTCAGCTGCATAGAGCGGCGATGCCATGAGGGCGGCAAAGGTAGTAGCCATTACTATTTTCATTATCTGTTTCTCTGTAGGTTGTTATTTGGTGTGAATTAATAAAAATAAAGGTAAGCGCCCCCTGTAATGGAAACCTTTGTTCCATTTTAGGGGCGATAAGTTAAAATAAAATAAGCTAAATAGCCGTCAGGTTAAAATAATGATAACTGGCCTCTCCCTGATGTTTGGTGTTATTTTCCGAAACTCTCATTGAAGTGACGGAATATAATCCGACCTTGGCTCCGACCCATTTACCAGGACCTGCGGCAAAAACTTCCGGTATGGCGTGGTAGTGACCGTCATCCTTGGCATAATAAAAAGTACAAAGGGCATCCGGTCCGACGGCAATGCGAAAGTATGCCATCGCATCAGCCGGCCAGGGGCAAATATATTCGGTCTGCGTGTTTATTTCCCCCCGATCGCCGACCCAGCCGGTGTTCCACGTCAAGAAACAGTCGCCTTGAACCTGGCTTAAGCCTAAACAAGCATAGCGTTCGCCATAGATCGTGACGCCGGCCCGATCGCCATCGTTATGTAGCCTGGCGCGCATCGCGCTGGTGACGGTAAACTCCCGTGCCGGAAATTTTTGCAGTAATAAATTGGCTGCATCATAAAACGACGGCAGCCCATCACGCAGCGGCAGCGGCTGACACGGTAAAGTCAGGCCGTGATTATCCAAACGAAACCATTGGGCCTGCGGATTGGCTTGCCATTGCCACTGCAGGCCGAGCCGAGCCGATGAAAAATCATCCGAACCCTGCGGTTCCCGGGGCGGGCCGGATAGCACGCCAGCCGGTTTTTGCCAGCGTAACACCGGTTCGCCAGGCCCATCGTTATCCGTGGTCCGACCGATGGTTGGCCAGTCATCGTGCCAGCGCATGGGCTGCAAATGAACGACGCGGCCATACACGCCCGCGTCCTGGAAATGCACAAACCAACACTCCCCGTCCGGTAGCTCAACCCAGCCGCCCTGATGAGGCCCATTAACCGCGGTGTTTCCCTGATGCAATACGGTTTTACTCTCGTAAGGCCCTTGCAGGCTGCGGGAACGAAGCACAGTTTGCCAGCCGGTGGCCACGCCGCCGGCGGGCGCGAAGATATAGTACCATCCATGGCGCTGGTAGAGCTTTGGCCCTTCCAGCGTCGGCAAGCTTACGCTGCCATCAACAATGATTTTGCCATCGTCAAGCAGGGATAACCCGTCTGGGGACATCTCACAAAGCTGCAGCTTATGTTTGATACCGCTACGACTGTAGGCAAAAGCATGCACCAGCCAGGCGCGGCCGTCATCATCCCAGAATGGGCAAGGATCAATCCATCCCTTGGCCGATTTTAAGCAGTGTGGTGCCGACCATTCGCCCAGCGGATCGGTGGCGTGGCACATAAATATCCCCTCGTCCGGGGTGCTGAAAAAGACCCAGAAACGGCCGGCGTGAAAGCGGATACTCGGGGCCCATACGCCTTTACCCGGCGCAAAAGTCTCATAAGGCGGCAGTGCCAACCTTTGGAATACATGATTAACGATTTGCCAGTTAACCAAATCCGTTGAATGCAGAAGGGGTAGCGCCGGCATATGGTTAAAACTGGACGCCACCAGATAAAAGTCTTTCCCTACCCGTACGATATCCGGATCGGAATAATCCGCGTGCAGAATGGGATTTTGATAGGTTCCATCGCCCATATCCGGTCGCCAGGGAGGTAAGCAGACGTTAGACATTCGGTTATACTCCTTTGAGATCAGTCTGGTTTGCGTCTCGATATTTATTCGGAAACGAAACGGGTTAATGGTTATTCACCAACGGAGCGTCGGCGGTAACGATCGGGTCGATTACCGGGACCGCGGTGGGTTGTTGGCGTCGCGCCAGCTCAGACTGAATGGTCTTCATCTTTGCGTCGTCCAACGTGTAAAAGCGAGTGAGCCAGTACAAAACCAAATACGATAATGACGGCCCTACGGTAAGCAATCCGATAATTCCGGTGGTGGCCAGCGTGGTTTGTGTCGGTGAGCCGGCCTGGTAGCCAAACCATCCGAGAGAGAATCCGACCAGCGCGCCGGCGACGGCCATGCCCAGTTTCAACGCAAACAGATTGCCGGAGAAAGAGAGGCCGGTAATACGTCGGCCGGTTTTCCATTCACCATAATCCGCGGCATTGGCCATCATATTCCATTTGAATGGTTGATACATTTGATGAAAAAATCCGATCAGGAAATACAGTGGGAATACAACGCTGAGCCATTTCGGCGGCATGAAAAACATGACGAAGCCGATCACCACCAATAATAAATTGATGTTCTTGAACATACTTATTGCGCGAAAACGTTTGGCGAAAAACCCCGCGGCCATTGCGCCAAGTATGGTGCCGATAACGCTGGTGGTGATAAATGCCGTTTTCATCGCAGTCCCGGTCAGTTCGGTATGCTGCGGGTCAAGCATTAAATAGGTGGCATAATAAAGTGTGGCGGCGCTGCGCATGACGCCAGCCATGCTGGAAAAAAACGTAATAATGGCTACGATGCGCCATTGGTCGTTGGATAATAAATTCTTAAGGTCGCTTAGAACGCTTTCATTACCTTTAGGCTGCGGGTAAATTTGCTCACGGGTGGAGAAGAAACACACAAAAAGCATAATTACCGCCAGTACGCCCATTACCGCCATGGTGCACTGGTAGCCCAGTTGTTTATTACCGCGGCCAAAAAAATCCACCAGCCACAGCGTGCCAATGGAAACGACCAGTCCGGCGGCGGAGGAGATGGTAAAACGATAGGACTGTGCGGATAGACGATCTTTTTCGTCGGAGGTGATAACCCCGCCCAGCGAGCAATATGGGATATTAATGAAGGTGTAAAATAGCATCAGCAGAGTATAAGTAATATAGGCATAAACCAGCTTGCCGGTACCGGTGAGTTCCGGTGTGGTGAAGGTCAATACCGCGATCACCGCGTAAGGAACGGCAAACCAAACCAGCCAGGGGCGGAAATGTCCCCAGCGGGTCCGCACCCGATCGGCTAATAGGCCGGTCAATGGATCTGATACGGCATCAAGCACGCGAGTGACCAAAAACATCACTCCGACCGCGGCGGCTGAAATACCGTAAATATCGGTATAAAAATAGGTCAGGAACATTGTGACGGATGAATAAACAATACCGCAAGCGGCATCACCCATACCAAAACCCATTTTTTGCCATGTTGTGAGCTTTCTTATTTCTGTCATTGTAACTCTCCAGGGAAAACGCAGGAATAACCTGTTGAACGCCGTTAGTTTAGGTAGGACGTTGGCCAAGAGAAATTCCAAATTCGGTTAAAGGCTTTATGATTTTTGTTATATGCGATAGATATCACAATTAGGACGGGTGTCGGGGGGTAAATGAACGCGATAATTATCGCTATAAAAATGAAAAATACTTAAATAACATTGAGATATAATTGGTATGCCAGGAGGAAAGCCGTCATCCAACTTTTTCAAATCTTCCTCAAAGACTGCCGCCGATCGCCTTCATTGCGTCACAAATGTGCGGCTAATTCCGCTAAAATACGGATTATTCAAAATAGATATCATACCAATAATCCGTGAGCCTAATGCGATCGGTGAAGCTGCAAATCTGTATACCAAAAACGCGCTGCCGGGATCCAGCGCGCCGGACGCGCCCTGGCGCCGGCGAATCGATTTTACAGCGGCCGGCCTTTGATCAGTTTTCTGATCCAAAACCGGTTCGGGCTTAGCGCCGCCGACTGTTCAACGCTGAGCGGTAGTGGTTCGCCAAAAATCTGCCCCGCCAGGATTTCCGCCGCCAAAGGCGCGGTGCATAAGCCGCGTGAACCCAAGCCTCCCAGCATAAACAGATTGTCATGAACCGGTGCATTTGCAACGGGCACGCCGGCGGCGCGTTGCTGATCCCAATCACCATAAACCCGCAGGGTGGCGTCATAATCAGGGACATTGCCCACCATGGGCAAATGATCCCGCGCGCTGCTGCGCACGCCGCAGCGCGCCTGGGCCGCATCGATATCCACCGATAACGTCCAGGGTTGATTTGGCAGGCAAGCCAGCAGCCGGTCGCGATTCTGTTGTTGCTCTTGTGGGCGGTATTCAAGGTTATCGTCATCGCGGCGGGCGCTGGCGCCCAGACAATGCGTCTGAAATCCCGGGCTGGCGGGAGTCAGGTAGCCGTCATAGCAAAGCACCTGCTTCAAGGGAGCCAGGGCGGCCACCGCGGGAATATGGCTTACCTGGCCGCGCACATTGGTCAGCGGCAGCGGGGCGGTGATGGGCCACTGTAGCAGCCGATGACCATTCGCCAGCACTACCGTGGCGTTGTGGGCCGCGCCGCCGTGGGCGAAGTTGAGTACCCAGCCGCGCGCATCGCCGGTGAGACCTTGCACGTCATGGTGATAATGTAACGTCAAGCCCTGGTCTTGCGCCAACCGCAATATTTCGGCGGTAAGCTGTTGCGGATTGAGCCAGCCACCCAGCGGATAAGTGGCGCCGTCGCAACCGGTTTCCAGACCGGTTAGTGCCGCCATCTCGCCTTGGGCTACGGACCGGATCAGTTCCTCGGGCCAGTCCGCCGCCAGAATTTGGCGTTGTTTGCCTTGGGAACGTTGGTCATAAGCCAACTGCGTTACGCCGCACCACTGATGTTCAAATTCCATGCCTTGGCGAGCGAACTCTTGATAGGCCGCCACGGCGAAAGGGAATGCATTGGCAAAAAATAGCGATAATTCATCATCTTCATTATTCAGCAGAGGATACAGGGCGCCTTGTCGATTGCCCGATGCTCCCAGCGCCGGAGCCTTATCGGCACAGTATAAAGTGACTTGGGCGCCGCGTCGCTGCAAAGCCATGGCGCTAAGCGCTCCGGCAATGCCGCCACCGATAATCGCCACCTCTTGAGGACGGTCGGCGGCGCGGCGCCGGTAGCAAGGGGCGGTGGCGTCGCCGCCAGACCACGTGGCGGCAACCTCGACGGGATGGACGAGGGGGCTCCGTTCGCCGGCCAACATTTCCCGCTTCCGGCCGAAACCCGGGAGCTTGGCGACGTTGAATCCGGCCTGCAGTAAGCCGCGCCGCACGAATCCGGCGGCGGTGAAGGTGGCGAAGGTGCCCTGCGGCCGGGCAAATCGCGCCATGGCCTGAAACAACCCTTCACTCCACATCGCAGGGTTCTTGGCTGGGGCAAAACCGTCGAGAAACCATGCATCCACCTGGCCGGCCAGGTTGGTGTCCATGGTAGGTAACAGGGCGTTGACCTCGCCGTACCAGAGGTCCAGCGTTACGGAATTCCCGCCCAGGATCAGTCTATGGCATCCCGAGGTGGGTAATGGCCACTGTTGGCGTAATGCGGCGGCGGGTGTGTCCAGCTCGGGCCAATGAGCATGAGCCAACGCCGCGTCATCCACCCGTAAAGGAAACTGCTCGATACTGATAAAATGCAGCCGTTTTAGCCGGCTGGCGGGATAGCGTCGTCTGAAATCATCAAACGCTTGCCACAAGGTGAGAAAATTAAGTCCGGTGCCGAAGCCGGTTTCCGCCACGACGAACACTGGGCGTGGATGGTTAATGAAACGCGCGGGCAAAGCGTTTGCGGCCAAAAAAACATGTCGGGTCTCCTCGAGACCGTCTTGATCGGAAAAATAAACGTCATCAAAATGTCGGGATACAGGTGTACCGTCTTCATTCCAGTTGAGTACGGCATTACGGATCGGGGCGCGATTCAAGGCTAGAGGCTCATTTGTCAGGAAGTATATGGATTCTAACGAGGCGTGCCTTATGGCGCAAATTTCGCAAACATCGTCTGATCGGACTTGTTCAGCTTACAACTGTACGCTAAAGTGCGTCACAGAATCTCATATATAAATACAAGAGGTATTAAATGAAACGTGCAGTGATTACCGGCCTGGGGATCTTATCGAGTATTGGTAATGACCAGAAAGAAGTCCTGGCATCTCTGCAACA